>NZ_JCALDR010000028.1:0-34475 GCF_059812965.1 Mycobacterium sp. NGS29
ATACACCATTGACAAACGTTATAGTCGATATGTGACCGCAACCGCCGCCGCCCCACGCACCAGCCGCAGCACTGCCCGCAGCAAATCGAAAGACCAACGCAATCAACAGCTTTCGCGCCGAGCGGCGGTCTACGTCCGCATCAGCCTCGACCACACCGGGGAGGGTCTGGGCGTGCAGCGGCAAGAAGAAGACGCTCACGCGATCATCGCGGCGCGCGGCTGGAGCCTGGCCGGGGTGTACCGGGACAACTCGATCAGTGCCAGCGACTCGCGCAAGCACCGGCCCGGCTACGCCGACCTGCAACGCGACTACGCCGACGGCCTATTCGACGCCCTGGTGGTCTGGGACTTGGATCGGCTGACCCGCCAACCCCGCCAGCTTGAGGACTGGATCGACGCCGCCGAAGGGCGCGGGCTGGCGCTGATCACCACCAACGGCGAAGCCGACCTGACCACCGACGGTGGGCGCATGTACGCCCGCATCAAACTGGCGGTGGCCCGCGCCGAGATCGAGCGCAAGTCCGCCCGGCACAAACGCGCGCTCCAGCAGCACGCTCAGGCCGGAAGAATCCCCCACGGTCCCCGGTTATTTGGCTACACCACCGCCGGCAACATCGAACCCGCCGAGGCCAAGGTGGTGGCTGATGTGTTCGAGCGGTTCTACGCCGGGGAATCGCTGCGATCGTTGACGAAGATGCTCACGGAGACCGCCGTTCCTACCCGCAACGGTCGCCCATGGAACGCCCGCACGGTCCGTGACATGCTCACCAACCCCCGCTACGCGGGCTGGGCGGTGTATCAGGGAGAGATCGCCACCGACAACGACGGCAACCTGGTGCGCGGGCAGTGGACCCCTTTGGTCGGCGAGGACGTCTTCGACGTGGTCCAGGCCCGACTGTCGGACCCGTCGCGCAAGACCAAACACGGCACCGACCGCCGCTACATCGGGTCGGGCCTGTACCTGTGCGCCACCTGCGACGGTCCGGTCCAGACGGTCAACGGCGGAAAGTACTTCTGCTCTGGTCACCTCACCCGCGATCACCGCCATGTTGATGCGTTCGTGCTCGATCTGATCGCTGAACGGCTGGCCGACCCCGACTTGTCGGCGCTGCTGACCCCGGTCGGCGACGACATGAAACCTGTGGTCGAAGAATCCAAACAGCTGCGCGCCCGGCTGGCCAAGATCGACGCCGAGTACGACGAAGGCATCATCGACGGACGCCGCTGGAAATCGGCGAAGGAGAACGTGGCCGCCAAGTTGCGCGAGATCGATAAGATGCTGGCCACCCGCAAAGGCGGTGCGGCGCTGGGCAAAATCGCTGAATCACCCGACCCGGCCCAGGCGTTCCGCGAGGCGTCGCTGATGGGCCAGCGGGCCGTGATCGACGCCCTGTGCACCGTCCGGCTGCACCGCCAGCCCAAGGGCCGATTGAAGCGCGACCCCGCGACTGGCTGCGAGCGCATCGACCCCGATACCGTGGACATTGACTGGAAGCGGTGATTGCACAGGATGAATACGTTGTGGTCACGGTTGCAATCCATTGCGCGGTGGATGTGGGGCATTCCGGCCTGGCGAGCGCAGGCCCCCACTAGTGTCCAACCCGTGACGACCACGGCTGTCCTCGACGCGGCTGAAGTGGCAGAGTTCGAGGCCCCTGGCGGACGCGGCCAACGGTTCGAACCCACAGCTGAGCGTGAACTCGACGCAGACCTCAGGGCGCTTGCGAGTCAGCTACCCGGTGCCGGTCTGGGTTTGCTGAGTGTTGTTGAGTTCCATGGGCCGCGCGGCGTGCCAGACCTGCTCGTCATGACGAAAGGCTTCCCGGCGCTCAGACGCAGACTCGAAATCGGTGCCCCATTCATCGAAAGTCCTGCCGACTGCACCGTGGTCGCCGCCCTGAGTATCAAGCGGTCGATGACGACCAGCAGCGTCGCTTCGGTGACCGGGATGAGCGCGGAGCAAGTGGAACGTCGATTAAGGGCACTTACCCATGCCGGAATGGTGATCGCGCATGGCCAGGGATACTGTCGCCGCGCCGACCTGGAACCTATCGGCCGCACCTACGCTTTCGAGGCGAAAGTCTCTGATTGGCGACGCGGCCTGGATCAGGCGCTGCGTTACTCCGCATGGTGTGATGCTTCGTCGCTGGTGCTGCTCCGTGCTCCGGCGGATATGGATGGTCTGATCGAGCGTTGCGCACTTTTCAATATCGGCCTAGCGGTACGTAACGAGTGGGTACGAAGGCCACGCATCGGTCGGCCCCAACCCGCACTTCGCCTCGCCGCCTCCGAGCGCCTGGCTTTACAGGTCAGCCACCTACAGCTGAAGCCCTTCGCCCCCGGCGTAGGCGTCTAGTACCGCTCTCATCGCGGTGCACCAGACAGCTTTGTCCCGGTTCGCGACTGACGGGATAGCTGCGATCAAAGCATCGAATTCTGTTGCGGCTGAGTCGTATCGGTCTCTTAGTAGCTCGAACCTTTGTTGGCTGGACTGAACTCCGTTCAGCAGGGACACGACCAAAGCGAGCTGTTGCAGGTGGTGCAGCCGCTCTTCGCCGTCGTTTCGAGGCATCGGCCCACCCCGGATGCGCGCGGCGCGGCCCGCATCCCATCGAGCAATCTGGTCCGCAGTGTCGCGGCGCAGCACCGCGTGCAGTGCTCCCTGCGTGACGTACGCCGCAGGGCGTCGGATACCGCCGTCGGAATCGACACGAAACGCCGCCGGGTCAAACGTCCGATGAGCCCGATGCCATCCAGTCCCCACGGTATCGGCACCCGCTGCGACGGCAGGCAAACCGGCGTAGTCGGCGTAGCAGACGATCACCCTCGACCTCAGCGATAGCGATCTGACCGTTCGGCAAAGCCCCTGGAACGCCGCGACATCAGCCATGTCGGGAAGTGAGTCGAGCACCACTTCGTTCGCAACAGTGACCATCCAGACCGGCGCGCGCAAAGCGACAAGGGTGCCAACGTACGCATCCAGATCAGCACCGGCGGCCCAGAAAGTGCGCGTACCCACCAGCGACTGCCAGGACGTGTCTGCCAGGCCGCGAGCGATTCGAGCGAGTTCGAGTGCCGTGGTGACCTCAGCCCCCATCGGCGACGACAGCTGCACCGTCGGCGCGAGCAGCGGCGCTGACAGCATGCTTTGGCGTTGAAAAACGCGCTCGATGTGGTCAAGATACTCAGCCGGTGTCGTCAGCGCCGGAGCCGCGTTTGGCCACAGCTCCCACTGGTCATAGAAGTCAATCTTGTTCGTTGTGGCCAGCATCCGGGAGTGGGTCATCGGATCAAAGACGAAATCGCCGCCCAGGTCGCTCATGTCGTTGCGCAGCGTCGCCGCGCTGGGTTGCCGTTCCTGCGATATCCGGGGCGTCGTGAACGGGCTGACGATGACGCCGCTGGCTTGACCGGCCTGTACTGCTTCCCTGCACCACTTGCGGTGCCCGCCCGCCCTGCCATCGTGAAGCAATACACCGCTCATGATTCGGCTCCTTGGGAGGTGGCGATAGCGTTTGCGAGTTCGGCACCATCGAGAAATCGCCGTGCGGGCTGCCGGTGCAGACAGCGATTGACCACGGCAGCGAGTTCATCAGTGATGTCGGGGCGTTGGGTTGCGATGTCCGGGCAGGACTGCGTACGGAGCCGGTTGTAATAGTCGGCCTCGTCGGCACCCGGGACGACGGGCAACGATGCTGATAGCGCGGCATAGGCCAGGATGCCGAGAGCGAAGATGTCACTCGCTGGTATTGGTCGCCCGCCCGGTACGTGCTCGGGAGATTTGAAGCCCATCGTGCCGGGTTGGAACTGTCCCGTCAGTGCGGTCTTCGCTAGATGCTTTGCCAGGCCAGGGTCCATCAGGACGTATCGCCCGTCGTCGGTTTTGCGCACGTTGGCTGGCGAAAGGTCGCGATGAACCACGTCGAGTTCATGGCACGCTGCCAGACCGGCGGCCAAGTCGGTGAGCAACGACCATACGTCGTCTTCGCTCCACGGCGTTTGCAGCAGCACGGTCAGGTCAGTGCCAGACAAACGCTCTTCAGCCCAGCAGATCGCGTCCGGGCGGTCGCCAATTTCGACGGCCTCGGTTAACACCGCAACGACATTTGGCGAGGAGACTGCCGCCAGAACATCGACCTCGCGATGGGCTCGTGCAATAACGGTGTCTGCCATGGGGCTGTCAGGCACAAGCACGATCTTCGCGACAGCGGGTGCCCCAGCGAATTCTCCAGCGAGCACGATCTTCTGTCCGCCGCTGGTCAGCACGCTTGAGTTGTCGAGACCGAGGCGTGCGGGCACCTCATCAATGACTTCTTGGGGATCCAAAACCGCTCCCTGGTCAAGTAGCTCTAATAGGGTTGCCTGCCGCAGCGAAGCCCGATGCTGCAGGTTGCACGAGAGTGTACGACCGGCTACCGACAAGCCCGTGCACGTTGATCACGGCTCCGGTTTGCCCTGGGGCCACCGGCGGCCCCCGCTGGTGATCTGCGTCGCGCCTGACAACGCTGTAGCCGGTCTGGTGCTACCCGCCGATTCGCCGGGTCATCCACGCGGGCGGCGGCCCGATCTTGCCCTCGCGGACGCGACGTTCGATGTCGATAGGTGACACGACGTGCATCTGCTGGCCGACAGAGTGGGTCAATACGTCATAGGCCACCACCGCCGCCGCCACCCGGTCCGGTTGGTGCTGGCCGACCTCCCAAGTGACCGCCTGGGCCTCGAAATCGGGCAGGTAGCCGGCCACCCGGCACCGGCCAGTTTCCAAAGCGGCCAGTAAGCCGGTGGAGCGGGCCACCGCATCACCTTTACCCCGGTCGGTGCCCTTGGGCGGCCAGCCGGTTATCTTGACGGGCCGGTTCAGCCGGTACTTGGGCAGCACTTCGACGACCAACCTGGTGTAGGTAGCCCGCGCGGCGAAGGCTTCGATGGCTATTTCGCTGGCACCGACATCGCGGGCCAGTTCGACGGCGCGGCGCGCCCACCGATCCGAGGTCATTCGGCCCGATACGTCCGCGATGATCGCGATGGACCCGTCGGTGGCCAGACTGGCGGCGATGATGCCGGTTTCGTCCCCTTCGCCGCTGTCGGCGGGGTCCACGCCAACCACCACCTTGACGGCCCCTGACGGCGCCGCCGGCAGCCGCCAATCATCCAGCCAATGCCGTTTGACCAGGCCGCCTTCCGGCGTGGTCGGAGTGCCCAAATACATGGCAGCCCAAGCACGGGAACCGACCTCGGCCGCAATATCCCGAAATTGCTCGGCTGTGCGGCCCACTGCGCTGGTCATAGCGACGCCGCTTCGGTCGCGGTGCAGGGCGTCCGGCACGCCGGCCGTGGAGACCGCTGGGATATTCACACAACGCCATCGGCTGCCCGGTTCGGCCAGTAGCGCCCCGGCCAGGTCGTCGGGGTGCCACCTGGTGAGCACGATGATGACGCTGGCTCCCGGCATCAGCCGGGTCATCAGCGATGCCTTGAACTCCGCGATCAACCGCCGCCGGTAGGCGTCGGAATCGGCTTCCTGTGCGCCCTTCACCGGGTCGTCCACCACCAGTACGTTGGCGCCGAAACCGGTAGTGCTGGAAAGGATTCCGCCGGCCAACATGCCGCCCCGATGGCCGGCCACCCGCCAACGACCCACTGCCTGCTTATCGGCGGCCAGCTCGATTCCGACGACGCCGGCGTTCTCGGCGATCAGCCGACGCGCTGCAGCACTGTGTTCCTCGGCCAGAGCATCGCCGTAGGACTTCACGATGACCTCGGCGTCGGGGTCGCGGGACAGCTGCCAGACCGGGAAGACCTGCGACACCAGCACGGACTTGCCGGTGCGCGGCGGCATGGTCACGATCAACCGTGAGTCGGGTTCCTCGACGGCGCGCACCAGTTCGGCGGACAGCAGCTTGATGGTCGGCGTCACCACATAGCCAGGGATCAGCCGCTGGGCCAGCTCAGCGGGCGACTCAGGCCGCCGGCCCTGGCGTGCTGATCCGATGGCCCGAGCTGCGGCCAGTGTGGCTACGGGGTCGGTCACCGCAGTCACGATGCCTTCCTGGGATTGAAGCCGGCCTCGCTGGCGGTCCAGAGGTCGCCGCGCTTCCACTGGTGGCCGCACTGGTCGCAGTAGTACTCGCACACCAGCCGCTTGCCGCCACCCCAGGTGATGGCGTCGGGCTCGGTCTGTGAAGCCTTGCGCGTGCAGCTGTCTGCACGGTGGCCGGCGGGGTTGCAGCTCGGGCAATAGTCAGGCAGCCAGAAGTCGCGAAATGGATCGACTGCAGGAATGCTGGTGATGGACATTAGAACTCCTCGGGTCTGTCGTTGGGTTCGTTGTTCTCCGGTCAGGCCGCCGAGGCTCGGCCTGGCCCGGAGTTATTGGACCGGTACCGGCTTCCTGGTGGTGAGTGGCGGTACCGTGCGGCACCGTGACCGGATGCCGGCCAACTGCACGGAGGTCAAGCCGCCGCCGTCAGTGACGCCCAGCGCCGCGAGTACGCCGCGCTGGTGGACTTCGCCGGCTCGGTGAAGCTGTTTGGCAACGCGAATGATGGCCGGCCAGGCGTGGTCGATCAGCGGCTGCGCGCCCATGCCCGTATGCGTGCCACCGGCCCGGCTCAAAACTTGGTCGTCTTTGTGTCCACCGCCCGCGAACAGGGCGAACAGAGCCTTTTGGGTCGGGCGGCGACCACCGGCCAAGAACTTCGCCTCGCCATACGGCCCTGCGTAGGCAATCTCAGGGTCGCGTCCGTGCGGGCGGTCGCTGAACGTGGTCAACCCCTCCACGCCCGTCACGCGGCTGTGCGTGGCCACCGCGCTCCGCAGCTCTGCGCCGTACAGGACGCCGATGGTCGCGTGGGCAGCTTCGTGGACGCAGTTCGCCATATGCGCCCACTCGCTCGGTTTGATGTCCGCGAAGGTGAGTGTCATTGTGCCGCTTGACCTTTCGATTAGTGACCGACGCCGGGACGGGGTGCGGCACATAGCGCGAGACCACCGCCGTCCCGACGCCGGCCTTCCGAAGTGACCAACGTCGGGGTGTTGTTGCCGAACAATCTGCGCAGCGTTTGGGCACGGTCCGCGCGGTCGCGTTCGGCAGCTCTGGACGCGCTGGCGTCGAGGTAGGCCGTCAGGCAGGCCGTGCAGGTGTAACCGTGCACGCTGCCCTTCCACAGCCAGCACGGCCCGTCGCAGGACTGGCAGCGCGGCCCCGCATAGGAATCGGGCCGGTCGGACGTAAGCGTTGCAGTACTCACGGCGTCACCGTCACCGCGCCAATGACGGCCTCGTAGCCAACGAGCACGGTGCGTTCGGCGATGGCGGCGAAGATGTTGTGTCGTTCGTCTATGGCCGTGCGCAGCACCGTTTCGTCGCGCCATCCGAATGGTTGCGAGGTCGCTACCAGGGTGTCGTCCAACCCCTCGACGTAGCCGCCGCCGAAGACGAACGTGTGCCCGAGTGGGCTGACCTGCCGGGTCCCTGACTTGCCGATGAGCTGGGACGCCGCCGCCACCACCGCCCACTGCGCCCCGAGGTGGATGAATCCGACCGTGTTGGTGCGGGCGAACTCGGCTTCCAGGTAGCCAACCGCCACCGTGAAGGCGTCGACCTGCTCGGGCGTGCCGGCGTCGGTCAGCAGCCGGTTAGCGAACTCGCGCTCCACGGATACCTGTTCCCGCAACCGGAAAATTTGCGCTGCCCGCTGCTGGACCTCGGCACGCGACGGCGCGGTCACGTCGCACTCGTCATATGCCCAGATGGTCACAGGTGCGAACGGGTCCAGCCCCTCGGGCCGTCCGCCTTCCTTGCGGGGCGTGGTGTTCAACGGCGGCACGCCACACCAGTCAGCACCCCACAGGCCCGAGGCGTCTTCGCCGCCGTAGTTGCCCGCCGGCCGGATTTCAACGCCGGCCAGGTGCCGCGACGGTCCTGTGACCTCGGTCCAGCTGGTCGCGGCGTACAGCCCTTGTGGTGAGGGGTTGACCGGCGGCACCGCGAACGGCACTGGCAACAAACTGCTGTAGGTCTCGACTGGCGGGGCGGTCATAGCACTCCTAGTTCGTGAAGTTCTGCGCGTGCACGGTCAGCCGGCGACGGGGTGCGATTGCCGGTACGGTTCGCCTGGTACACCCGCTCGCGGTCGAGCCGGCGTCCCAGCGCACCCGCTGCGGCGTCTACCTCGACCAGCGCGGCAAGCAGCCGGTCGCTGACGGTCGGCGTTGCCGCACCGCCCAACAGCCGGGCCAGAGCTGCGCTGTACGGCTCGGCTAGCGCGACCAGGGTCGTCGACCAGGTGCCCGACACCAGTTCTTCGCTGGTGACCTCGGGCGCGGCGGGCCGCTCGGCAAGGTCAACCACGGCACGAATCGACCGGCCTCGTTCATCGGTCCCGAGGTGGCGTGTCCGGCGTTCGGCGTCGGCCTGCGCGAGCAACCCGACCACGACGTGCACGGCCTGGTGCACCGCGTCGGCCAGCTCGGCGACCGCGCGCAGATAAGCGGCCGGATTGGATGCGGCGGCAACACGTTCGGCCAGCCCCGAGCAGATCGCGGCCACCTCGACGGGTAGCGACCAGTCGGCCGACCACGCATAGATCGGCAACCGTTTGCGCCGCCGGTCGCTGATCTGTTCTTGCGTGTAGATCGGACGCGGCTGCGGCAGCTGCGACGCGAGGAATGCTGGGGTGCCGTATTTCGCGCCGGGGATCATCCGGCCACCGCCTCACGCAGCCGGGCAACCAGGGCATCGACCCCGGCAGCCGAGAGCTGGCCCGCCTCCCCGTCGATCGCGCGTAGTACGCGGTGGAAGGCCAGCCCCTCACGGGCAGCGACTACGCGCGGGTCGTCGTCTGGCACGCCGCGCGACTTGAGCGAAGCTAGCGATGCCGAGTGGCCAGCCGCAGTACGCTCCGTCGGATTGGTGAAGATCGTGCTGTGCATATCGCCAACGTAGACCTCGGCGGTGCGGCGAAGCGTCGAACTGGCGCTGCCAGGCGCGAGACGAAATATGTTGCTTCACAACAAGTTTGGATGTTTAGTAGCATGAACGTCCTGCGGCGTGAACGAATTGTAATAACCCGCAGTTATTACAATTCTGCGTGTGCGGGGCCGGCGGCCCGCAATTGACCGCGCGGATAGAAAACCGAGTGAGATGCGGCCGTCCGAGGATCAACCGGATTCGCCGTGTACCCCACCTTCGTCAGCGAGAAGGTCCAGCGGGTCGACGTTCAGCACGTGCGCAATCCGTTCCACAGCTTTGAGCGTGAGGTTCCGCTCGCCGCGCTCCAAGCCGCCCATATAGGTTCGATGCACACCGAGCATCAATGCGAATGCTTCTTGGCTCAACCCACGGCCATCCCGGACCGCGCGCAGATTGCGGCCCAAAGTTCGCTGCAGATCGCCTTCCATAGCGAAATCGACAGTGCCGACCTGCTACTTGAGCGTCTACAGACTTATAAGTAGCATCCGCTATCACCATCAATGCCCATCGCTGGAAGGGGAATCGCGACCGTGACGGCGAAAGCAATAAAAGCCTCTACCCGATGACGGACACCAAGCGGCTCGTCATCTGCTCACATTGCGCTGCGCGGCTAAAACTTCCGGCTGACAGCGCGCGGACGCAGTTCAAGTGCGCCAAGTGCGGCGAACAGACAACCACGAAGCTCGGGGTCGCCCTCGCAGCGAACACGGTAACCGACGATTCGACAACTGTCGACGCTTCCGCTCGCGGCAAAGCTGACCATTCCAGCCAACGGAGTTTGGTCGGAAAGACTATCGCGGGAGTCCTCGGCGTCGCGCTCGTGGCCGTGGGGATCTACGCCGGGTTGAGTGCCTGCTCAGACGATAAATCGTCGAAATCGGGAACCGCGACGACTCGCGTCTCCGGCGTGGCAGACCCAACATCGGCGCGACCCTACGGCGTGCAGGTTGTGCTTCCGTTCACGGGCCTCAACTACCCGTCAGGGGTTGCGGTGGACGGCACGGGCAATGTCTACGTCACCGACGGCAACAACTATCGGGTACTGAAGTTGGCGGCGGGGGCCACCAACCAGACAGTGCTGCCCTTCACCGGCCTCAACTTCTTGTTGTACGTGGCGGCGGACGGCGCGGGCAACGTCTACGTCGTCGACACCGCCAACAATCGGGTTCCCGGCAACAATCAGGTGCTGAAAATGGCGGCGGGGGCTACCAACCAGACCGTGCTGCCGTTCACCGGCCTCAACTTGCCGAAGGGGGCGGCGGCGGACGGTGCCGGCGACCTCTACGTCACCGACAGCGCCAACAAACGAATCCTGAAGTTGGCGGCGGGGGCCGCCAACCAGACAGTGCTGCCGTTCACTGGTCTCGCTCTCAAGGATCCGTCTGCGGTAGCGGTGGACGGCGCGGGCAACGTCTATGTCGCTGACACCCTCGGTGATTGCGTCGTCAAGCTGGCGTCGGGAGCAGACAGCATGCAGTCCGTACTACCTTTCACCGGCCTCAAGCAGCCCTCGGGAGTGGCGGTGGACAGTGCGGGCAACATCTACGTCGCGGACTACAAAAACGATCGTGTTCTTAAGCTGATGGCGGCTTCCGGCGCCCAATCGGTACTTCCTTTCACCGGCCTCGGTCACCCCGGCGGGGTGGCTGTGGACGGTGCGGGCAACGTCTACGTCACCGACCCTGCCAACAATCGGGTGTTGAAGCTGCCCGTGGGATGAGCACCTAGGAGACCCCCGCGCGGAGTCTTATCAAGATGATGGACTAGTCCGTCACGTCAACTCGGCAGCGCGCAGCGTCGCCGCGTCCTGGCCGTCAGCCACAGCCTTCACGGTGGCCGGATACCACCGCGCTCCACCTTGCGCCGTCGGTATGGCGTCGGCATTGAGGGCATCGGCGATCTTGGCGAAGCTGACGCCGGCGGTGCGCTCAGCAACTACGCGGGCGACGACCTCGACGGGCAGGATGGACGGCCTGCCCAACCGGATGCCGGCAGCCTTCTTCGCCGCCAGTGCAGCCTTTGTCCGCTGACGAATACGGTCGCGTTCGTCCTCAGAAATTGCGGCCAGCATCCGCGCGACCAGACGACCGTTCGAGGTCGTCAGGTCGGCGTCGATGTCCGCGATGTACAACGGCCAGCCTTCGTCGGCTGCCGTTTCCATCAGGTCCACGGCGTCGCGGAACTTGCGGCTGAGCCGATCAATCTTGGCGACGATCAACCGTTCGGCCTGGCCGGTCTGTACTGCATCGAGCGCAGCGGCCAGGCCAGGCCGCTGGTGGGGTGCTTTGCCGCCACTGATGCCGCCGTCCTCGTGCCAGGTGGCGATGGTCCACCCGCGCACTGTGGCGACGGCTTCGATAGCGCTGCGCTGGGCTGCAAGACCGGCACCGGACTCGGCCTGCTCATCGGTGCTCACGCGAAGGTAGGCCACCGCACTGCCAGCTGGTGCAGGACCGATCGAGCGGCCTCGGCGGGTACGGGTGCGGTCGAGGGCAGCGGCAATGGTGGCTGTGCTCACGCCTCAATCATATACCAAAAGATAGCAATGGACCGTTTGCTTTATGAATTAGACGCAGCCAGCGTCTCAAGTGCAACCACCGCGCCTTCCAACCTGGCGTGCACAGTTGCGTTGGCGTCCAGTTCGCCGCGCTCGATTGCTTGCAGGATGACCCGCAACTGGCCGGCGGCCGTGGCAATTTCGCTTTTATTCACGGTCGTCAGTCAGCTCCGATGCTGGGTACCACCCGGTGACCAGTGAGCCAACGGGTCGTAGCCCTGTTCACCGACGCGGCGAGGCTCGTCGGCCACCCGGTCCGGCGCGACCTCGGCCATCGGCTCGGGATCGGCGTCGGTGGCCACCGCTTCGGGACTGTGCGATTCGCTTGCGCCCTGCACCGGCTCCGGCATGGCCTCAGCAGGATCGGGGTCGGGCAGCGGGTCGCCGGCCCGCTGGCGGTCCAGGACGGCGGCCCATTCTCGAAGCTCATCCGAAGTTAAGGCACCGTGGGCAACTGCCTGGCGCGCCACCTCGCATTGCAGCGGCCAGCACACATCGTCGGGGCCGACGACCGCGCCGAAAAGCTGGCGCAGTTCGACCGTTACCCGCTGTTCCAGGGCGTCCGGAGCCAGCCTGCCGTCGGCAATGTCTCGTGCAACCGACGCAGCCGCCTTGATGGCGTCCTCGGTGGTGCTGGTGATCGTCATGGGACTACCTCCGCTTCAATGATGTTGCCCGGCAACTGGTGTTGCGATCGGCGCTGCGCAACCAGCGCCAGAAGTTCGGCTTCCATCCGATTGATGATGGCCGTCGGATCGGCGCTGACGTTGACATCAACCCGCTGCGGTTCGTAGAGACCTAGCATCTTCGCCGTTTCAACATCGTTCTGCCTGATCTCCCGGAGCATCGCGGCCACACCCGACACATCACCGTTGCGGCGGGCCTCAGTCAGCTGAGACACCGCGATGCGGGTGGTTGTATCGCGACGTTCCAGAATCTCTTGCGCCGTTAGGTCGGCCAGATCGTGCGTTGATAGCCGGCGCCGCGCCATCTCCCGTTTGTAGGTCTGCTGCACGGCGCCGATGGACTTAAACCCTTCGGTGCGCATGATCTCGCGCCACGGCGTCCGCAGTACCGCCCTGGCCAGTACTACGCGCTCGGCTCGGGCGCGGGAGTCCTGACGCGACATCGACGGTCCAGACATACCTCACTTGTACCTCACTGTGGTGCGAACCTCGGTGCGGAATCAACCGTGGAGCAATGGGGCGGCGGTCGCCGGGCGGCTGCGGGCGGCGGGTCGATGACCCGTAACCAGTCAACCGGGTTATGCGACCAAAACTGTTGTCTCCGATACGATCCCTCTTATCAATTTGTGAACCAATTATCTGGGTTGACTGGGTTAGGTGGGTTACTACTCGATCCCGACGACGCGAGATGACCCCACTGCCTGCATATATGCGGAGCCGTGCAAATTCTTAAATTCGGTGCGGCACGACGGGTTATGACCGGGTTAGACGATGTCGGTAACCTTCGTCGCGTCGTGCACGGCGTGGGCGATCTGGCGCCGCAAAGCCAAGCACCGGCCTGGCGAAGGCCGTAACCCGGTCACCTAACGTAGTGGCGTATCGGGATAACCCGGTGCGGGCCGCCAGAAAATGCAATCATCTGTTGCCGCGCCAGGGATCGCCGACTGGGTCGGTTGACACGATGCGCGGCACCGGCTGGCCGTTATTGCCCCTGCTGGTGACGGCGGCCTGCGCGCGCCGGATACCCCACACGACGGACCACTTTCCCGGCTTCCCATCGGGCAGGGCCTTTTGCCCCGGCTTAACCGGATCCAGGTACAGCGCCTTCAGGGCGGCGCGGAACTTGTTCTGACTCATGCCCTTGCCGGTGTTATTGGTTTCGGCCCAACCCTGCCACACGGTGTAGAGAGGTTTGAGGTCGACGAAGTCTTCGGCTGTGCCGAGTTCGCAGCACTCGTTGACGAACGTGCGGACTGGCGACGATAACTCCGACAGTTCAGCGTCCAATTCGTCGGCGCCACTGCTGCGGGTGAATCGGCCGCCCGCAGCAGTGAGCAGGGCCAGACCTTCTACGGCCCAACGCAGTACGTGCCCGAGTTCGTCGGCGATGATGCGGTTCTTGAGGCCGGGATCGTCGTCGTCGGTGCCTCGGAATCCGCGGGACGTCTCTAGGATCAGCGCCCGCTTCTGCAGGGCGCTGCTGTTGTCGGACCAGCGCGGCATCTCGTTCGCTGATCCGTGAAACCGCACCGGCAGCCGGGCTGAAACCGCCGTCTTGTACTTGCGCTCGACGGTGACCTCGTCTTCACCCGTGATAGCCAGGAGGTTGCCCACGGCTGTGCTGGAATCGCGGGCGCCGAAACGGATGTCGCTCATGACGGCCAACGTCGCCCCGGTCTCGTACAGAGACTGCAATCCGAACGAGCTGTTGAGCGTGTCGAGCTTGGTCGCACTGACTACCCCGAGCAGTGTGCCGAGAACATCGGCGATGATGGACTTGCCGCTGCCACTGGGGCCGATGATCAACATCCATTTCTGCAGATCGGTGCGACCGCTCAGCACATACCCAAACCACTGCTGCAAGCAGGTGATCGCGCCGGGATCAGTCGCCCACTGGTCGCGTAGCATCCGCAACCAGTCACAATCGGCATACGGATCAGCGCGGCGGCTCCAGTCGGCCTCGATACGGGCGAGGCTGAACCACAACGGCGTGTTCAGGGCCACCTGGCAGGTCTCGATGTCGAGCACCCCGTTGCGCACCAGAACGCGCGTGCCGCCGCTGTAGACTCCGTAAAACTGCCCGTACACGTCGGGCAACTCACGCGGTGCGGTGCCGGTCCCGGCACTGAGTTCGTCGGCTAGCGCGTCCTCGACCATCGTCAACGTGCGCGTGTCAGGGCTCCACCATTTCAGCTCATATTCGTTGCCGCCGTTGACCTTGCGAAACTTGATGTACCAGAACTTCTTCAACACCTTGCGCAGCTGGCCTCGCATCCACTCGGGATCGGTGTGTGCGACCCAGCCCGGCGGACCGCCGGCAGCGGTGCGCTCGTAGGAGTACCAGACCTGATCAATGCGGACGAGTCGCCGCATCCACACCCGACGGCGGCGGCGCGGATTGTCCTTCGGAGGCGGCAGCAGTTCGCGGCTGCTGAACTCCTCGCGGACCAGCCAATGCGCCACCGCCGTTGGCGCTTGCGGAGGGGCGATCACCAGGTGCTTGTCGACTTTGAACCTCTCGTCGGCGGTCAGGGCGTTGTAGATCGACTCCGGCACGCCGTTAATGCGCTTCTCCTCCGCACTGGCGGCGGCGTCCAGGTCAGGGTCCGGAACGTATTTCGCCCGAAGCAGCTCGACCTCAGGGTCGGTGCTGCCATCGGCATCGGCGAAATCGCGCACCTCCCGGCGCCTCGGCAGTTCCAGATTTCGGTCAGTGAACCCCTCGGCCACCATGTCCGCCGGGATCACCGGCACGTCCTCAATCCACGGGTCTAGATCGGGCTTACCGGTGAGGTGATCGACCAGTAGGCGCCCGTGATAGACCGTCCGACGCAGCCACTCCACGACAATCTGACCACGTTCGTAGCCGAAGATCTCGCCCACAGTCGCTGTCGGATCGACATTCCATAGGGCGGCCAGATGCGGACCGCTGATGTGCGAGGCGGGGTTCGCAGCAGCGTCGATACCGATGTCGGCGGTAGTATTCACTTCGTCCTTTCGGATGGGTGGTGCCTTCGGAGGGCGGACTCGGGAGAGTCGTTGGCGGTGATGCCGCCGGGCAGTGCGTCGAGGCCAGAGGCCCGGCCCGGCGGCATTATTGTCTAGTGGTCAATTGCGTTGCAGCACAACAATTTAGCGCCATAGCATGAGTCACGCGGCGCCGCCCAGGACGGCTGTGATCCTTGCGGCCTGCTCAGCACTCAGGGGTGGGGCGTCATCGACCAGGGCCTTGATGGCGGCTCGATATGGGTCGACCAAGTAGCCGTGCTCGACCAGCCAGGCGACGGCTTCCTCGCGGTCGTAGACATACCTGCGCTGATCGAGTTGATAAGCGGGCAGGCCCTTGGGCACTAGCTCTTGGATGCGGCTCTGTGGCAGGCCGGTGGCCTTGCCGAGCTGGCCAGAAGTGAGAAACGGGGCGGGCCGCAGATTGGGGAAGGACTTCGTGGTTGCGACGGACATAGTGCGAAATCTCCGATTCGACTCGGTCGATTTCGCACGAATCCCTGAGCCGGGATGCCCTGCGCTTCCCTCTGGTTATCGTGCGTGGACGCCGCTTCGTGCTGCGTCACTCCTAGCTATGGCGTACCGCCCGCCGGTCCATCCGGGACCGACGTTGTGGTGCCCCCAGCTCCTGCAGGGCCTGCTCAATGCGGGGGGTCACCGCCAACTATAGCCTATGCGCGGCCAATCGGGTTCAAGATGAAATCTGTTGGCAGCCGCACTAACCCGTTAAAGTCGGGTAAGTCATTAGTTCCCAATGCGCCGGCCGTGCGACCACTGTAGCGGCCAACTAGTTTGTTGGCGGTGGCGCCGCGAATGGCTCCCCCCACCCCACCAAGACCACGGCCAACCCAGAACCAACACCTACCACCACCCCGAAAAACTCCTCAACCCCGAACACGACGACGAACCCGCTTGACGACCTGCCCTGTCGCTACCCGGACAGCTCCCGGCGGATCACCTTTCCCGCGGGATTACGCGGGATGCTGTCGACGATATTGATGTCCCGAGGCTGCTCGAAGCGGGAAACCTTGCCCTTCAGGAACTCTCGCAGGGCGGACTCGTCTACGTCTGCGTCCGGCCGCAGTACAACGAACGCTGCCAGGCGCTTGCCGAACTGCTCGTCGGGAACACCGACCACCGCGTTCTCGACGATGCCGGGATGGCTGGCGAGCGCGTTTTCCAGCGCACGCGGATAGACGTTCTCACCGCCGGAGACGATCATGTCGTCTTCACGGCCCACGATGTACAGCCGGCCGGCTTCGTCGAGGTAGCCCATGTCCCCGGTGCCGGCCATCCGGTCGATCACCGTCTTGGCTCCGCCGCCGATGTAGCCTTCCGAATTCAGTTCGCCACCAACGAATATCCGCCCGGTAACCCTCGGCCCGACCGGCCTGCCGCTGCGGTTGTAGATGCGGACGGGGCATCCCGCGACGGGCCTGCCCACGGTCTCCGGGAAGCGCCGCAGCTCGGCCGGTGTCGCCAGAGATCCGATTCCGACCTCGGTGGAGCCGTACAAGTTGTAGACCACATCGCCGTATTCATCCATGAAACGCCGGGCGAGTCCGGGATCGAGCCGGTCGCCGCTGGACACCACTACTCGCAAGCAGGGCAACGGGTTTCGCGCCCGAACTCGTTCCGGCAGGTCCAGGATGCGGGCCAGCATGATGGGCACCGCACTCAAAGCGTCGGCCCGGTGCAGCGATGCCTGCGCCAGAGTTGCTTCAGCGTCGAAGCGCCGATGGGTCAGGACAGCTCCGCCCAGGCTGACAGTCAGCGTCAGCATGCCGAAACCCAGACCGTGAAACATCGGTGTTGCCATGGCCATTCGGGTGCCGATGTGCAGCCCGGTGCGCTCGAGAACCGTGACGCCGACACCCAGTCCGGAGCTGACCTTCGGGGTGCGCGGCACCCCCTTGGGAACGCCGGTGGTTCCTGACGTCAGCAGAATGATCCGGCCCGACCGCGCGACCTTGGGCCGCGGACCGGCCCGCGGCTCGACCTGCTGCGGGTCGATTGCTGTGATGGACTCGGCGGTTTGGTGTATCTGGTGCAGAAACTCGTTGTCGCAGCACATCGTCAGGATCTGATGTGCGTCCAAGGCGCCGGCCAGCGCGTCAGTACGGAATTCGGTGTTCACCAGCACCACGTCGCCGCCCACCAGGCCGGTGGCGAACACCGCCGCGAGGAAGTTGCGTCCGTTGCGGCACATGACCCCAACCGGCTGGCCAGTCCGGACGCCGGCGTCGCACAACGCACGCGCCAGCGATTCGGTCATCGCCTGCAGCTCGCGGTAACTCAACGCACCGTCGTCATCGATGATCGCGGTGCGGTCAGGCCACCGCGCCGCCGAAACCGCCAGCAGCGTGAAGAGGTTGGTGCCACCCCGGGCGACCTCGCGCACCAGCCGCAGCGCCGTCAGCGGCCCGGGCGGGGCGAGCAGACCCGACGACAGCACCGCACGAGCTGCCGTGCCCAGCACGCTGTCTGTCACGATCGTCACGCTAGCCCGGGACGGGGCTGTGCAGTAAACCGGCGGTGCCACAATCGGGCCGCAGTTTCGGCCGGCCCGGCCAGCAGTACCGAGGCGAGTTCGGCGGGCCACACCCACGGTGGTTCGCTGGTGCGGGGCCGTTCGATGATGGCCTTTGCGATTGCATCGGCCGCCTCATCAGGAGTCAGCGCCGGGAGCCGGCCCAGCAGCGGAGTGGGCTCGATCATCCGGGTGCGCACCAGCGCGAAGTAGATCGTCGACACGCGGACGCCGTCACCGTGCAGTTCGGGCGCCACGCTGCGCAGCCAGCGGTCGAAGGCTCCCTTGGACGCCTGGTAGGCGCCCCAGTGTGGTCCGGGAACCACCCGTACGCCGACACTGGAGACGTTGACGACGTGCCCGCCGCCCGCCTCGCGCATCGCCGGCAGCAGTCCCAGCAGCAGCCAGATCGGCCCGAGGTAGTTGATGTCGATCGTGCGTTGAAAGTCGTGCGGCCGGTCGTACTGGTCCTGCAGCGACCTGCGCAGCGACTTGCCCGCGTTGCTCACCACGATGTCCAGTGGTCCGTGAGTCTCGTTGATCTGCTTGGTCAGCACGCTGACGGCGGTCTCGTCACTGAGATCAGTCGGGTAGGCGACCGCCCGTCCGCCCCCGGCGTTGATCGCGGCGGCGAGGTCGTCGAGTCGCTCCGCGGACCGGGCCACGATCAACACCGTCGCTCCGGCCGCGGCCAGTTTGCGGGCAGTGGCTTCGCCGATGCCGTATGAAGCACCGGTCACCAGCACGGTCAGGCCGGCCACCACGTTGCGCAACTTGTCGGGATCCGATGTGCGCGCCGGATTGGCTAGGCGGTCGACGCCCGTCTGCAGAGCCGCCTGTACCAGATTCATGGCTGCGTCTCCCGGTTGCGTTCGACCTGTGCCCTCCCATTGTGACCCATGGTCACCACGGAAATTCAAGTCCTCGATCCAGTCCCGCACGACGCCTGGCTGGTCAGCGGATCGAAATCCAGCTCTCACGAGTGCGCAACCAGAACCGGCTGCCGGTCTCCTCGCCGAAGTGCCAGGCGATGGCGGCACGCAGATATGCGTCGGGGTCCGGCACCGGTTCCCGCCTCGGTACGTCCAACAACGAAAAGTCGGCCACGCAAACCACTCTGAAACATCAGGGTGGCAGCTGTCGCGTTCCGGGGCGACCCGCCACCAGGGATTCAGCGGTTATTGATCGTGCGGGGGTCGATCCCCACCCGCTCCCACGCGTCCGCCGCCCAGGACGCATAGACCACGCGCAGCGGCAATCGGTTGAACAGCGGATTGAGCGCTCGCATCACGGCGGCGAACCGCTGAAATCGCTTTTCCTTCTTGGCGTTCCAGTCCAGCTGACAAACTTCGCGCATTTGCGGCGGGCAGGTTCCGGCGACGATCAGCCGGGTATAGGCGTTCAGCGGCGCGGACAGCACCTTCCAGATCGGCCGCGGAATCCGGCGCGGTCCCGGGATCCCTTTGCGGATGTAACCGGTGCCGTACAGCACCGTCTTGTGCGGCACGAATCGCTCGAGCATGCCGTCCCAGTAGGCGACGAACTCGTCATAGGTCTGCGGTTGGCCCCGGTCACTGACACCGTAGAGGCTGAACCAGACCTTGCTTTCCTCGAAGATCTGTTCCTTCTCGGCGCGCGACAATCGCCGGATGAAAGTGTCGGTGTTGTAGAGCACCTGGTCGACGAACGTGGCGTGCGCCCAATAGAACAACTCCGGATTGAGCGCGTGATACCGGGAGCCGTCGCTGATGGTGCCCTTGATCGGCTTGTGGAAGTCCCGCACGGTGCGGCCCCACGCGTGTGGATCCTCAGAATAGACGGTTTTCATCAACGGCGGCGCGGTGCGTTTCGCCCGGCCCAGGGTGTCGCTGAAGATCACCGAATGGTCCAGCACACCCTGGCCGAGTTGCTCGATGCAATTCTCGGTACCGGCGACCCGCTGGAATCCGAAGAGTTGGGTGCGGTGGTCTCCGTAGAACTTCCAGATCAGCGAGTCCGGACCGAGCACCGCGGTGTCGTCGACGTCGTCGATCACCATGGGCGTCGCTTCGCGCACGCCGGTATCGAAGCCAAACCCGAGTTCAGCAGTCATCAGGACCCCCCAGTCCAGTTGTGAAGCACAGACACAAAACTGTACCTTTGTTTCAAAGGTACCCCAGGACAGCGGCGTAGGTCGACTGCTGTGGTGACCGCCACAGCCAACCCGGTGCGGAAGGGAGGAGGCACAGCCATGCCTGCCAAGTCCACAGAGACCGACCTCGACCGCAACATCCTGGACACCGCTCGGGCGGTGTTCGAAACCTACGGGGTTCGCCGCGCCAACATCGAAGACATCGCAGCCCGGGCCGGTGTCAGCCGGAGCACCATCTACCGGCGATTTCCCAGCAAAGACGACCTGTTCGAAGCCGTGGTGCGGCGCGAGGGCAAGTCATTCTTCACCACGCTGGACCAGGCCACTACCGGTCGCAACCCCCAGGAGGCGGTGATCGAGGCTTTCGGCCTGGGGGTGCGCCTCATCCGGGACTCACCCCTGTATTCGCGCATCGTGGAAAGTGAGCCCGAGCTGTTGGGCATGTTCTCCCGATCGCAGGCCTTCCCGATCAACCAGTTCGCCGACGGGATCGCGCTCACGCTGCGCCGATGTGGCGCTGAGATGCCTGACGCGGACCTGGCCAACATCGCCGACATTCTGTTGCGGGTCGCCGTCGGGATTATCGTGTTCCCCACCGACCGCCTCGATACCGAGGATCCCGCGGCGGTGCGCGAATATGCGGCGCGTTACCTGGTGCCGATCATCAGCCGGTAGCCGCTGTACTGACCCGTGCGCAGGTGGCCGGCACGCCCTGACCCGCTTGTACCCTGGCGTGGTGACTCCTGTTGTGCAGGGCTCCGACCTGGCGCAGCGGGTCCAGCTCAACGTCTCCGGCATGTCGTGTGCGGCGTGCGCAGCGCGGGTGGAGGCCAAGCTCAACAAGATGGCCGGCGTACGCGCATCGGTGAACTTCGCCACCCGGGTCGCCACCATCGACGCCGTCGAGGTCCCGGTCGACGAGCTGTGCGAGGCCGTGGCGAGGGCCGGCTACCAAGCCGCACCGCACGACGAGACGACAGCCCGCCACCAGGACGGCCCCGACCCCGACGCCGCCCACGCCCGCAGCCTGCTGCGGCGACTGCTGATCGCCGCCGTGCTCTTCGTTCCGCTGGCCGACCTGTCCAGCATGTTCGCCATCGTGCCCGGCGCCAGGTTCCCCGGCTGGGGATTCGTGCTGGTGGCGCTGGCGACGCCGATCGTCACGTGGGCCGCGTGGCCGTTCCACTCGGTCGCGCTGCGCAACGCCCGCCACCGGACGGCGTCCATGGAGACCCTCATCTCGGTCGGCATCGCCGCCGCCACGGTCTGGTCGTTCGCGACGGTCTTCCGTCCCACCCCGCCCCGGGACACGCATGGTATATGGCAGGCGATCCTGCACAGCGACGCGATCTACCTGGAGGTCGCCGCGGGCGTCACGGTGTTCGTGCTGGCGGGCCGATACTTCGAAGCCCGCGCCAAATCGAAGGCCGGCGGCGCGCTGCGTGCCCTGGCAGCCTTGGGCGCCAAGAACGTGACGGTCCTGCTGCCCGACGGCGCCGAGTTGGTGATTCCCGCCGGCGAACTCAAGAAGCGCCAGCGTTTCGTCGTCCGACCCGGTGAGACCATCGCCGCCGACGGCGTCGTCGTCGAAGGCACCGCAGCCGTCGACACCAGCGCCATGACCGGCGAAGCCGAACCCGTCCGCGCCTCTCCGCGGTCCGACGTGGTGGGCGGCACCGTCGTGCTCGACGGGCGCCTGATCGTCGAGGCGACCGCCGTCGGTGCCGACACCCAGTTCGCCGCGATGGTCCGCCTCGTCGAAGAGGCGCAGGCGCAGAAGGCTCGGGCGCAACGCCTTGCCGACCGCATTTCGGCCGTGTTCGTTCCGGTGGTGTTCGCCATCGCGCTGGTCGCCGGGGCCGGGTGGTTGGTGGCCGGCGCCGGTGCCGATCGCGCCTTTTCGGTGACGCTCGGCGTGCTGGTGATCGCGTGTCCCTGCGCGCTGGGACTCGCGACGCCGACGGCGATGATGGTGGCCTCGGGGCGCGGCGCGCAACTCGGGATCTTCATCAAGGGTTACCGGGCGCTGGAGACCGTCCGCAGCGTCGACACGGTGGTGTTCGACAAGACGGGCACCTTGACGGTCGGGCAACTCACGGTCAGTTCGGTGACGACCGCCGACGGGCACGACCGCGATGAAGTCCTGTCGCTGGCCGCGGCCGTGGAAGCGGCGTCCGAGCATGCGGTCGCCGCCGCGATCGTGGCCGCCTCTCCAGACCCGTTGCCCGTCAACGATTTCGTCGTGGTAGCGGGTTGTGGGGTATCGGGGGTCGTGGACGGCCGCCATGTCGAGGTGGGCAAGCCGACGTGGGTCACCCGCACAGCGCCGGGAGCCGCCCTGCTGGAGTCCGCCCGCGCCGACGGTGAAACACGCGGCGAGACAGTGGTGTTCGTCGCGGTGGACGGCACGGCGCGCGCGGCGATCGCGATCGCCGACACCGTCAAGGACTCAGCGGCCGACGCGATCGCCGCACTGCACCAGCGCGGGCTGCAGACGGTGCTGCTCACCGGCGACAACAAGGCGGCGGCCGACTCGATCGCCGCTCAGGTGGGCATCGACACAGTCGTCGCCGACGTGCTGCCGCAGGGCAAAGTCGATGTGATCCAAGGACTGCGCGAGCAGGGCAGGACCGTCGCGATGGTCGGCGACGGGATCAACGACGGCCCCGCCTTGGCTTGCGCCGATTTGGGATTGGCGATCGGGCGGGGCACCGACGTCGCTATCGGCGCTGCCGACATCATCCTGGTTCGCGACGATCTCGACATCGTGCCGCAGTCGCTGGATCTGGCGCGCGCCACCATGCGCACGATCCGGATGAACATGATCTGGGCGTTCGGCTACAACGTCGCCGCGATCCCGGTGGCCGCCGCCGGACTGCTCAATCCGCTGATCGCCGGTGCCGCAATGGCGTTCTCGTCCTTCTTCGTCGTGTCGAATAGCCTGCGGCTGCGTAACTTCGGACACAGATATGAGGTAAACCATGGCTGAACAAGTATTTTCGGTAGCCGGACTGCACTGCCAGGGCTGCGTCGCCACCATCACCACCGCACTCACGTCGCTGCGGCCCGTCAATGCGGTCAGCGTGGAGTTGAATGCCGAAGGCACCTCCGCAGTGCGTGTTTCGACCAATGTCGAACTCACCCGAGAGCAGGTCCAAGCGGCGTTGGCGGGCGAGGGCAACTTCACCGTCGTCGAGTGAGCCCCGCCTTGTGACATCAGCGGCGCATCCGCGCCAATTCGCGCAGCATGGCGTTGTAGGCCTCCAGGTCGTCGTCGGCGTAGTCGCTGTCGGCGTGCCGGTCACTGCGTGAGGCTACTTTGCGGTCCTGGCGGGCCCACTGCGTCACCAACGCCACGATGACGATGATCACCGGCAATTCCGTGAGGCTCCAGGCAATTCCACCGCCGAGATGCTGGTCGGCCACGATGTCGTGCAGCCACGGCAGGTTGACCGAGCGGTAGAACGTGCTGCCGACCGGCGTGGCCATCGTCATCAGTGCGATTCCGAAGAACGCGTGAAACGGCATGACAGCGAACAGCAACCCGATACGCCCGGGGTAGGGCAGGCGCCGCGGGCCGGGATCGATGCCGATGATCGCCCAGTAGAAAAGGTAACCGACCAGCAGAAAATGGATCGCCATGAACTCGTGGCCCCAGTGGTAGCGGACCAGCGTGTCGAACAGCGGGGTGAAGTACACCACGAAAGGCGAACCGACGAACAGGACGAACGCCACCACCGGATGCGAGACGAACTTCGTCACTTTGGAGTGCAACAGCCAGGTCAGCCATTCCCGTGGGCCCGGCGCCTCGCCCTCTGCGGCGGCCGGCAGCACCCGCAGCGCCAGCGTCACCGGTCCGCCCAGCACCAGCAACACCGGGATGAACATGTTGAGGATCATGTGTTCGGCCATGTGCATGCTGAACATCGCCGATCCGTAGGCCCGCAGTCCCGAGCTACTGGCGAAAACCAGTGCGGCGCAACCGCTGAGCCAGGCGATCAACCGGCCGACCGGCCACGGGTTGCCGTTGCGCCGCAGCCGCAGGAAGCCGACCGCATACGCGATCGCCAAGACCAGACCGGCCGTTCCGATCAGTCCGTCGAAACGCCAGAAGGTCAGCACCCCGAGGACGGTCGGCGGTCGCGACAGTTCGTAACCCAGGAACACGTCCCAGCCGGTGAAGTGGTGCGTGAGCAGGCGCGGCCCGGTCTGCACCGCCATGGCGGCGATCGCCGCCGTGGCCGCCGTCATGGCCAGCGCGACAAGCGTGCCAACGCCCGCGGAGTTCTGCGGCCGGACGTATCCCCAGCAGTCAGCCAGCAGCACCAACGCGGTCAGGCCGCCCACCACGAGTCCGAGGCGGGCGAAGGTCGAGCCCAGCGTCCAGCCCGGGATCAGCAGGTACAGCAGCACCGCCCCGTAGGTGATGACGAGCCCACCGCAGATCACCCGCAGGCCGCGCACGAAGGGGGTCGGCATTGCCCCGGTCAACGCTGCAACCACCGTCAGCCCGGTCAGTACCGAGACCGCGGCGGCGACGACGAGCACGGTGCTGGTCGAATAGTCGTGATCGGGGCCCTGCCCCGCGTTACCGGTCACCGCGGTAGCGACGACCGCGATCAGCGCGGGAACCAACAGCACCACATGGCTGAGCCAACGGGTGCTGATCCGCAGCGTCACCGCGATCGGCAGGGCGCAGACCAGCACGACGATCCAGGCCCGCGCTGTCTCGGACAGCTCGACGGCGTCCATCAGCGCTCCGCTGCCCAGCAGCGCAACCGCATCCACCCCGGTGTCGTGGGCGGCCTGGATGACCACCATCAGCGCGGCCGTGATCGGCCAGAAAAGCGAAACACGCTCTGCCACAAGATGGATTCGGAAGGCAGCGGGATCGAGTAGGCCGTCCGCCTCCGGCCGCGAGGTCACTACGACCAGGATCAGTGCGCCCAGGCACAGCGCACCCAGCATCGACGCGACGAAGTAGCCGACCGGTTCGGCGACGCTGACAAAACCGCCGGGGAACGGGTTGCGGCCTTCGGCGTAGCGGCCCGGCCCGGAGATCCATCCGTAGCCGGCGAGGGCGATTGCGACAACCGCGAACCCGACGGCCAACGCCGCCCTTTGCACGATTGGCGACCGGGCAGGCGGCGTCGTCGCTGCGCTCGGCTCGGTCTGCACCCTTGCAGCTTACGGGCGCACATACAGCCGGTTCGTCGGTGCAACCGCATAGTCTTCGGTGAATGATCGAGGACCTGCCGCTGCGTTGGGCTGTCACCGCCCTTTTCCTGCTCAGCGGTATCGGCTTCGCGCTCGTCCTGGACCGTCGGTCCTGGACGTCGGCGATCAGTCACGTACTACACCTCACGATGGTGATCGCGATGGCAGTGATGGCGTGGCCGCAGGGTCGCCGGTTGCCCGCCACACCGGCTGAGGTCTTTTTCCTGGCTGCGGCGGTGTGGTTCGTGATGACGGCGGTCCTCGCCGCCCGCGTGATCGCGTCCCGGCTCGCGCGGGGTTATCACGCGGTGAAGATGCTGGCGATGGCGTGGATGTACGCCGTGATGGGCGGGCACCTGACGCCCGGGAGTGCCCACGCGGCGCCGGACATGTCGATGCCGGGCATGGAGATGGCCGAGGCCCAGGAATCCACGAGCGAGGCGGCCCACAACTGGATCGGCACCGGCAACTGGGCGTGGGTCGTGGTCTTCTCGGTCGCGGCTCTGGTGTGGGGATACCGGTTCCTCAAGCTGCCACGGCGGCGCGGCAGGCGGTGCTGGCGCAAGCGGTTGGGCAGTGCGGTCCAGGTGATGACGGCTGTCGGCATGGCGATCATGTTCGCCGTGCTTGCCACGGACTGATCCGTTCCGGCTGCGACGAGATCTCACCCCGCCCACGCGTGCGCCAACAGATCCGGGATCGACTGCACCGGCGCGGTGAGTTCGGCAACGGATTCGAGGCCGAGTGCAATGGTCGGGTAGTCCGCCAGATGCTCGGCGTAAGACCGCCCGCCCAATGTCATGCCGAGGGTCAGCCAGCCGTCGACCACCGACCATCTGCGCGGATTCGTCTTCGCCCAATCGCTGCCGTCGAGCCGATACTTCCACGCTGCAACGTCGAGTTCGTCAAGCGCAAATCCGTTGAGCAGCTTGGCATAATCCGTCGCTTCGCCGCGCAACACGGTGATGCCGCGCCCTAACCCGGTGGGCGCTGCCAAGACGCGTCGCAGGATCGCAGACGCCGCGGCGCGTCCGGTGGTGATCTCTTCGGTGAGCGTGAGCGAAGGGTAGGCCTGCACCGCGTGACACGCGTCGGCGACCGAGACCAGGACATCGGCGGAGTCGCGCACCTGATAGTCCTCGCCGAGCACCCGGGGCAACCGAACAACGGTGAAGTCGAGCGTCTCCGGCGCGGCGGCGACGATCAGTTCCGCCAGGGACTTGGCCGCCGCGTACGGATACGGCGCTGTGCGGGGATCGGTGACCCGCGGCGCCGTGACATCCGCGTCAACGACGAAGGTGGACAAGTGCACCAGTTTGGTGTTGCGCTCGGCGCACACCCCGATCAGTGCGGAGACCAAATCGACGTTGGCCGTGCGTAATTCGCGATAGGGCACCAGCACATTGGTATTGCCGATGCAATTGATGACGGTCCCGGCATCGCTGTCGCGCAACAGCGCGTCCAGTTCCGCCGCACCGAAGTTCGGCGGGAGTTGTTGTATCCGTACCCCGTCCAGGGTCCGCAGCGCACCCCAGGGACCGGCTGCGGGGAGGTCCGACCTGGCGGCCAACACTATGTCGGGACAGTGCACTCCGGACTTCTTGAGGTCCAGGATTGCGCCGGCGAATCCGGTTCCGAGGATGCCCGATGCGCCCAGTACGACGAGGGCCGCACCGGAGCCGGTCCCCGCGCGCACCGGGTTCACCGGTCGCGTCAGCACGGCGAGATCGTGCTCGATCTCGGCGGCCGTGTCGGCGTCCATCCAGGACCCGACCGGGGCTGTGTCGGCAACCAGGTTGGCGGCGGTATCGGCACTGATCAGATCGAATATGGAGACCTGTCGGCCCAGGAACTGCCGGCTGTCCGGCAGGATCCGGATCAGGTCCAACGATCCGATGCCCTCGTCGAGCAACGACGAGTCCGCCTGAATGACAGTGCCGAGCCGCCGGCTCCAGACCTGCGCCAGGGCGGTGGCTCTGTCGTCGGCCTCGGCATCGTCGCGCGCCGCACCCGCGAATTGTGGCAGTGCGCGCAGGTGGTCGCTGTCCACCTTGCCGTTCGGCTTGCGTGGGATCGTCGGCACGCCGACAACGAAGAACGAGGAGACCCCCGCGTTCAGCAGGATCAGCCGGATGCGCGCCGCCGCGGCGGCGTCTTCCGCCGCCTCGCGGGTTCGCAAGGTTTCGAACCACACCCCGAGACTGCCGTCGTGCAGCTCGACGGCGACATCGGAGACCGCGGGGTCTTCGGAGATGCGCCTGGTCACGTCCGCGATGTCGACCCGCTTGCCCGCGATTTTGACGACGGCGTCCTTGCGGCCGGCGAACAGCGGAAAGCCGTCACCGTCCAGGGTCACCCGGTCGGCGGTGGCGAACGCCCGAAGTTGCGTGCCGTCGTCGGTGGTCACGGTGCCGAAGCTGCGATCCGCTGTCCCGAGATAACCGGCGGAGACCAGGCCACCGACGACGACGATTTCACCGAACCCGACGACGACGGTGTTCGGCACCATCGGCCGGCCCACCCTGAGCCGGGCACCGCCCGGCACGTCGGCAGCATCCGGCAGAGAGGTCACCACCACGGTGGCCTCGGTCGGCCCATAGGTCGATATCAGCGAGATCCGTTGTGCTGTACCCGAATCGATCCACTTGTCGACGGCGACGGGTCGGACGGCTTCACCGCCGATGACAATTTGGCGCAGGCCTGAATCACGCATCGCGTCAAGTGCGTCGCGATCCTCACACAACAGATGCCAGACGGCAGTCGGCAGGTCGACGACGGTCGCCGCACGGTCGACGAAATCTCTTGTGAGCGCTGGGAAATCGCCGGTCTTCATCGCTGTGGTGCGGACCAGCCGCGCTCCGCAGCGGACCGCACCGAAGATCTCCTCGACGCTGATGTCCGACGTCAACGGTGCGCATTGCAGCACCGTGTCCGACGGCCCCCACCCGTAAGCACGCGTGACGGCATCACAGAACAACGCCAGCGAGCCGTGGTCGACCCGGACGAGCTTGGGTTGGCCGGTGGATCCCGATGTCGGCATGATGTATGCCGGTTTCGTGGCGAGTGAATTGTCCTGGACCACGTGTGCAATGCGTTCATCAGCCCGCGCGCGCGCTGACTCACTTACGACTTCGGGAAAACTGATATCGGACACGTCCAGGGCATGGGCGGCCAGACCAGCACCGTGCTCGGCGATCGCGCCGGCGCGCAGCCCGACCTGGTCCGCGGAGTCGCAGACGCTGTAGGCGTAACCGGCGAGGTGGCAGGCGATCAACAGATCGATCGTCTGGTCGGTGTCGTCGTCGGTGAACACCATGACGTCGCCGGGTCTACCGATGTGCTGCGTCAACCACGCCACCCAGCGGTACACCGTTAAGCGTCTGTCGAGCAGGTCTCGGACGTCGACACCTGCGAACCACGCCGGTGTCGACGGTCGCGGCATCTGGGCCGAATCACTGTGGCGCAGTGCGCCGTCCGGGCCGGCCACCAGCCATTCGCCGACCGTCGTTGCCAGGGGCTGTTCCCACCGGGTCGGCATCGCCGCCAGTGCCGCACCGATCCGTTCTGCGATGCCCGTCTTCGACTCCGGCAGATCGGCCCTGTCCCAGATCGCCAAGTGCAGGGTGCGCTGTTGCTCGTCCAGCACGCTCGCCACCGTCATGCCCTCGACTGGGCCGATGTCCGTCGCTACGGGAGCCTCCAGCAGGAACGGCCGCAACTCGGGCGCGCACGTCTCGCGGATGAAGTTCAGCGTCAGCGCCTCGATGTGGGACGTGCGGTTGATCGCCAGATACATTCGGCGGTAATACTCTTCCCGAAGCCAGCGGCGCCGCACAGCTTTGACATAGCCTCGGTCCAGGGTTCGGACCACGTCGTGCACCGACGCGAAGGGGGAGAATCGGGCGGAATGTGCGACCGAATTGACCAGACACGTCGCGACATTCAGCGTCGGGTCGCCGAATCGGTTGTCGACGGCGTGGACCAGCAGACACTCGGTACTTTGCCGAATGCTGGCATCCACTGCCACCGCCGCCGCGGACACCAGCACGTTCAGCGGTATCTGCTGGTCCTCGGACAGGGCGAGGATTGCGTCAAACGCGCTGCCGGACAACGTCACCGATTCGCGTAGGACACCTTTGGCGGCCGTCGCGGGCGCCGTCCCCGCACCCTGTCCGTGCGCACCCAGCCGCGCTTCGTCGGCGAGCTCGCGCTGCACCCCGGCGGCAGTCCGCTGCAACGACTCTTCGACTTTGGCTCGCTCCCGCCGATGAGCCTCGACCAGTTTCGCCAAGCCCGCAGAAACACCGGGCTTTTCGACGATGTCCACGGCGGTGAGATGGCGCGCCAGGGCAGCTTCGATCAGCCCGGTTCCGCCACCATCGACCACGATGTGATGGCTGCACACCGACATTCCGGTGACCGAGCCGTCCTCATCGGTCCACACGGTGTAACGGATCAGCGGCACACCGAGGATGCCGGAGGACCAACTGCCCACCAGCTCGTCGTCCGGCGGGCCCGGGGCACCCGGGCGCACCCGGACGATGTCGTCGAATGCCAAGCGCAGTACGAGTTGCGGATAATCTTGGTCGGTCGCAGCCGGTTCGAGCACGCAGAGCTGCACCGGGTTCTCCAGCACCGAGGCTTCCAGTGCGCTGAGAAACCGGGACAGATCCAGCGGGCGGAACGTGTACTTCTTACCGATCAGGTACAGCTCCGGGTCGTTGTCCTGCAGCACCCCGTGGTAGAGGTTCTGTTGCGACCGGCTCAGTGGAACCGGTTCAGACGGACTCACTCGCGCACTCCAGTTCGCGCACCCAGGCCGCGATCGACAGATTGTCCGCCAGCCGGGACGGCATGTCGGATTCCCGGTCCACCCCAAGCTGTTTCATCAACAGGACGAACCGGACGGAGTCCAATCCCAGGTCCCGGAGATCGGTGGCGTCGCCGTCGGTCAGGTCTTCCTCGTCGATGTACAGCACGTCGCAGACAGCCGCCAGGACCGTGTCCCGCAGATTCTCAGCCACCGGTACCCACTCCCCCCACCGTTCCCGCCAGCGAGGCCCGCATGACCTTGCCGGACTGGGTGCGCGGAATCTCCGCGACGATCACGATCGACGACGGTCGCGCCGCCGACTCGGACTCGCCCCGGAAATGCGCCGCGACCGCCTGCTTGAGCTTGCGGGCCTCGGCGTCGTCAAGACGCTTCGACGGGACGACGGCCAAACCGACCAGTGCCCCGAATTCGGGGTCCGGGATTTCGTAGCACGCGGCCTCGCGCACACCCGGCACGCGTTCGGCGATTCGATCCACCTCGTCCGGCGCGATGTTCACGCCGCCGGAGATGAACATCTCCGACGATCTGCCTTTGATATAGAAGAAGCCGTCGTCGTGCCGCTCCAGCAGGTCGCCGGTGTTGACCCAGCCGTCGACCAGTACCTCCTGGGTACGGACGGGATTGTTCCAGTACCCCAGCATGTTTGCCGGCGACTTGATCCACAGCGTCCCGAACGAGGCAGACGGTGCCGCGTCCGGGTCCGTGGGGGCGCCGCCGTCCGGGCCGGCGAGGTAGAACTCGACACCGGGGTAGGGACGTCCCACCGCGCCCGCCTCGATCTTGGCAATCGAATTCTCATCGGTCGGCAAACACAAAGCGGTGCAGCCTGTTTCACTCAGTCCGTAGACCTGGGCGGTGCGCACTCCGGTCGCTTCGATGAAGCGCACATCAGCCGCGATCGCCCGCGACCCGCCATATCCGACCAGCCGCAGCGACGGAACCTTCCCGTCACTGGATTTCAGTTCAGCAACCAGTTTCGAGAGCAGGGTCGGCACCAGGCAGGTCGTCGCGACCTCGTTGGTGTTCAGAATCTCCATCAGAGAGGTCGTGTTCTCACCGCCGGTGATGCAGGTTCCACCGCGCATCAGGCAGGTGAATATCCACCACAGTCCGCCGATGTGTGTCGCCGGCAGCGGTGAATAGGTGGTTTCACCGTCCACCCAGGTGACCCAGTTCAACCCCGTTTCCCGCAGGATGTCCGGGATGGCGAAAAAGGTGCGGTTGGCCAGCAGGACGGCTTTCGGCTCGCCCGTCGTGCCGCTGGTGAAGATCATCGCCAACGGAGTCTGCGCGCCCTGCCGGTCAGGCTTGGCATCGTCAACGTTGTCGATGCTCTGACCCGAAGCCGCGAAATCGACGGCGATCGCCGGTATCGAAGCCGGCAGGGCGGCCGATCCGATCCTGCTGGCGGGCGCGACGAGAATCGCCTCCGGGCTGGTGATCTCGGCGAACCGCGCGATGGTTGCCGGCGGCAGGTTGCCGTCGGCCATGACCGCGATCGCCCCGAGCCGGGCGCAGGCCAGCACCGACAGATAGGTCTCGGGACCGTTGTCGGAGATGACGAGCACCCGGGAGCCCTGCGTCACCGAGTGCGCTCGTAACCCTGCGGCGAGCCGCTCTACTTCCCTGACGAGTTCCCCATACCGCAGCGCGCTGCCGCCGTCGCAGCGGCGCAGGGCAATTGCCTCGGGCCGCTGCTGCGCTTGGGCAACCACGCGCTCCAGCACGGTGGGTGGTAAGTGCGACATGACTGTGCAGCTTTTCCTTCCAGCGGGTTCAGGGGATGTTGAGCGCGGCCAGTTCGACCTCCGCGGTCGCGGCTCCGCCGAACTCGTCCCAGAACTCGATGGTGCAGGGAACCGAAAGATAGCGCATCGATCGTTCCATGACCTGGAAGTTCTGGCACAGCAATCGCGCGGAGAACTTCTGCGCGTGGATCATGCGCTTGAACCGCGACGAGGTGTTCTTGATCAGCATGCTGGGCAGCTGCAGGCTCAAGAAATCCGCGATCGACCAACCCCGCAGTGGCGGAATTTGCTCATGCAACACTGCCGGCGCGAAAGCGCTGTATGCGAGCTGATTGAAGCAGATGATGAGTTCGACCGCGTTGAAATGCCCCGTGCTGCGAATGTACGCCGGGTCGCTGATGCTGAAATTTCCGTACGCCAGAACCGAATCTTCGGTCGCCTTGTAGCTGGCGTCGATCAAATAGCGGCACCCTTTGTAGGCATACGGCTCGAGCACTTGCTCCAGCAATTTCTCGTCAATCGGTTCCGTATCGCTGATGTCGGTGAATTCAGTCGTCCGGGTGTACGGGGACAAAGTGATGGTGGTCATGCTGGATATCCTGGTGTGATAAGGCCGTCCAACATGGTCAGACGGTGAGTGGTCAAATGTCCCGCGGCGGTACCGTGTTTCGCCCGGTGCATGAGCACGCGGTTGTCCCACAAAATGATGTCGCCGACTTCGTAATGCTGGGTGTGGATGAATGGCGATTCGTATTCGGCGTCGAGCTGCCCCGTCGCCTCCATGAGTTCCTGCAGCACCGCCGGGTCGAGGACATTCCCCTCTGTGTCCTCGATCTTGGTGGTGCCGGTCGCGCAGATGTACAGAATCTCCTGGCCGGTGTGCGGGTGCCTGATCACCGTCGGCCACTTGATCGGCGGCGTGGTGCGGTTGATCTCGTCCCAGACTTCGCCGATCGGCTTGTAGACGTCGCTGGGACGAATCTTGATGTGGCGCCTGGGATCGTGCGTGCTGAGTGTGCCGCGGACCGCGTCCTGCTTGGTGGCCGGCAGCGACTCCCAAACTCGGTTGAGATCGATGAAATAGGTTCCGCGATCGTGCCCGGGCACCGTCAGCGGCAGCACCATCGAAAAGGCGAACGGCTCCGGCATGAACATGTAGTCGATGTGCCAGAACGCGCCGGTTTTCGGGACCCCTTGGCCTTGCTCCGTGGACGACACAAAGATCTCGTGGTGGTCCTTGTGGTGGTAGACCGGCTCGTAATAGGGAACGATTTCTCCGATCAGCCGGCCGAGGTTGATGAATTCTTCCGGTGTCGGGTGCACATCTTTCAGAACGACGAGCTTGTTCGTGTAGACGATATTGCGGAGTTCTTCGGTGGTGATATGGTCCAGATTCGAGGGATCCAGTCCGGTGACTTGCGCACCGAGCCCCTCACCTTTGACGTTGAGCGTCATTGACGATTTCCTTTGTTGATTTCGGTTTGGCTGTGTCGTGTCGGGGCCGGCAGCGCGCCTGAACACGTATTGCGCTAATTTGGACCGGCGTGCACCAACCTCCTTGGCTTCGATGTGATTTCTCGAGAATGCCAGTGCGCGCTCCGCGTATTCTCAAAGCATTCTTGGCGGATTCTTGGAGTTGGGGTCGGCATTATCGGCGTCCCGCCGCGCTGTAGGTGTCGTCCGGCCACGTGGTGGGCAGCAACGGGACGCCGGTGTTGTCGAGTGCTTGTCGCACCAGTCCGGCCGGGCTGGTGGCGGCCGTCGGCAACGTGCCGGTGAAGCCGAGCGGACCCGCCCCCTGCCCACTGGTGCTCGATTCCGGTTCAGCGTCGTCGGCGACTTCCAGGTCGGCAGTGAGGAATTCGTCCCGGTATCCGCGTACTCCGGTCTTGCTGCGTCGGTGCCGACTGATTCGCCCGGTGGCGGGGGCCGGTCGAGTTGGCGCTGCGGCCCCGACGCTGTCGGCCATGTCGTCGGGGGATTTGGCACCGGCTTTGGGCCCTGAACTCACCCCGGGCGGCGCCGACGCCGCGACGGCGTAACCGATGCCGGCGGCCGGCGGTGCACTGCCGGCCGGAGCGGACGTGGGTGCACTGGATACCGGACTGCTGGCCGGTGCGCTAGCGCCGGCGACGGCCGCGCCGACCGGTGCAACAGCAGCCGGCAGGTCTGCGGCGACGTGCTGGCCGACGCTGGGCACCGCGGGAACAGCAGACAACCCGGCCGCCGGCCACCCGTTGAGCCACTGCGCCAACACATTCAGGGCCCCCAGCGCACTGAGCGCCGGGGTGAAGAAGGGCAGCAGCAATAGCGCATAGGACGCGTAGTACGGGTACCAGAGGATGTCGTACAACAGCAGGGCGATGACTGCCAGCACGACGGTAGCCCCCGGACTGAACCCGAACTGCTGGAAGAAGTTCAAGAAATAGGTGTACGGGTCGGCAATCAAATCTGCCAGCTCGCTGAAGAACTGGGAGATCGAGCCCAACCCGTCCCACGGCGCGCCGAGCGCTTCCGCGCCGCTGGTGCGAATGGGCGGTGCCGGTGCGGTGGTGGGGGTCGCGGCCATCGCGGTTTCGGTGATGGTCTGGTAGACCGCCATGGTGTCGGCAGCCTGAATCCACATCCGGACGTAATCGGCTTCGTTGACGGCGATGGGAATGGTGTTGATACCGAAGAAGTTGGTGGCCAGCAGCACGCCGTGCACCGTGTGGTTGGCGGCCAGTTCCACCAGGGTGGGCATGGTGGCCAGGGCGCTGCTGTAGGCCGCGGCCGCTGCGTCGTGTTGCGTGG
>NZ_JCALDR010000029.1:0-27402 GCF_059812965.1 Mycobacterium sp. NGS29
CCACCACCCCACCCCGACGACGACCCACCACCCTTCTGAAGGGTTGTCGGTCTAAGCAGGTGCCTCGCGCCCTCGAATCAGCACCTTCGCTTGGGCCCGTTGCGCAAGTCCCTCGCTGCGCTCGAATACGCAGAGAAAATTGGCTTCGTCAACCGCGACCTGTGCGTCAAATGGTCGAGCGACCAGCCGGCCAACGGTTGCGCGTACCGCAGCGACCAACGAATAAGGCCAGTCAATTAACCGCACGCACTGGATCGGCGCACCCAGTCCGACGGCGAAAGAGATGTGCCGGGCCGGTTCGGCGATGGGTAAACCCCGGGGAGGACCCGGCCGGGGTGTCCCGGTGCGGATTGTGCGCGATCGACCGCCACGGCGTGTCGCCGAAGCGATAACACAGAATTCCGTTGTGTTCCGCGTCGACCCACGCGAGTTCAACATCATCGTCGAACACCTTGATCTGTTCGTTCGCCGAGGGAATCACGTCGGGTCTCAACGTGAATGGTGCTGCGGATGGGGCGATTTCGTCGAGCGTTGGTTCCGCTGCATATGAGAGATATTCGACGTAGAGCAGGCACCCCTCAGTGGTCAAGATCAACTCAGTGCCCGGCCATCGCTTGTTGCCTGAGTCGTAGTACTCACCGATACGCAACCGCAGCGGATGGGACATCAGCGGATCGAAAGCGGGACAACGGCATCGCGCCGATCCCGCAGGTCGGCGAACTCATTGGCCACCGGCAGCAACTCCCCCAATTGCCGCGGGTACACCACCTCGCCGGCGGCCTCGAACGCCGCGATATCGGCCACCCCACACCAGCGAAACCCGTGGATGTAGCGACGTTCCAGCTCGGTGCGCCCCTCCAGAGTCGGCTCGAACCGCTCGGTGCGGTGCACGAGGTAGAACTCTTCGCTGTCGATCATCGAACCGTTGAACTCGAACACCTCGTCGCGGCGCCAGATAGGCCCGAACAATTCGGCCGGCGAGACCTGCAGACCGGTTTCCTCGGCCAGTTCACGGGCGGCCGTCTCGGCCAACCGCTCCCCCGGCTGCACCTCACCGCCGACGGTGAACCACCACCGGGGCGCGGTGCCGTCGGTGACAGCGGGATCCGAACCGCACAACAGCAGCACCGCACCGGTCTCGTCGAGCAACACCACCCGCGCCGAGGTGCGATGGTTGAGCTCATGATGGGCGTGCGTCTGCGCGTGCGGCCGCTCGGCAATCTCGAAATACGTTGGCAGCGGCGCCCTTCCACCCAATCTGAACAACCGCACCATGCGCCGCTCGGCCAGCACCAGGGTGTCGCGGACCGCGTCGTTGTGGAACCGTCGGGCCAGCAGCACCCGGGCCTCGGCGTCGGCCAACTCGGCCAGCAGACCCGCGGGTACCGACGCCGGGTCGACCATCGCCAAAGCGGCGGACAGCTCGTTCTCCGCGGTCTCGCGCGCGCTGCGCGGGGCCCGCTCCGCGGCATCGGCCAAGGCGGCCAGCCGCTTGCCCTCGGGCGCCCCGCCGTAGGCGTCGATCGCGATCGCCCGCGCCACCACGGCGCGCCGCGCCAACGCGCCGTCCAGCGCCTGCCAGGACAGGTCGTACCGCACGTGCAGCCGGTTCAGCCGGTTCGCGCGCTGATACCCCCACGCGCCGAACGCCACCACTACCAGGAAAAGCCCGACAAGCGCGGCGATCAGCCACACCATCAGCTGGCCACCTGCACCTTGACCCCCGACCCGGCAACAGTCTCGTACACGCGCATGATCTGGCTGGCGACCACCGACCAGTCGTAGCGGCGGACGGCGTCGGCACCGGCCGTCACATACCGGTTGCGCAGTTCGTCATCGTCCAGCACCGCTATCAGCCCCTCGGCCAGCGCGGCGCTGTCGTCCACCGGCACCAACCGCCCCACTGCGCCGTCGCACAGCACCCGCCGGAACGCGTCGAGGTCGCTGGCCACCACCGCGGTGCCGGCGGCCATCGCCTCCACCAGGACGATGCCGAAGCTCTCCCCACCGGTGTTGGGCGCACAGTAGACATCGGCGCTGCGCATCGCCGAGGCCTTCCCCGCATCGTCGACCTGCCCCAGGAAGCGCATATTCGCGGCCAATCCGCTTGCCTCGCTGAGCAATTCGTCCTCATCGCCGCGGCCGACGATCAGCAACTGTACGTCGGGAAAACGCTGCACCACAGCCGGCATGGCGGCCATTAACGTGGCCATACCTTTACGGGGTTCGTCGTAGCGCCCCAGGAACAGCACCGTCTTGCCGGGCCGCGGGTAGCCGTCCAACAGCGGTGCCGAGGCAAAGAAGTCGACGTCGACACCGTTGGGGATCTCCACTGCATCGGAGCCCACCGACTCCATCTGCCAGCGGCGCGCCAGATCGGACACCGCGATCCGGCCGACGATCTTCTCGAACCGCGGCCGCAACATGCCGCCCAGCACCGACATGGCCACCGACTTGGTGGTCGAGGTGTGAAACGTCGCGACTATCGGACCCTCAGCGATATTGAGCGCCAGCAGAGACAGGCTCGGGGCGCTCGGCTCATGCAGGTGCAGCACGTCGAATTCCCCGTCGGCGAGCCACTTCTTGACCTTGCGGTGAGTGGCGGGTCCGAACCGCAACCGGGCCACCGACCCGTTGTAGGGAATCGGCACCGCGCGCCCGGCGGAGACGACGTAGTCGGGCAGGGCGGTCTCCGGCGAGACCGGTGCCAGCACGCTGACCTCGTGCCCTCGCGCGCGCATCACATCAGCCAGCTGCAGCACATGCGACTGCACCCCGCCCGGCACATCGAACGAGTAGGGGCAGACCATGCCGATCCGCATCACCGGCCCTTCAGCCAGGCCCGCCGGTCGTCGGACAGATCAGCCAGCCACTGCGGCTGCATCATGTGCCAATCCTCGGGGGTGGCGGCGATGTTCTGCTCGAACTCGTGAGCCAGCGCCTGGGTGATCGCCTGCACGTCGCCGCTGCTGCAGTCCAGCGGCGGATCCATCTTGCAGGCCCAGCCGTCTCCCTCGAACCAACAGTGCGACGGCAGCAGTGCCGCGCCCGTTGCTATGGCGAGTTTGGCCGGACCGGCCGGCATCCGGGTGAGTTCGCCGAAAAACTCGACTTCCACGCCGGTGCGGGTCAGGTCGCGCTCCGCCATCAGGCACACCACCCGGTTGTCCCGCAGGCGGTCGCACAACACCTCGAAGGGCGGTCGTTCGCCGCCGGACAGCGGTATCACCTCGAAGCCCAATCCCTCGCGGTATTCGATGAAGCGCCGGTACAGCGACTCGGGCTTGAGCCGCTCGGCGACGGTGGCGAAGGTGCCATGCGTCTGCGCCAGCCACAGCCCGTTCATGTCCCAGTTGCCGCTGTGCGGCAGCGCACAGATCACGCCCCGCCCCTGCGCCAGCGCCCCGTCCAGGTTGTCCTGTCCGTGGGTTCCGGCGTCGAGCTGACGGGTCAGCTCGACATGGTCCATGGTCGGCAGTCGGAACGCCTCCCGCCAGTAACGGGCGTAAGAAGCCAGCGAGGCACGCATCAACGAGTCGGGCACATTCTTGGGCGCGACCCCGATAACCCGAGCTAGATTCTTGCGCAGCTGCTCCGGGCCGCCGCGCCGGGCCGCGTACCGGGCCCCGGCGCTGAAGACGTTGCGCGCAGCGAACTCCGGCATGGCCCGCACGGCCATCCAGCCGGCAGCATACGTCCAATCGGTCGCGGCACCGGTCACGAGTTCGCGGGGACGACGACGGCCGAGCAGACTCAGGCTTCCCGAAGGCGGTATCACTGCTCACTCTTTCCCGATAGTGCAATGCGGTCGATGGCCCCGGGCGAGGTCCGCACCGCGTACAACCGCTGCGCACAGGTGATCACACTTAACACCGCCAGCAGCCACATCGCCACCGGGAGCGCCGGCGGCCAGGCAACGAACGGGAAATCGGCGACCCCGGCGCCCACCAGCACAATGATCAGGCGCTCCGGTCGTTCGATGAAGCCGCCGTCACCGCGCAACCCGCTGGCCTCGGCCCGCGCCTTGATGTAGGAGATCACCTGGGAGGTGACCAAGCAGATGAGCGTCGCCGCGGTCAACGGCTTGTCGTGCAGGTGAAACGCGATCCACCAGAGCAGCCCGCAGAACACTGCGCCGTCGCACAGGCGGTCGCAGGTGGCGTCCAGCACCGCGCCGAAGCTGGTGCCGAAGCCGCGTTCGCGGGCCATCGCCCCGTCGGCCATGTCGAACAGCGTGAAGAACCAGACCACACACCCGCCGGCGAACAGCTTGCCCATCGGGAACAGCACCAGCGCGCCGGCCATCGAGCCGGCGGTGCCGATGACGGTGACGATGTCAGGTGTCAGGCCCACCTTCAGTGCGGTCCTGGCCACTGGGTCGGTAGCTTTGGCGAAGAACGCCCGGGTCAGAAACGGCAGCTTGCTCATCGCGGCCTCACGACTGCCGGGCCCACTCGTCGGCCAGCAGTTGCCGGGTTTCGCGCAGCAACTGCGGTATCACCTTGGAGCCGCCGATGATCGTGATGAAGTTCGCATCGCCGCCCCACCGGGGCACCACGTGCACGTGCAGGTGTTCGGCCAGCGAGCCGCCCGCCGAGGTGCCCAGGTTGATGCCGACATTGAAACCGTGCGGGCGCGACACATTCTTGATGACGCGGATCGCCTTCTGGGTGAAGGCCATCACCTCAGCACTCTCCGACTCGGTCAGCTCCTCCAGCTCCGACACCCGCCGGTAGGGCACCACCATCAGGTGCCCGGGGTTGTAGGGATACAGGTTGAGCACGGCGTAGACGAGTTCACCGCGCGCCACCACCAGACCGTCTTCGTCGGCCATGCGCGGGATGTCGGTAAAAGGTTCGGCAGGGCTGGCATCTTCCCGCTTGATCGGAGCCTCGGCCAGGTAGGTCATCCGGTAGGGAGTCCACAACCGTTGCAGGTGGTCGCGGCGCCCGACGCCGCGGTCCAGGATAGTGTCGTCCGGCTCAGTCACCGTCCGCAACTTTCATCAGTTCCGCTGTCGGACTGGCGTTTTCGCGTTTGGCGATCCAGTCCGCGATGGCCGCCACCGCCGCGTCGCGGGGCACGCCGTTGATCTGGGTGCGGTCCCCGAACCGGAAACTGACCGCCCCGGCCTGCACGTCCCGATCACCGGCCAGCAGCATGAACGGCACCTTCTGGTTGGTGTGGTGCACGATCTTCTTGGCCATCCGGTCGTCGCTGCCGTCCACCTCCACCCGCACACCGTGCGACTTGAGTTGCGCTGCAACGTCTTTCAGATAGTCGACGTGTTCGTCGGCGACCGGGATCCCGACCGCCTGGATGGGCGCCAGCCACGCCGGGAAAGCACCCGCATAGTGCTCGGTGAGGATGCCGAAGAACCGTTCGATGGAACCGAACAGGGCACGGTGGATCAGCACCGGACGCTGCCGGGTGCCATCCGACGCGGTGTATTCCAGCTCGAACCGGTCCGGCATGTTGAAGTCGACCTGCAGCGTCGACATCTGCCAGCTGCGCCCCAGCGCATCCTTGACCTGCACCGAGATCTTCGGCCCGTAGAACGCCGCACCGCCCGGGTCGGGCACCAGCTCCAGCCCGGAGGCCTCCCCGACCTCCCGCAACACCTGGGTCGCTTCCTCCCACACCTCGTCAGAGCCGACGTACTTGTCCGGGTCTTTGGTGGACAGCTCCAGGTAGTAGTCGGTCAGCCCGTAGTCGGCCAGCAGGTCGAGAACGAACCGCAGCACCGAGGTCAGCTCGTCGCGCATCTGCTCACGCGTGCAGTAGATGTGCGCGTCGTCCTGCGTCATCCCGCGCACCCGGGTCAGTCCGTGGATCACCCCCGACTTCTCCAGCCGGTAGACACTGCCGAATTCGAAGAGCCGCAGCGGAAGTTCACGGTAGGACCGCCCGCGGGACCGGTAGATCAGGTGGTGCATCGGGCAGTTCATCGGCTTGAGGTAATAGTTCTGGCCCGGCTTGCGCACCGTGCCGTCCTCGTTGAACTCGGCGTCGATGTGCATCGGCGGGTACATGCCCTCCGCGTACCACTCCAGGTGCCCCGAGGTGATGTAGAGCTGTTCCTTGGTGATGTGCGGGGTGTTGACGAACTCATACCCCGCCTGCTCGTGCTTCTGCCGCGAGTACTCCTCCAGCTCGCGGCGCACGATGCCGCCCTTGGGGTGGAAAACCGCCAGCCCGGAACCGATTTCGTCGGGGAAGCTGAACAGATCCAGCTCCACGCCCAGCTTGCGGTGGTCGCGGCGCTGCGCTTCGGCGATCAGCTCGAGGTGACGGTCCAGCGCCGCCTGCGACTCCCACGCGGTGCCGTAGATGCGCTGCAGGCTGGCGTTGCGCTGGTCACCGCGCCAGTAGGCCGCGGAACTGCGGGTGAGCTTGAACGCCGGGATGTGCTTGGTGGTGGGGATGTGCGGTCCGCGGCACAGATCGCCCCAGACGCGTTGCCTGGTCCGGGGATTGAGGTTGTCGTAGGCGGTGAGCTCATCGCCGCCGATCTCCATGATCTCGGGGTCCCCGGATTTGTCGTCGACGAGTTCGAGCTTGAACGGTTCGCCGGCCAGTTCCTCGCGCGCCGCGTCCTTGGATGCATACACCCGGCGGTCGAACAGCTGACCTTCCTTGACGATCTGACGCATCCGCTTTTCCAGCTTTTCCAGATCCTCGGGGGTGAACGGCTCCTCGACGGCGAAGTCGTAGTAAAAGCCGTCGGTGATGGGCGGGCCGATGCCCAGCTTGGCGTGCGGAAAGAGGTCCTGCACAGCCTGGGCCAGCACGTGAGCGGCGGAGTGCCGGATCACGCTGCGGCCGTCCTCGGTGTCGGCAGCCACGGGGGTCACCTCGGCGTCGGAGTCGGGCACCCAGCTCAGGTCGCGCAGCGTGCCCTCGGCGTCGCGCACCACCACCACCGAGTCGGGCGTGCCACGCCGCGGCAGACCGGCCTCACCCACCGCGGCAGCCGCGGTGGTCCCGGCAGGGACCCGGATGGGGGCGCTCATCGGATTCGTCTCCAATGCTTAGTCGTTGGGATCGCCGACCATGCTATCGGGGCGTCACCTCAGGGTTGTCCAGGCTTGAGCCGCACGAACAGCGCATCAGCTTCAGTGAGCAGGGTGTCGCCGTCGCGCAGCCGGCCGGAGACGAAGATCTTGCGCCCGTCCACGCTGTCGATTCCGGAGTCGAACTGCAACTCTTTTTCGATCGGCACGATGTTGCGGTAGTTGATCTTCAAATACGCGGTGCGCTGGCGACGGCTGCCGGTCAGCCACGCGGCCGTCAAGCCGAGCACACTGTCGAACAGCATGCCGAGCGCGCCGCCGTGCACCGCACCGTTGCGTCCGAGGTGAAATCGGGCGAACCGCGCGGTGCCTTCGATGCGACCGTCATCGGTCTTGCGCGGCCGCATCGGGATGGACAGCACGTTCCCGCGTTCCGGCAGATCCATCCGGCGACCCGACGGCGACTGCCATTCGTCGGCGTCATACGGCGCCAACATCGCCGACAGTTCCTCCAGCCGGTCGGCCGCCTGGGTGATGACGTCGTCGGGCGCGTCGACGGCGCGGGCGTGGTCCTGCAGCCTACGGACCGCGGCGACGAACCGGCCGTAGTCCGGCCCACCCTTCTCGGTCGGTTCGGGTGGGTTGAATCCCCCGCCGGGGTGGGGCTGATCTGCAGCTGCCATCAGCACACCGTATTCGGTGCGCCCTAGGGCTATCCGGGCTGTCCTGATCCGCCCGTCTGGCCGACGTTTCCATCGGTGCCGGTGCCGCCGTCGCCGGCCGGTCCGGTACCGGCCTTACCGGCCGGCCCGTAGTCGCCTCCGGTGCCTCCGGCACCACCCGCACCGCCGACCCCCGCGGTGGCGTTGGTCCCGGCCTGGCCGAACAGCGCGCCACCGGCACCGCCCACCCCGCCTGTGCCACTGCCCCCGCCATTACCACCGGTACCGCCGTCGCCGCCGTTGCCGCCATCACCTGCGGACCCGCCGTAGGCCCCCGGCGAAATTCCGAGACCACCGTTACCGCCGGCACCGCCACCACCGCCCACGCCGCCGCGACCTCCCTCGCCACCGGTGCCGGCGACGCCGCCGGCACCGCCATCGCCGATCAACCACCCGCCGCGGCCACCGCTTCCGCCGTCTCCGCCAGCGCCCCCATTTCCGCCGGTGCCCCCGACACCGCCGTCACCGCCGGTTCCGCCGGAACCCGCGCTCCCGATGTATCCAGACGCGGTTGACACGTTGCCACCTCGTCCCGCATCGCCGGCGTGGCCACCGGTCGCACCGATTCCGCCAGCGCCGCCGACACCGCCGACGCCACCGGCGCCCCCGTTACCCATCAGCAGGCCGCCGTTGCCGCCGCTGCCGCCTGCGCCGCCGAGTCCGCCGGAACCACCCGCGGCACCTTGACCGCCGCCACCACCGTTGCCACCCGTACCGCCGACGGCGTGACCATTGGTGTCACTGGTGCCTGCCCCGCCCGACCCACCCTGGCCGCCGGTTCCGCCTGCGGCGCTGCCGGTATTTCCGTTACCGCCGGCACCTCCGGTAGCTGACCCGTTCCCGGCAAAGGCGCTGCCGCCGAGTCCCCCGTCACCGCCGTTTCCGCCCGCGCCACCGGTACCGGCGTTTCCGCCCTGGGCGTTGCCGGGGGCTCCCAGTTGGACGCTCCCGAAGCCCCCGTACCCCCCCTTGCCGCCGGTGGAGCCCAAGCCCACGTCGCCGCCGGAACCGCCGTTGCCCCCGGTCGCGTTGCCGGGGCCGGATATCTGGTCCGTCATTCCGGGGATTCCTTCAGCCCCGATCCCGGTGATGGTCGGGTTCACCCCGTTGGCTCCGGTCATGCCGGTACCGCCCTGTCCCCCGGCGCCACCGTCGCCGAACAGCAACGCGCTGCCCCCGCTGCCGCCCAGTCCCGCCCGGCCGCCGTTGATGCCGGCGACCGCGGTACCGCCCTGGCCGCCTTGGCCGCCGTTGCCGAACAGCCATCCGCCGCTGCCGCCGTTGCCGCCCGCAGCGCCGGAGCCGCCTTTGCCGCCGGCGCCTCCGGCACCGATCAATCCGGCCGCTCCACCGTTGCCGCCGACCTGCCCGGCCAGGCCGTCCCCGCCACGTCCGCCGTTGCCGTAGAGCAGTCCGCCGGCGCCACCGTCCTGCCCGGCCGCGCCAGGTGCACCGTCGCCGATCAGAGGGCGGCCCAGCAACGCCTGCGTGGGGGCGTTGACGACGTCAAGCGCCTGCTGCAGTGGCGACGCGGCGGCCGCCTCGGCGGCGGCATACGAACCGGCGGCGGCATCCAGCGTCTGCGCAAACCGCTGATGGAACAGTTCCGCCTGCACACTGAGCGCCTGGTACGCCCGCCCGTACTCGCCGAACAATTCGGCGACGGCCGCCGATACGTCGTCTGCCGCGGCGGCCAAGACCTGCGTCGTAGGCAAGGCAGCGGCCTGGCCGGCCGCCTGAACCACCGAGCGGATACCACCTAAATCGGCGACCGCGCTGGTCAACAGCTGTGGTGTGACAGAGACGTAGGACATGTTTCCCTTTCCGCACGCGCGTGGGTCAAACCTCTGCATTCTGCGGTCTCGCATCGGCGTTGTCGCGCGTTTCGGCGGAATTCATCAAATGAAATGCCCTCTCCCGGAGAGCAATTGAAAGAACAGCGGGAAGTACCGGTTACCGGGTTGCGCCGGCCGCCGACAGCGTCTCGAATTCCTCATCGGTCAGCGCGATGTCAGCGGCGGCGACGTTCTCCTCCACATGCGCCACCTTCGACGTCCCGGGAATCGGCAACACCACCGGCGAACGCTTCAGCAGCCACGCCAGCGCCACCTGCGACGACGAGGCGTCGTGCGCCTTGGCGATCTGTTGCAGCGGGCCGCCGGGCGCTGCCAGCGGTCCGCCGGCCAGCGGAAACCACGGGATGAACCCGATGTTCTGCTCGGTGACGGCGTCCAGCAGCGCCTCCGCCTTGCGGTTGGTCACGTTGTACATGTTTTGCACCGACACGATCGGCGCGATCTGGCGGGCGGCGTCGAGTTGCTCGACGTCGATCTCGGACAGCCCGATGTGGCGGATCTTGCCTTCACCCTGCAACGCCACCAGCTCCCCCAGCTGGTCGGCCAACGGGAAGTCCGGGTCGATGCGATGCAGCTGGAACAGGTCGATGGTCTCGACACCGAGCCGCCGCAAACTCATCTCGCATTCCTGGCGCAGGTAGCTGGGATTGCCCAACGGGATCCACACGTCCGGGCCGGTGCGCAGCAGCCCGGCTTTGGTCGCGATCACCAACCCGTCGTACGGATGCAGCGCCTCACGGATGATCTCCTCGGACACATACGGGCCGTAGGAGTCCGCGGTGTCGATGAAGTTCACCCCCAGTTCGGCCGCGCGCCGCAACACCAGCACACATTCGTCGCGATCGGTGGGCGGCCCCCACACGCCCTGGCCGGTCAGGCGCATGGCGCCGAACCCGAGCCGGTTGATGGTCAGGTCGTCACCGAGGGTGAATGATCCGGAAGCCGCTGCGCTCATCTTTCCGACGGTACGCATGGCAAGCTGGCCGGGTGGACTTGGATGCGCTCGCCGACCAGCCGCTCACCTATCCCGACGTGGGCGCCACGGCCACTTCTGCGCTGCCCACCGGATACGGCCATCTTGTGGTGTCCGCGCAGATCGGGACGGGCCGGGATCGTTTCGAGCAGGCCGCCGACGCGGTCATGCACTGGGGAATGCAACGCGGAGCCGGCCTGAAGGTGCAGGCCAGTTCGGACACCGTCGCGGAGTCGTCGGTCGTGGTGGTCACCATGCTGGGTGTGCTGCGCGCCCCGTGCCGGGTGGTCTACGTGGTCGACGAGCCCGACGTGCGCGGTTTCGCCTACGGCACCCTGCCGGGCCACCCGGAGTCCGGCGAGGAACGTTTCGTGGTGCGCTACGACCCGGACAGTTCGGCGGTGTTCGCCGAAGTCTCGGCGTTCTCCCGGCCCGGCACCTGGTGGAGCACACTCGGCCGGCCCGTCACCGCGGTGGCGCAGAAGGTGATCGCTAAGCGGTACCTGCGCGCGGTGTGAGCGCAGCGCCGTCCAACAGCCCCGACTGCCGCACCGCGTCCTGGATGAACCGCTGCACCGGACGCGACCGGATGAATCCGGCGTGGCCGCCGCGGTACCACACGATCTCCGGTTTTCCCCAGTGCTCCCACAGCCGGATCACCTGGCCGCGGGGATGCACCACCTGGTCGGCGATGCCGGCGTAGACGAAGCGGCCGCGCATCGGCACCTGCGGTGTGAATGACAGCGGCGACACCATCTCCCCGATGGGCTCGGCCAGTTGCATGGTGTCGCGACGCGGATCGCCCCGGCGCAGACCCGAGTGCCGGCTCAGCAATTCGACCAAGTTGGCCACCGGTACCCCCAGAATGGCGCAGGTCAGATCACTCTCCAGGCTGGCCACCAGGGCCGTGATGTAGCCGCCGAGCGACATGCCGTTGAGCCCGATCAGCGACTCGGGCTCCTGCGCGCGCACCCAGGACAGCAACCGCCGGATGTCCCAGACCGCTTGCGCGGTGGCGTGCACGTCGTCCATGACGTCCTCGCCGGGAAACACCGCACCCTTGGGCAACCCGCGCGCGCGCCGACCGTGCATGGGCAGGACGGGCAGCACCACGTTCAGGCCGAGCTCTTCGTGTAACTTCCAGGCCCGGAATGTTCGCAGATCTATTGCCGATCTGCCCATTTCGGTGCCGTGCACACATATCAGCCAGGGCCGCGGTTCCGGGTGACGCAGCAGCACCGCGTACTCGCGCCGCAGCGCGGTGTATCCCAGCCATCGTTCGCGGCCGGGCTCGCCGGGGTGCGGGACGTATCCGCTGTCGAAGGACAACTCCTGGTAGGACCGTTTGCGCCTGCGGACATCCCGGATCTGCACTTCGGAAAGCGGCGGCGGCGGGGCGAAAAAGCCGCTGGGCTCCGCCAGCCAGCCCTGGTCACCGTAGAACTCCAGCGCCTCGACCACTTCGTCGTTGATCCGCTGAAAGGCGGCCGGCCGACTCACCGGGCGGCGCACCTTCAGGCCCGCCAGCACCACCTCGTCGCGGAACGCCTGCGCGGCCAGGGCGGCCGTGGGCCGGGCGATCGGCAGTCCGGCATCGTGGTCGTCGGCGTTGCGGTAGTCGCGCCAGGACCGGGCGAAATACCGGCCGGTGCGCGCGAACGGCCGGACCGTCTCTCCGACGGCTCGGCGCAACAGGCGGCGCCGCCGCGCGTCGTCCTCTTTGACGGGTACTGCCATGCTCAAAACGCTAACACCGCCAACGGGTTTGACCGGCTCTTCGGCGGTTCGATACTGCTCACTTCACGCCGGGAATGCGGCGCCGGTCACACCGCTAGCTCCAGCCGGCGAGCAAACGCTGCGCCCCAGCGCACATCGCTGCGATGACCGCCCCGACCGGGGCGTCGTCGCGGATCATCCCGACACCCTGCCCGGCATCCGGAGAGGCACTGACCGTCGCGCGACCCGGTTGCTGCCGCGCCAACTCCTGTTCGCGGCCCGTCCAGCGGGCGACGAACTCGTTGTGCAATACCCGGGCGGGGAACCGCTCGGGCCACGGCAGTCCCGCGGCGACGTCGAAGACCCGGGTGACCCGGGTGTCGGTTTCGGCCGCCTCGATCAGGGCCTGCCGGCCTGCCGCGCCGGTCAGCGCCTCCGGGCACGCCGCCAGCCGGGTGCCCACCCACGCACCGCCGGCACCGGCCGCCAGCACCGCGGCCAGGCTGCGCGGCGAGGCGACCCCGCCGCCGGCCAGCACCGGCACGGACACCGCGTCCAGGACCGCGTCCAGCAACGGCAGCGTCCCCAGCCGCACCTCGCCGTGCCCGCCACCTTCGGCGCCGCGGGCTACCAGGATGTCAACGCCCGCATCGGCCGCCCGACGGGCCCCGACGGCATCGTAAACCTGCGTGACGGTGGGAATTCCGACCTTGTGGGCTTCGTCGACCCAGGAGAAGTCGGTGCCGAAGCTGACCGCCAGCAGTGCCGGGCGGGCGGCCAGCGCGTCCTGCAGCAGGCCGTCCTGGCTACGCATCACCCAATCCACCAGTCCGATCCCGAACCGTCCGCTGACGTGCTCGAGCTCGGCAGCCAGCGTCGCCCTGGTGGCGGTGCTGCCCATGCCCACCATGCCCAGGCCACCGGCCGCGGTGACTGCCGCCGCCAGCCGCCCGCCGGCGACCCCGCCCATCGGCGCGTTGAGGATCGGCACCTGCAGGCCGAAGTCCCGCGACCAGGGCGTGGCGAGCACGGTCAGTGGGCGGCGCCGGGCTGGGACTTCAGCACGGTCAGCATGACCACCGAATCCTCCACCGCGTGCAGGGCGTGCCGTACCGGCGGGATGGCGATGTAGTCGCCGGTCCGGCCGTCCCAGCTGTCCGCCCCGGCGGTGAGTTGCACGTGCCCCTGCAGCACCTGCAGGGTGGCCTCGCCGGGACTGTCGTGTTCGGAAAGGTCGTGGTCGGCGAGCAGTGCCAGCACTGTCTGACGCAACTCGTGGGTGTGCCCGCCGTGGATGGTGTGCGCGGCCCGGCCGCTGTGCGACGTGCGGGCTTCCGCCAGCTTCTCGGACGCCAGGGAGGTAAGCGAGAGGGATTCCATAGTTGAGTCCTTTCAAGCGGCTAACAGGAGTATGCCCGCCACCGACAAGGCGATGACCTTGACCGCCTCCAAACCGACGTAACCGTAGTGGGCGTGGGAGCGTGGGCCGTCCGAGCCGGCGAGCACCTGGTCCGAGCGACTGGTCAATCTCGGTCGCACCACAATGAGCTGTACGGCCAGTGCGACGGCGGCGACGGCATACGTGGCGATGATCCGCAGCGGGGTGGGCCCGGCCACCATCAACGCGAGCAGCACCAGCGCGAAACCCACCTCGATGGTGTTGAGCGCGCGAAATACCAAGCGCCCGATGCCCAATCCGATCTGCAGCGTCACGCCGGGCGCCCGGAATTTCAGCGGAGCTTCCAGAAACGAGATCGCCAGCACCATGCCGAGCCACACGAAGGTCACGGCTACCTCGATCGCGTTGCCGGTGCTCATCGCGCCGTGCCTGCCGTCAGATGAGTCAGGCACAGATCCGGTTCGACGAAGGCCTCGAGCCGGTCGACGGTGATGGGTGCCGACCAGCTTTCCAGTGCGCCCTGCATGAGACCGAGGTGGATGGGACACACGACGCTGGATCGGACTTCGGCGAGTTCCAGGAACGGGCAGTGCCGCAGCCCGACCAGTTGCTCGCCGTCGGATTCGCGGCGGTCGGGGGCGAAGCCCAACTCGTCGAGCAACCCGACCAGATGCTCGATCGACTCCTCCACGCCCATGTCGTCCGGCGCGGGCAGCCGTTCCCCCCAGGAGCGGCCCGCGGCCACCGCCCGGGCACTGGAGTTCTCTTCTGCGGCAAGCCCGTTGATCAGGATCTCGGCGAGTAACTGGTAGTGACGGGTGCCGCCGCGGTCCATCTGCCGCACGGCCTGAAACATCGACGGCGGCCGGCCCGGCCCGCGGCGGGCGGGTTCGACCTGTTCCACCTGGCCGTCACCGAGCAGGCTGTCGAGGTGGAAGCGCACCGTGTTGGGATGCACCCCGATCGTGTCGGCGATGGCCAGGATGCTCAGCGGCTCGGGTGAGCTTCGCAGCACCCGCAACACCGCTCGGCGACGGCCGGCATCTTCGGGTGGCTTCGGGCGGCCACTCACTGGTATATCCGGTATGTCATGAGGTAGAGTTTACACAAGTCAGCTTGTGAAAACTAGGGATGGATGACTGCCATGGCCGGTGAGAAGGATGCGCTGCCGTCGTCGACACGCGACGACGCACACGTACAGGGACACTGGCTGCTGGCCCGGCTGGGCAAGCGGGTGCTGCGCCCCGGCGGCGTCGAACTCACCCGCACATTATTGGCCCGCGCCAAGGTCACCGATGCCGACGTGGTCGAGTTGGCACCCGGTTTGGGCCGCACCGCCGCCGAAATCATCGCCCGCAACCCGCGGTCCTACGTCGGCGCCGAGGGCGACCCCGACGCAGCCGGCCACGTGCGCAGCGTTCTCGGCGGCCGCGGTGAGGTCCGGGTGACCGACGCCGCCGAGACCGGCCTGCCCGACGCCAGCGCCGACGTCGTCATCGGCGAGGCGATGCTGACCATGCAGGGCGATTCGGCCAAGCACGCGATCGTGGCCGAGGCTGCGCGGGTGCTGCGCCCCGGAGGTCGCTACGCGATCCATGAACTCGCCCTGACCCCCGACGACGTCCCCGAGGAGATCAGCACCGAGGTGCGCCAGGCGCTGGCGCGGTCGATCAAGGTCAATGCCCGTCCGCTGACCATTGCCGAATGGTCGGAACTGCTGGCCGGTCACGGCCTGGTTGTGGAGAACGTCGCCACCGCCCCGATGGCGCTGCTGCAGCCGCACCGGATCGTGTCCGACGAAGGCCTGCTGGGCGCGCTGCGGTTCGCCAAGAACGTGCTGACCCAACCCGAGGCACGTAAACGGGTCCTGATGATGCGCAACACTTTTCGCAAGCACCGCGAGCGGCTGGCGGCCGTCGCCATCGTCGCGCACAAGCCCGGCGCCGCCTAATCGGTCAGCGCCTGCCGCGCCCGCTCGATGCTCTGGTCGACCAGCCGGTCGATTGCGCCCCGTCCGCCGGGGACCTCTGCCGCACTCAGGTTTCGGGCCATGGCGGCGGTGTGCACTCGCAGCCCGGTCAGCAGTTCCGCGCACTGCGAGCCGGCGACGACGGTACGCCGCGCCATCGTGCGCAACGTGTCCCACTCGGTGTGCCAGGAACCGTCGGGGCGTTCGTCGTTGGCCAGCGCCGCCGCGGTGTGCAGGGTGGCGGCCAGCGGCGGCGCGGCCAGGGCGGCGCGTCGAATCAGGATGGACAACACCGGATTTCGCTTGTGCGGCATCGCCGAGGAGCCGCCGCGCTGTCCGTCGCCGGGTTCGCTCAGTTCGGCGATCTCGGGCCGGACCAGGGTGACGACGTCAGAGGCGATGCGCCCCCAGCAGTCGGTGCAGCCGACCAGGGCGTCCCCGACTGCGGTGACCGGCGCCCGCGTGGTGTGCCAGGGCGAGCGGTAACTCAGGCCCAAAGTTGTTGCCGCAGTTCGAGTTATGTGTTCGGCCAGCTCAGCGGGATCGGCTGACTCGGACAGCACCAGCTCGACGGTGGCCGCGCGGGTTCCGACGGCGCCGCCGAACTGCGCCGGGGTCGACAGCGCACCGAGCCGGGCATACGCCTCGACCACACCGTCGAGCCAGCCGGCGACCTTGGCGCCGAACGTAGTGGGCGCCGCGTACTGGGTCAGGGTGCGCGCCACCATCGGGGTGGTGCGATGGGTGGCGGCCAGAGTCGACAACGTGGCGATCTGTTCGGCCAGCTGCGCACTCACCTGCCCGACGACCTCACGCACTGCCAGCATCAGTGCCGTGTCCAGGACGTCCTGGCTGGTCAGTCCCCGATGGATCCAGGGACTCAGCGCGGGCACCGCCCGTCGACGCAGCAGGGCCACCAGGCCGAATACCGGGTTGCCGCCGTCCTCGGCGGTCACCGCGAGTTGCTCGCAGTCATGCGCGCCGACCAGGTGCGCCAGATCGGTCCCCGGCACCGGCGCCACCCCGGTGGTGACCAGCGCGTTCAGCCAGGCCGATTCGACGGCGACCATCGACCGGAGCAGCGCCTGGTCGGTCATGCAGTCGCCGGCACGCTCGTCACCGGGCCAGAGCAGATTGGTCATCGCCGATCTTCCCTGAATGCCAGGAACACGGTCTCGCGCGGTCCCTGCAGATGGATGTCGAAGCGCAGTCGCGAGTCGCTCTCGGCGACGCACGCCAGGGTCGCCCGACGCGGTGCGGGCAGCGCAGGATCGATGTCCAGCGCAGCACCCGGCACATAGGCACGGGTGCACAATCGGTGCAGCAGCCCCCGGGCGAACACGGTGACCGCGAAGAAGGCCGGCCGCGCCGGGCTGGTCGGCCCTGGGACCACGGTGCGGAAGGAGTAGTGACCGTCGACGTCGGTGGCGGCTCGGCCCCAACCGGTGAATGTCGCCCTGTCGCGTCGCAGCGAACCGGTGGCCCGCGCAATCTGGCCGGCGCCGTCCGGCTGCCAGATCTCGATCAACGCGTCCGGCACGGCCGCGCCCGCGCCGTCGAAGACATTGCCGTGCAATGTGATTGCGTCCGCACGGTCTCCTGCCAGGTCGTTGTCACCCGGGAACGGCAGCCCGATACCGAAGAACGGTCCTACGGTTTGCCCTGGCGTGCATGGCAATTCATCCATCAGCACATCCCAGCACAATGTCCCAGCGGTAGCCCGTGGCATATTCCGGCTCGGTGAGGTCGTGGTCGTACCGTGCGACCAGACGTTGGCGCGCAACGGGATCCACGACGGACTGGTAGATGGGGTCCAGATCGAACAGCGGGTCCCCGGGAAAGTACATCTGGGTGACCAGACGCTGGGTGAAGGCGGTCCCGAAGACCGAGAAGTGGATGTGCGCGGGGCGCCAGGCGTTGCGGTGATTACGCCACGGGTACGGGCCGGGCTTGATCGTGGTGAAGCGGTAGGAGCCGTCGGAACCGGTGAGACACCGGCCGGCGCCGGTGAAGTTCGGGTCCAGCGGTGCCGGGTGCCGGTCGTGCTGATGGCGGTAGCGGCCGGCGGCGTTGGCCTGCCAGATCTCGACCAGCTGACCCGCCACCGGGCGGCCGGCGGAGTCGAGCACCCGGCCGGTCACGATGATGCGCTCCCCGATCGGTGCACCGACGGTCAGGTCCGCATCAAGCGGGCCGACGTCCTGGTGGCCGAAACACGGCGACCAGCGTTCGATCTCGTCCGGGTCGACGGCTAGCGCCGGGTGCTTCGGGTGACGCAGCACGCTGCTGCGGTAGGGCGGGTAGTCCAGCCGCGGCTGGGGTTCCGGGCCGGTGCGGTCCGCGGCGAGCACAGCGATCTCCGCCGTGATGTCGCGTTGTGATGCGACGCGCTGCGATGCGGCCTCCACGACGCCTGAGGCTACCGCCACCCGGCCCGGCCGGCTGGTAATTGACGCGGCCCGGCCGATATCGCATTCTGGTGAACAGAAAATTCCTCTGCTGACCAGACATCGATGATCGTGGTGTGCCGTGACCGTTGACAGTGACCTGTTCGAGAATGTGCGCCGCGGCATGATTCCGGCGCATATCTACAACGACAAGGACCTGTTCACCCGGGAAAAAGAGCGGCTGTTCAGCCGGACCTGGATGTTTGTGGCGCACGAGTCGGAGATTCCGCAGGACGGCGACTACGTGGTGCGCCGGGTGCTCGACGATTCCTTCATCATCAGCCGCGATTCACACGGGCAGGTGCGGGCGTTGTTCAATATGTGCCTGCACCGCGGCATGCAGGTGTGCCGCGCGGAGTTGGGCAACGCGTCCAATTTTCGCTGCCCCTACCACGGTTGGACCTACCGCAACGACGGCCGGCTCACCGGCCTGCCGTTTCACCGCGAGGCCTACGGCGGCGACCGGGGCTTCGCCAAAGACCAAACCCTGCTGCCCGCACCGAATCTGGCGAGCTACAACGGCCTGATCTTCCTCAGCCTGGACCCGCACGCGCCGCCGCTGCGGGAGTACCTCGGCGACTTCGCTTTCTATCTGGACTTCTACACCAGGCAGAGCGAGCTGGGCGTGGAACTCCGCGGTCCGCAACGCTGGCGGATCAAGGCGAACTGGAAGATCGGCGCCGAGAACTTCTCCGGCGACATGTACCACACCCCGCACACGCACGCCTCGATCGTCGAGATCGGCCTGTTCCGCGAACCGAAGGCGCAGAAACGCAAGGACGGTGCCACCTACTGGGCGCAGCGCGGCGGCGGCACCACCTACAAACTGCCGCCGGGCGACTTCGACGCCCGGATGCGCTACGTGGGCTACCCCGACGACATGATCGGCCGCATCAAGGAGGTCTGGTCGCCGCGACAGCAGCAGGTCCTCGCCGAAGACGGCTTCATGTTCTCGGCCGCCACCTGTTTCCCCAATCTCAGCTTCGTGCACAACTGGCCCAAATTGCCCGGCAGCGAACAAGTGCTGCCGTTCATCTCGATCCGGCAGTGGCAACCGATCAGCGAGAACGAAACCGAGGTGTGCTCGTGGTTCGCGGTGGACGCGGCGGCACCCGAGCAGTTCAAAATGGATTCGTACAAAGCGTATCTGATGTGCTTCGGATCGACCGGCATGTTCGAGCAGGACGATGTGGAGAACTGGGTCTCGCTGACCACCACCGCCGGTGGGGCGATGGCCCGGCGCCTGTTGCTGAACAGCCGGATGGGACTGCTTGAAGACGACACCCCGGTGATCGACACCTTGGCGCCGGAGGCCTTCCACGGTCCGGGGCGCGCCCAGGTCGGTTACAACGAATACAACCAGCGCGAGTTACTCAAATTATGGGCGGATTATCTCTCATGAAACCGTTGCCGTTCAACGATATCCGCCATCTGCAGGCACACCAGTTCCTGGTCGACGAAGCGTATCTGCTCGATCGCCAGCAGTATGAGGCGTGGCTGGACACGATGACCGACGACATCCGTTACGTGATGCCGGTGCGCGTCACCACTGCCCGCGGCGCCGGGTTCGACACTCCCGCCTTCCCGAAGCCGGGGATGGACCACTTCGACGAGGACCGGTACTCACTGAGCCAGCGGGTGGCCCGGATGGGTACCGAGCATGTGTGGGCTGAGGATCCGCCGTCGCGGTTGCGGCACTTCATCACCAACGTGCGCACGTTCGCCTCCGACGACCCGACCGAACTGCTCGTCGAATCGGCCGAACTGCTGTTTCGCAGCCGCGGCGACGTCAACGAGAGCGCCTTGTTGTCCTGCGCACGTCAGGATGTGCTGCGCGGGTGCGACGGCGACTGGAAACTGGCCCGTCGCACGATCGTTGCCGACGAGTCGGTGCTGCGGATGCAGAACCTGGCGGTGTTCCTGTGAACCCGAAGATCCAACCGGTCGGTGAACCGCTCACTGTCGCAAATGAATTCACCGAAGTCGTGGTGCAGCGCGTGGAGACCCGCAACGGATCCCGGCTGCTCATCACCGCCCCCCGCAGCGGCCGGTGGATCAGCCTGGACGCCCTCGAGGTGGAGGCACTGACCTGGCAGAACCCCCGTACGCTGGCGGCCATGGTCGGCAACTCCAACGCGCCGCTGCTGCCCGACGAGCCGGAAGCCGACGATGACCGGCTGGCTTGACGGCAAGCGGGCGCTGGTGGTGGGCGCCGGCTCCGGGATCGGCCGGGCGGTGGTCGATGCCTTCCGCGCCGAAGGTGCGAAAGTTGCTGTGCTGGAACGTGATCCGGACAAGTGCAACCGGTTGCGCGACGAGCTCCCCGAGGTCCCTGTGATCGAGGGTGACGCCACCGGACGGGACGCGAACGACAGCGCGGTGCGCGCCGCCGTGCACAGCTTCGGCGGACTGGACACCCTGATCAACTGCGTCGGGGTGTTCGACTTCTACCGGGGAATCGACGACATCGACGCCGACGACCTGCCGGCCGCCTTCGACGAGATGTTCCGCACCAATGTGCTCAGTCAGCTGCAGTCGGTCAAAGCCGCACTCCCGGCGCTGCGCGGGCACCCGGGTGCCTCGATCGTGCTGACCGAGTCGACGTCGGCCTACTATCCCGGTCGTGGCGGTGTGTTGTACGTGCCGTCGAAGTTCGCCGTGCGGGGTTTGGTGACGGCGTTGGCGCACGAGTTGGCGCCGCACATCCGGGTCAACGGGGTGGCGCCGGGCGGAACGCTGGACACCGACCTGCGCGGACTGGCCAGCCTCGGCCTGGCCGAGGTCCGCCTGGACGACTCCCCCGACCGGGCAACGGATTTGGCGGCACGCAGTCCGCTCAATGTCGCGCTGTCCGGTGCCGACCACGCGTGGAGCTATGTGTTTTTGGCAGCACAGCGCTCCCGCGGCATCACCGGTGAGACCGTCCACCCCGACGGGGGGTTCCGGCTTGCTTGAGCAGCAACGCATTCTCCTCGCCCAGGCCTGCCGGGTCGCCGCTGCCCGCGGCCTGGTGGACGGCATCCTCGGCCATCTGAGTCTGCGCGTCGACGAGGACCGCCTGCTCATCCGCTGCCGCAGCGACTCCGATACCGGCGTGGCGTTCACCCGTCCCAGCGACATCCGGTTGATCGATTTCGACGGAAAGGCCGGAGCCACCGGCGAACTCGCAGGTTACCGGGTACCCAACGAGTTGCCGATCCACCTGGAGACCATGCTGGCCGACGCCCGACACCAGGCCGTCGCGCACCTTCATCCGCCGGAGGCCGTCGCCGCCGATCTGGCCGGCATCACCATCCGGCCCATCTACGGCGCCTATGACATTCCGGGCGCTTGGCTGGCCCGCGCCGGCGTGCCGGTCTACGAACGCGCGGTGCTGATTCGAAGCTCGGAACTGGGCCAGCAGATGGTGGCGGCGATGGGCACCGCGTCGGTGGTGATCTGTCGCGGGCACGGCATCACCAGCGCCGCCGCTACCGTACCGCAGGCGGTGTTGCAGTCGATCAGCCTGAATGAGTTGGCGCGCATGGCATTACGCGTACGGTCCGCCGGTGGCACGCTGACCGAGATCGACGACGCCGACTGGGACGACCTGCCGGACCTGGGGGCCGGGTTCAACGTCGACGCGGCGTGGCGGCACGAGGTGGCCCGGTTGGCTGCTCAGCCCAGCTGACCGCCGATCTCATCGGCCGCCCGGACAAGCGCGGCCGCGATCGCCCGATATTTCGAGGTGGGCAGCCGGTGCTGCGGGGCGGCGGCATTCAGCGCGAGGCGCAACCCGGGAGCGCCGGTGGGAATCGGTACTGCCACCGAGGCCACGCCCTCCTCGCTCTCCTCCCGGTTGCCGGCGTAACCCCGCTCGCGGATGCGGGACAGTTCGGATTCCAGCTTCGCCCGGCTGACGATCGAGCGCGCCGTGATTCCGGGCAGCGCCTCCTGCGGAAGCAGTTGCCGCAGTTCGGCTTCGGACAACCCGGCCAGCAAGGCCTTGCCCGTCGAGGTGCAATGCGCCGGCATGGTGCGGCCCAGTCGGGAAGCCACCCGAACCGCTTTCGGACCTTCCACCGCGGCGACGAAACGGATGTTCGCGCCGTCGAGCATCCCGACGTGGATCGTCTCGCCGAGCTGCTCGCTGAGGGTGCGCATGACCGGCAGCGCGGTGCGCGCAATGTCGATGCGCCCGAAGATCGCGAACGCCACGCTGGTCAGGGCCGGTCCCGGCAGGTACGCCTTGGAGTCGGGGTCCTGGCGGACGAAGCCGCGGTAGGTCAGCATCGCCAGCAGTCGGTGCGCGGTCGACGACGCCACACCCAAATACCGTGTCGCCTCGCTCAGCCGGATCTGCGGTTGCTCCCCCAGCAGCAACAGCAGCTTGAGTGCATTGTCGACCGACTCGATCGGGTACTGCGGCGCCTCTTTCCGCACCCGCAGAGCGTATCGCCGCGACCCCCTGAACCGGCCGCGTGGAAAAGGAGTCGCCGAAAACCGCATGCGCCGCCGAAAACTTGGCTACCGTTCCTCGCAGCGTCGCGTTGCCCGGTGGTCGGGGAAATCATGACTGGTAGGCAGCGCGGCGCGCTATTGCGCCGGCGCCCGGGGGCCGCGTCGGCGACGCCGGAGAGGACGCCCTGTTGAGCTATTACACAATGCCACCAGAAATCAACTCGGTACGGATGTTCGTCGGCGCGGGGGCAGCGCCGATGCTGCACGCCGCCAGGGCCTGGAGTGGATTGGCCCAGGAGTTGGGGACCGCCGCGGAATCCTTCACGTCGGTGACGTCGTGCCTGACGGAGTCCGCGTGGCAGGGTGCGGCCGCCGCCGCGATGACAGCCGCCGCCGCGCCCTACGCGAGTTTCCTCACTGCGGCATCAACGCAGGCCGCCGGGGCGGCCACCCAAGCCGGCGCGGTGGCGGCCGCGTTCGAGGCGGCCCGGGCGGCCACCATCCACCCGCTGGTGGTGGCAGCCAACCGCAACGCGTTCGTGCAGCTGGTGGTGTCGAACCTGTTCGGGCAGAACGCGCCCGCGATCGCCGCCGCGGAAAGCATCTACGAGGAGTTCTGGGCCGCCGACGTCGCCGCGCTGGTGGACTATCACGGCTGGGCGTCGGCGGCCGCGGCGCAGCTGACCTCCTGGCCGGACGCGCTAGCCGGTTTGAGCACCTTGAACACCAGCATCGGCAACACCGGCGCGCTGAACCTGGGCATCGGCAATCTCGGCAACAACAACCTGGGCAGCGGAAATACCGGCAACGGCAACTACGGCAGTGGCAACTACGGCAATCAAAACCTGGGCAGCGGAAACGGTGGCGACGGCAACCTGGGTGGCGGCAACACAGGTAACTCCAACGTTGGCAGTGGCAACTGGGGTAGTACCAATTTCGGCAACGGCAACGTCGGCGACTTCAATCTGGGCAGCGGAAATCAGGGCAACCAGAACGTCGGCCCCGGCAACGTCGGCAACGGAAACGTGGGCGGCGGAAACCAGGGGTCGACCAATTTCGGTAGCGGCAATATCGGCAGCTCCAACGTGGGCAGCGGCAACATCGGGACCTCGAACACCGGGGTGGGGAATACCGGCAGTTTCAACGTCGGGTTCGGTAACAACGGCAACAACAACATCGGTTTCGGACTCACGGGCGATAACCAGGTCGGCATCGGCGCCTTGAACGTCGGTATCGGCAACCTCGGCTTCGGTAATTCCGGCAACAACAACATCGGATTCTTCAACTCCGGCGACAACAACATCGGCTTCTTCAATTCCGGGAACGGCAGCTTCGGTTTCGGTAACTCCGGCGACACGAACACCGGCTTCTGGAATGCCGGCATCGGCAACACCGGCTTCGGTAACTCCGGCTACACCAACCTGGGCTTCGACAACGCCGGCAACGGTAATTTCGGTGCTGGGAACGCGTACTTCGACAACGTGGGCTTCGGCAATGCGGGATCCGGGAACACCGGGTTATTCAACTCCGCGGGGTACGGGACCAACACCGGCATCGGCAACTCGGGCTATTTCAACACCGGCCTGTTCAACTCGGGCAGCGTCAATACCGGCGGGTTCAATTCAGGCACCTATAACACCGGGTTCGGCAGCTCGCAGACACCGGAGGGAGTGTTCCATTCGGGCTTCGGCAACGTCGGTAGCAACCTGTCCGGCTTCTACAACACCGGCAGCGACTCCTCGGGCTTCCAGAACACCACTGATGACGCGTATGGCTATACCTCCGGAGTCGGCAACTCCAACGGTCGCGGCAACGTGGGCTTCTACAACTCAGGGTTTGCGCTCTCAGGCATCGGCAATACCGGCGCATACAACACCGGCTTGTACAACACCGGGAACTACAGCTCGGGCGTGCACAACGCGGGCAACTCCAGCTCCGGCGGCTGGAACGAGGGCAACAACCAGTCCGGGTTCTTCCACTAGTCACCCGCAATTGGCAGCGGTCAGGCATCCTTTATCCCATGAACGTGGAGGCCCTGCTTCAGACCATCCCGCCGCTCGCGGTGTACCTGGTGGTCGGTGGAGTCGTCGGACTCGAGAGTCTGGGCATACCGCTGCCCGGGGAAATCGTGTTGGTCAGCGCCGCCCTGATGTCGTCGCATCACGAGCTGGCGGTGAACCCGGTCGGCGTCGGCGCCGCGGCGGTGATCGGCGCGGTGATCGGCGACTCCATCGGGTACTCGATCGGACGCCGGTTCGGGATGCCGCTGTTCGACCGGCTTGGCCGGCGCTTCCCGAAGCACTTCGGCCCCGGCCACGTCATGCTGGCCGAACGGACGTTCAACCGCTGGGGTGTGCGCGCAGTGTTCTTCGGCCGGTTCATCGCGCTGCTGCGCATCTTCGCCGGACCCCTGGCCGGGGCGTTGAAGATGTCCTACCCACGGTTTCTGGTCGCCAACGTCAGCGGCGGCATCTGCTGGGCCGGGGGCACCACCGCGCTCGTCTATTTCGCCGGCGTGGCTGCGGAGAAATGGATGTCGCGGTTCTCCTGGGTAGCGCTGGTCATCGCCCTCATCTGCGGCGTCACCGCGGCTATCCTGCTGCGCGAGCGCACATCTCGGGCCATCGCCGAGCTCGAAGAAGAACACCACCGCAAGGCCGGCACCACCGCCTGAGTCAGCCGGCTGCCTCACCGAGCTGCGGGCGATGCTGCTCGATCAGCGTCCGCGCCAGCGACTGGGCGCGGTGCGCAGAGTCGCGGTCGCCCACCGCGGCCAGGATGATCGCGCCTTTCATCAGGAGATGCCAGGACCAGGCGAAGTCCTCGACGTCAAGCAGCCCGGCGGCCACCGCGCGCTCGCGCACTATCTGCCGGACGTTGTCGAGGTGGACGATGCAGGCCTGCCCGGCGGGGTGATCGGGACCCAACTCCAGCAGCACGTTGATGAACGAGCAGCCCTCGTAACCGTCCCGGTGCTGGAACCACTCGTGTAGCACGTCGAAGATCGCCAGCAACTGCTCCTCGGCCGTGGCGCCCCGCTGTGCGGACTGCTGTTCGATCAATCCATGGGTCCAGAGCTCTTCGCGCCGCTGCAGCACCGCCAGCACCAGATCGTTCTTGGTGGCGAAGTGGCGGTACAGGGTCGCCCTGGCCACCCCGGCGCGTTCGATGACTTCGTCGGTGCCGACGGCGCGGATGCCGCGACGACTGAACAGCTCATAGCCAGCGCCCAGAATCCGTTCGCGGGCCGGCACAGCTGACGCCGCGGACCCGGTGACCTCGGTCGTTGCCATATCAGGCCTTACCGTACTCTTAGCCCGACCGTGTAGACAGACCGCCCTGTCTTGTTATAGAAATGGTATCCACAGGACAAGAATTTGTCTGTCTTCAGATTGCAGGACGGGCATCCATCGCGGCGTAGTTCACGCCAGCCGATTAGGAGTGCACCATGAGCCTGGCCATTTCCGAATCATTCTCCACCCACCTGACGCTCAGCACTCGGTTGGTCTACGCGTTGGGCGATCCGCGCAGCACGCTGCGCGCCATCACCGACCGCAGCGGCGACGCGGTGGTCATCCATGCCGGCGGGGAGGTCGACGCCTGTAATGAGCAGACCTGGCGCCAGCTGGTGACCGAGGCGGCCGCGACCACCACCCCGCCCGGGCCGTTGGTCGTCGATGTCACCGAAGTCGAGTTCCTGGGCTGCTGCGCCTACAGCGTGCTTGCCGAGACGGCCGAGCAGTGCCGGCTGCGCGGCGGCGAATTACGCCTGGTGAGCCCTGCGCGGGCCGTCGAGCGCGTGGTGCGGGCGGGCGGCTGGGCTGCCACGCTGCCGATCTACCCGACTGTCGACGACGCCCTGCGCGCGCGGCGGTAAACCGGCCTGCGGCGTTATGCCGCGCCGTTGGCGACCAGTTCTCGGTCCGCAGCGGCCGGTGGCGGTCCCACCTCCAGCACCGCCCGGACCGAGGCGCGCAGGTAGTCGCCCAGCATGGGCATCCCGAATTGCTGCCCGCGCGGACCGATCCATTTGGGCAGGTCGATGATGCAGGCGGCGATCAAGTCGACTGCGACGGCGTCGCTGCGCCGCCACATTCTGTCGGCCAGCTGCGACATCGCCGCGTGCAGTTCCGCCGCCAGGGTGTGCAACTGCGCGGCGATCTCGTCCGGCATCGGTTGGCCGGCCACGTCCTCGCGGCGCACCGTCATCAGGCAGGCCGACGATCCCGGATACATCTCGGGATACAGCAGCGACGTTTCGGCCGCGGCGTACACCGCGTCCAGCGGATCACTGTCCGCTTCGGACCGGGCATCGTCGACCAGGCTGCTCAACAGGTCCAGAAAGCGGCGTTCCGCACGTATCCACACCCGCCCGAGCAGGCCGCCGCGCGACTCGAACGCCCGGTAGATGGCGCCGTTGGAGACGCCGGTGGCCTTGGTGAGTGCGCGGATCGTGACGGCTTCGATCCCGTGCTCGGCGACCAGTTCTTCCGCGGCGTCCAGGACGTCGTCGTGTCCGCGCGACCGGGGACTCAACACTGCTGACCACTCCTTCTTCGGATGTGTGTTGCGGTCATTGTCCCCAACCGGCCTGGATCGCACAGCGAAATGGCCGATACGGCCGAACTCGCACCGGGTTTGGCGCCGGCCGCGCGGGTAGCTTGGCGGACATGGGCACATCGTGCTCGGCGAGCGGCCTTCCCACGGTGGGGGTCGAAGAGGAATTTCTGCTCGTCGAACCGCAGACCGGCGAACCGGCACCCCGCAACAACGCGGTAGCCATCGAGGCGGCCCGCCGCGGCGTCGACATGCAGCTGGAGCTGAGCAGTTGTCAGGTGGAGATCGCTTCCGGGGTGGTGCGGACCAG
>NZ_JCALDR010000003.1:0-403504 GCF_059812965.1 Mycobacterium sp. NGS29
GCCATTCGACTTCGACTTCACCCTCCCGACCTTCAACTTCCCAGCTCTGCCGATGCTGAGCGCGTCGCTCAACGTCAGCGCACAGGTCGCGGCGAACCTCGGCGCAGCGCTGTCGGGTGCCTTCAACGCCGGACTCGAAGGTGTGGTCAATTCTGGTCAGGTTCTGGCGGCAAGCTTGAGCGCTGGTCTGACGGGGCTCACGCAGACCGGGGCGAATCTGACGGCCAATCTCCTCGGCGCTCTGAGCGGTAGTACCGGAACTGGTTTCGCCCTGGCTGACATCTGGCTGGATGCCGCCAACGAGGTCGCCTCCGTCTTCGGTGGAGCCCTCAACAGCAGCATCAATGCTGGTCTTGCCGGGTTTGGCCAGACCGGCGGGGCGTTGACAGCAGGCCTGCAGGGTGCGCTCAACGGTTTGACTCAGACTGGCGGTGCGTTCTTGGGTTCGCTCGATGACGTCGCCCTCAGCTTGGCCCTGGCCGGTAATGCCGCACTGACTAACTTGCAGTTGGCTCTTCAGGCCGCGATCAATGCCAGCTTCGGCCTGAACGTGGGTTAGGCGACAGGCCCGGCCGCCATTTGTGGGTTTGGCCGGGCCTCAAGCCACTGGCAGCTCAACGGAATCCTGCAGCTCGAACTCGTCGCTCAACTGCAGATCTACTACGCGATAGCTCGCGCGAGTTGTGCGGGCGCGTAGTTCAGCAGCGCCGGAACGATGCCACCAGCGGTAGTACCACCGAGCACGATGGTGATCGGCGGCAACGGGGAAACCGTCACTGTCGCGGTGAACGGTCGTAGCGGCGAAAGAATGCCGCCGATCGGAACACCGACTGTTGCCGGGGGCAATCCGGGTAGCGCCAAGGCCAGCGGCAGCGTCGCCTCACCGTTGAGGAAGGCGTCGGTGATGATTGCCGGCGATTCGACAAGTGTGGTCAAAGCCGCCGCGAAATTGCCCGCCTGAACGGCATTGACGAAAGTTGTCGCGCTACTGACCGTGGCTATCGTGCTGGTGAGAGGTGCTCCTAGGGCATCGACGGCCAGCGCCAGCGGCAAGCCGAACGTGATGCTGCCGCTCAGCGTCGTGGTGTTGATCGCCGCGGCGATATTGGTGTCCAGCACGGTGTCGATCACGTTGGTGACGTTCTGCGCGAACTCACCCGGGATGCTCAAGATGGGCAACAGGTCACCGAGCGTCCCGACCAGCTTGATGTTCGACAGGTCCGCAGTGTCGAGGCCACTGATCAGGGTGTTGAGCAGTGCACCTCCGACGACGCGCACCGCGCCACCGGTGTCACCCGCCAGAAGGTCCTGGAAGGCCACTTGCAGGCTGGAGGGTATGCCCGCCACCCCAATCGAGAAGTCGCGCGTCGCATTGGTGAGCGACGTCAGCGTCAGCCGCCCATAGTCGTACTGGTTAGCCAGGATCTGCTGCAGGAACGGCGAAGGGTCGGCCAGGTAACTGCTGCCGATGCTTCGCAGGTTGGCAACGGTGTTGTTGAACAAATTCTCGTACGGTTCAAGGATCGGAATGCTGTCGCCCAAGCCGGCAGCTACCGCTGCGGCCCCGGGAGCGCCGCTCTGCCCAAAGAGCAGACCGGCGGAACCTGCGTTGCCGCCGCCTCCCTTGGCGCCGGCCCCGGCAGCACCCGCGCCACCACCGCCGCCCGGGCCGCCGTCTCCACCATTCCCGGCAATGGCGGCGTCACCGCCGTTACCACCGGCGCCGCCAGTACCGCCAGTGCCTGCCTGAGAACCAGTCCCGGTGTGAGATCCCCCGGTCCCACCCTCCCCACCGGTTCCGCCACCACCAACCAGGAAGCTGGCTCCGCCGGAACCACCCGCACCGCCGGTGCCACCGGGTTGGCTGCCTCTGGCGGTAGTCCCACCAATGCCGCCGTCGCCGCCACTACCGCCGGTGCCATAGAGCAACCCGCTGGCACCTCCCTGGCCGCCGGACCCGCCGGTCCCGCCGGACAGGGCGCCCAAGAGGCTGGAGGTGCTGGGTCCGCCTGTGCCGCCGAACCCCCCGGCGCCGCCGTTGCCGATGAGGCCGGCGCTGCCACCAGCACCGCCGATGCCGCCATTACCACCTGTCAGTGCCAGTCCGGACGTGGTGCCACCGTTTCCGCCAGCTCCACCGGCACCCCCGTCGCCGTACAGCAGTCCGGCGTTTCCACCCCGTCCGCCGGCGCCACCGGGTCCACCGATTCCCAAGGTGGCGCCGCTGGCGGCACCGCCACCTCCGCTGCCACCAGATCCCAAAATCCCGACATTGCCGCCAGCACCACCGGCCGCACCGCCGGTACCCCCGGACGATCCCCCGGCACCCCCATTGCCGACCAACGTGTCTCCGCCGCTGCCGCCGGCCCCGGCGGTACTCGTTCCACCCTCGCCGCCGTTGCCGAAGAAGGCGTTTCCGCCGTTGCCAGCCGGACCCGTCGTACTGGATCCGCCGGCACCACCGCTACCGATGAACCCGCCGTCCGCCCCGGCGGCTCCGGTCCCGGCCCCGCCGCTGCCGCCGTCGCCGACGAACAGGCCGGCCTGACCGGCTGCGCCGCCGGACGGCCCGGCGCCACCACCGCCGCCGTTGCCGAAGAACAGGGCGCTGCCGCCGGCGCCGGCCGCGCCCGTGCCACTGCCCCCGCCAGCGCCTCCGTTGCCGTAGAACAATCCACCGGTGCCGCCTCGGCCTCCGGCGCCGGCACCGACCCCGGTGCCCCCAGCACCACCATTGCCGAACAACCCCGCCGCACCGCCGTTGCCGCCGGCGCCATTCGTGGGACCGCCCGCCCCGCCCTTGCCGCCATTACCGAACAGCAGCCCACCCGGCGCGCCGTCGCCGCCCGCGCCTGACCCGGTTCCCGCAGCCCCGTCCGCGCCGTTGCCGATCAGCGGGCGGCCCAACAGTGTCTCGGCGGGTGAGTTGATGGCTGCGGCCAGGGCCTGCGACGCGTTGGCCGCCTCAGCGGCCGCGTACGAGGCCGCACCCGCGTTCAAGGTCTGCACGAACTGGGCGTGAAACGCCGAGGCCTGCGCGTTGAGCGACTGGAACTGTTGGCCGTAGATCCCGAACAGCTGGGAAACCGCCGCCGACACCTCGTCAGCCGCGGCAGCCGCTAACGTCGTCGTCGGGGCCGCCGCGGCGGCAGCGGCGTCGCCGAGTGCCGTGCGAATTCCGGCCAGATTGTCAGCGACCGCGGTGAACAGATCTGGCGTTGCAACCAAGTACGACATTGTTGGCTTCCTCGCTTCGTTGCAGAGTTCGCCTGATCTGTCTCAGGGTGTATCGCAGCCTAAATCGACTCCCGACAATGCGCGGGAATTTACTTGGATTGGCACCTCGCGAATTGCTGCATACCAACTGCGTGCTGCGCCACTGCGCGGACCTGAGGGGATCAACTAGGGAAGGCAGCAGGCTCGTCGGCTCGAAAGCGAGCCCAGCGGAGATCCGTCAAGTTCGCGACTGGATCATTGCAGTTCGGACGAAGAACAATTGATTTCGCAGCATCGGCCTCAATTCGGCAACCATGTAATCAACCGCGCAGAACGGCGCCGACCCGCTCGGCCGCAACCCGCACCGCCGCGTCCCGCGCCGCGCTCGCGTCGTCTTCGGTCAGCGTGCGGTCGGGCGCGCGGAACCGCAGCGCGAACGTCAGCGATTTGCGGTCGTCGCCGAGTTGCGCACCGACGTAGACGTCGAACAGTTGAATGTGTTCGAGCAGTTCGCCCGCACCTGCACGGACGGCGTCCTGCACCGCCTGCGCGGGCACGTCGGCGGACACCACCAGGCTCAGATCCTGGAACACAGCCGGGAACGGTGACACCCGGGGTGCCGGCAGCACCCCAGCGGTGGGGATCGCGTCCAGGTTCAACTCCAGCGCGCAGGCGCCACGCGGGAGGCCCCCGCGCTCGATGACGGCGGGATGCAACTGCCCGGCGTGACCGATCAGGGTGTCGCCGATAAGCACTTCAGCGCATCGACCCGGATGCCACGGGAGGTACTGCGTCGCCCGCAGCGTGACCTCGATTCCGCTGGCGCGCGCAATGATCCGCACCGCCTCGAACGCGTCGGAGGCTTCGACGGCACGACCCGGCCCCCACGGGCCGCGCGGCTCGCGCAGCCCCGCCAGTACCGCGGCGACATGCTGGGGTTGCCGCGGCAGCGACGCGTCCAGTGCGGCGATCTCGGCTGTCGTGGGCCGGCGATCGACCGGGATCAACCCGACGCCGCGGGTGTGCTCGGTGGGTTGCACCACCTGCGCGATCGCGAACAGCGCCAGATCGCCGATACCGCGGGATACGTTGCGGCTCAATGCTTCCAGTAACGCCGGCAACAGCGTGGTGGCCAGCTGCGGTCGGTCGGCTTCCAGCGGGTTGACCACGTTGGTGGTGTTGCGGCGGGGGTCGTCGACCGCCAACCCCCACACGTCGAATGCCCCGGCCGGCAGAAACGGCGTCGGCAGGATCTCGACGTAGCCGGACAGGGCCAGCGACTTGCCGACCGCACGGCGCCGCTGCTGTTTGGCCGTGAGCCCGCGACCCGCGGGCGCCGCCGGGAGCACCGACGGAATGCCCTCCAGGCCCTCCAGCCGCAGCACCTCCTCAACCAGGTCGGCGGGCTGCTGCAGGTCCGGACGCCAGCTGGGCGGCGTGACGGTCAGGGCGTCGCCTGCTGCGTCCACCCGGGCCCCGATCTGGGTCAGACGCCGCGCGGTGGTCCCTGGCGGGTAGCTCACCCCGGCGAAACGGTCGGGCAGGTTGGCGGGGATCGTGATCGGCGGACCGGCCCAATCCGCGACGGGTGGGTCGCCTCGCCAATCGGTCAGTGTGGGTTCGGCCGTTCCGCCGGCGATCTCCACCAGCAGTTGGGCGCAGCGATCCAATACGGCCACCGAGATGGCCGGGTCGACGACGCGCTCGTACCGGCGGGCGGCCTCACTGGGCAGATGGAGTCGACGCTGGGTGCGCGAAATCGCCGCCGGATCCCAGACGGCGGCCTCGAGCAGCACCTCGGTGGAGTCGGCACGGACCTCGGTGCTGGCCGCCCCCATGACGCCGCCGATCGCGGTGGTTGCGACGTCGTCGACGATCAGGACGTCGGCGGGTTCGAGCTTGCGCTCGATGTCGTCGAGGGTGACGACGGTTTCACCGGGCCGCGCGAAACGGACGGCGAAGCCACCGGTAATCCGGCTCCGGTCGTGCGCGTGCATCGGGTGGCCGAGTTCGAGCATGACGTAGTTGGTGACGTCGACGGCCGGTGACGTGGCCCGGATGCCGCACAGCAGCAGTCGTCGTTGCAGCCACCACGGTGACACCGCGACGGGGTCGATGCCGGTGACCGGACGCAGCGCGAAGCGGCGCACCCCGGTGGCGGGGTCCACCGTCAGCGGCCAGGCCTGCCCGTCGACCGGCAACGGCGCGACCTGCGCGGCGGGATCCACGAAGTCCAGGTCGTAGGCGCAGGCGATCTCGCGAGCCAGGCCGCGCACCGACATGGCGTACCCACGGTCGGGGGTGATGGCCAGATCGAAGACGACGTCGTCGAGACCGAGCACCGCCGCACCGTCGGCTCCGGGTTCGGCGGTTCCCGGAGGCAACACCAGGATCCCGGAATGATCTGTGCCCAAACCGAGTTCGGCGGCTGAACAGATCATGCCGTGGGAATTACGCCCGTAGGTCTTGCGCGCGGCGATGGTGAAGTCCCCGGGCAGGGTGGCCCCGGGTAGTGCCACGACAACCAGCTCGCCGACCGCGAAATTCGTTGCACCGCAGATAATTTCCTGATGTGCATCGGCGCCGACATCCACCAGACATGCCCGGATGGGTTTCTTGAATCCGGTCAGCTCCTCGATCTCGGCCACCCGGCCCACCCGCAGCGGCCCGTCGACCGGGCCGAGCGTGTGCACCTCTTCGACCTCGTGACCCACCCGGACCAGCGCCTGCTCCAATTCAGCGGAGCTGACCTCCCAATCCGGGGCACCGGCGCGGACCACCTCGCGCAACCAGCTGTACGGAACCCGCATCAGGCACCTACCCCGAACGGCAGCGAGAACCGGACGTCGCCTTCGACCATGTCGCGCATGTCGGGAATACCGTTGCGGAACTGCAGGGTTCGCTCCAGACCCATCCCGAAAGCGAACCCGGAGTAGACCTGCGGGTCGATTCCTGCGGCGCGCAACACATTCGGATGCACCATGCCGCAGCCGCCCCACTCCACCCAGTCCGCGCCGCCCTTCTTGCCCTCGAACCACACGTCGACCTCGGCGGAGGGTTCGGTGAACGGAAAGAAGTGCGGGCGCATCCGGGTCCGGGCCAGCGACCCGAATTCGGCGCGCGCGAACGCGTCCAGAGTGCCGCGCAGGTGCGCCATGGTCAGCCCGCGGTCCACCGCCAGACCTTCCACCTGGTGGAAGACCGGCGTATGGGTGGCATCGAGTTCGTCGGTGCGGAAGGTGCGCCCGATCGAAATGATGTACACCGGTAATTCCCGCTCCAACAGCGTGCGCACCTGAACCGGGGAGGTGTGGGTGCGCAGCAGTTGCCGCGAATCCTCCGGCGCGATGTAGAAGGTGTCCTGTTCGCTGCGGGCGGGGTGGTCCGGCGGGAAGTTCAGCGCGTCGAAGTTGAACTGCTCGGTCTCGACCTCCGGCCCCTCAGCCAGCTCCCAGCCCATCGCGACGAAGGTGTCGGCGATGTGCTCGGCCAGAATTGTGATCGGGTGCCGCGCACCGGTCGGCTGCCGCGTCGACGGCAGCGTGACGTCGATACGCTCGGCGACCAGCACGGCCGCGTCCCGCTCGGCGCGCAAAGCAACCAGGCGCTCGTCGTAGGCGCGCTGCGCCTCCCCGCGCGCGATGTTGACGCGTTTGCCGGCGTCGGCGCGTTCATCCTTGGGCAGTGCGCCCAGCGCTTGCCGGGCGAGCGCGAGCGGTGACCGATCGCCGAGGTGTTCGGTCTTGGCGTGCGCGAGCGCATCCAGGCTGGCGGCGGCGGCGATGGCTGATCGCGCGGCCTCAAGCGCCCGCGTCAACGCATCCGGCGACAGATCGACGGGTTGGTCACCCACGCGACGGCACTCTCCTTGCTGACGGGGCTGGTTGGCCACTACCCCGTGCGGTGGGCCCAAACGCGGCCCGCATCAGCGGCGATGAGGTTTGCGACACGGGTATGACGCAACTGCCGATCATAAGTCATGCGATGTTGTGTCAGAGATCACCACAGCGCGCGCCGATCGTCAGGCGCTGACCCCCGGCAGTGGCTGGTCCAGGGCGCCCGCGGCCACGGGCTGCGGCGGTGTCCCGGGGCTGAACCGACGAGCCAGGAGGTGGGCCGCCACTGCACCGATCACTCCCAGCACTGCGCTGATGGCCATCCCGACCATGCTGTGCGCCAGGACCAGGAAGCCGAAGCCCGCAGAATTGAGCAGCATCAGGCAACGCACCGGCGTCCAGCGGGCGGGCACCCGGAATCGCAGGCCGATCGACATGCCCAGGATCAGGGCGATGGCGTGGCCCGCGTTGGTGAACTCCCCGCCCACGACGGCCGCGGACAGGCCGACCGCCAGCCACCAGACGATCCACGCCGGCCGCCAGGAACGCGGGATTGTCGCGGTCAACCCGCCGAGCACCGCCAGCGCGCCGTAACTCATGCCGACGTCGCTGGCTCGGGTGATCGACCACGGCATCCAACCCTCTTTGACCGCCGCCGCCAGCGCTGCGGCGACCAGCAGCGTCGCACCGATGTGGCCGATCAGGAAGGTGGTTACCAACCGGAGGGAGTGCAGCTGCAATTCGGCCAGGACAAGCAAACAGGTCAGGAACGGCAGCCAGAAATACAGTGGACCGGCCTCCACGACGAACGCGCTGCCCAGCAGGGTTCCCAACCGCCCGTGCGCGAGGTTGTGCAGGTTGGTGCTGGCGTGACGGATGATCCGGTCGTGCGCCTGCGGGCTGATGACCAGCATTGTGGTGCTCACCGCGAACAGGATCGCCACATAGCCCGCGCTGATACGTACGCGGGACAGTCGGGCGAAGATTTGGGCAAACATCAGCTCCCACTATGCCCGGGCGTTTGTCTCATCCGTGTTATCACCGGCTGACAAGTCCCTGCCAGTCTTGAGGCGATAGATCGCCAAGTCCGGCGGGATACCGGTGAGTTTGCTGGAAAACATCGGTCGGCGCGCTCGCCGCGCGGTGACACCGAGTTCGTCGAGCTCGCTTTGCGGGATCAGATCCAGAGTCGGGCTGGAGATCATGACGCCGCCCTTGGTCGCGCGTTCCATCACCCGCGCGGCGATGTTGACGTCGACGCCCAGCCAGTCCGAGCCCAGCCGCTGCGGCCTGCCGGTGTGGATCCCGACCCGCATACGTGGCGAATAACCTTGAACCTCAACGTCTTTGATGGCCTCCTGAGCGGCCATCACCGCCCTGACCGCGGTGCCGGGACGCCGGAACACGGCCATGATGCCGTCGCCCATCCGCTTGACGATGTGGCCGCCCGCGTCGAGCAGCGGGGATTCCACCGCGCGGGCCACCTGCCGCAGCAACGTGAGGGCCGCGTCGTCCCCGGCTTCCAGCGACCAGGTGGAGTATCCGACCAGGTCGGTGAACACCAGCGTCACTTCGGGGTTTGCCGGACGTCGCGAGACGGCCTCGGTCATCGCCTGCCAGACCTGCAGCACGCCCAGACTGACTTCGCGGGACGCGGCGTCGCGGTCCCCCAGCAGCCGGTCGGCGGCCCGCGCGGCGGCACTGGGCCCGCCCTCGCCGGCGGTGGACAGCGGATCGCCGAACTCGGGGTCGCCGGGCAGCAACCGCCGGGCGCGCTTGACGAACCCGACCACACCGGGGCTGCGGTTGGTGCTGCTCAGCCATTTCGCCGGGGACCGTCGCCGGGGGGCGTCTTTGACCGCTGTCGCAGTGTCGCCGGAACCGCCGGACTGCGGTTCGTCTGGCCCGTCCTCCACTCGGCCAGGTTAGGTGCTCGCGGCTCACCCCGGCAACGAGGTCCGTGCCACACGTGTTGAAGAATGAGGCAAATGCGCTGATCACGCGGGTGCGGCGGGGCTATGGAGAGTCCATAACACAGATGCGACACATATGTTCAAATCGTGGACAACGCGTGTTGTCAACGCTTATCGTGAGGCCACATTGGCGCTTTGGAGGCCGTGATGACTGCCACATCGACGACAGCGGCTGACCCTCTCGGGCCCGACTCGCTGACCTGGAAATACTTCGGAGACCTACGCACCGGAATGATGGGCGTCTGGATCGGAGCGATCCAGAACATGTACCCGGGGCTGGGTGCGGGGGTCGAGGAGCATTCGATCCTGTTGCGCGAACCGCTGCAACGGGTGGCTCGGTCGGTCTATCCGATCATGGGAGTGGTCTATGACGGCGACCGGGCGTCGCAGACCGGCAGCCAGATCAGGGGCTACCACGCGACCATCAAAGGCGTCGACAACGCGGGCCGGCGCTATCACGCGCTCAATCCGGAAACGTTCTACTGGGCGCACGCCACGTTCTTCATGCTGGTGGTTAAGGTCGCCGAGTACTTCTGCGGCGGGCTGACCGAGGCTGAGAAGCGTCAGCTGTTCGATGAGCACGTGCAGTGGTATCAGCTGTACGGGATGAGCATGCGTCCAGTGCCCAAGTCATGGGAGGAGTTCCAGGAGTACTGGGAGCGGGTTGGCCGCGAGGAGCTGGAAATCAACCAGGCCACCTTGGACATCTTCAACATCCGGATTCCGAAACCGAAGTTCGTGCTCATGCCCACGCCCGTATGGGACCAGATCTTCCGACCGCTGGTGGCGGGTCAGCGCTGGATCGCCGCGGGCCTGTTCGAGCCGGCCGTCCGGGAGAAGGCGGGCATGCATTGGACGCCCGGCGACGAAATTCTGCTGCGGGTGTTCGGCAAGGTCGTCGAGTTGGCGTTTCTGGCCGTGCCCGACGAGATCCGGCTGCACCCGCGCGCGCTGGCCGCCTACCGTCGCTCGGCAGGACAGATCCGCAGCGACGCGCCGCTGGTCGAGGCACCCCGGTTTGTGGCGCCGCCGCGCGACCGGCGCGGCCTACCGATGCATTACTTCCCGCCGCGGCCCAGCACCCGGCTCCCCTCGCCGCTGGACCCGGCCCGCGCGCTGATGGAACGCGCGGGATCGCTGATGCACAGCACGCTGTCAATCGCGGGCTTGCGGCCCTCCCGGGGACGCACCCGCGCCGCGTAATGCACGCGAGCTCTGATACAGGCAGATCGCTGCCGAAGCTGCGACGTTGAGGCTCTCCGCTCCCCCGGACATCGGGATATGCACCCGGTGGTCGGCCCGTCGGGCAATGTCGGTCGGCAAGCCGTGGGATTCCGGGCCGAACAACCATGCCGTCGGCTCGCCCAACAGTGCACCGGCGTCGTCGAGCGAGGTCTCGCCGTCGATCGTCGTCGCCAACGCCTGCAGACCGGCCGCCCGCAATCGGGTCAGTACCCCGGCCGCGTCCGGGTCGACGACGACGGGGACCGCGAAGATGCTGCCGGTGGAGGCGCGCAAGCACTTGCCGTTATAGGGGTCGACGCTGTGGCCGGTGAAAATCACCGCAGCCGCGCCCATCGCGTCAGCGATCCGGATGAGCGTGCCCGCGTTGCCGGGTTCGCCGAGGTCCACGGCGACCGCCACCAGCCGAGCGGACGTGCCCAACACCTCGTCCAGCCCGGTGTCCGGGATCCGGCAGACCGCGACCAACCCGGACGGGGTGACGGTCTCGGACAACGCCTTGGCGGCCCGCTCGGTCACCAGGTGCACCGGCACCTGCGGCCCGTTGAGCAAGCCTTCGTGGCGCCGTGCGGCGTCTTCGGTGACGAAGATCTCCCGGATCAGACGGCGCGCGAGCGCCGCCTCGACCAGGTTCGGGCCTTCGGCCAGGAAAAGTCCCGCCCGGCGGCGGCCGACCTGGCGGTGCAACTTCACCGCGGCGACCACCCGCGCCGAGCGTTCCGTGAGCACGGCCGGCAGGTTAGGCAGCTTCTCCCGACGGGGCGTCGACGTCCCCGGGCAGCGCGGCGCGGGCCACCTCGACGAGCGCGGTGAACGCGACCGGATCGGTGATCGCGATATCGGCGAGGTTCTTGCGGTCCACCTCGACACCCGCTGCCTTCAGACCCTGAATCAGCCGGTTGTAGGTGATGTCGTTGGCACGTGCTGCGGCGTTGATCCGCGAGATCCACAACTTGCGGAACTCGCCCTTGCGGGCGCGGCGGTCACGGTAGGCGTAGTTCAGCGAATGCAGCTGCTGCTCTTTGGCCTTGCGGTAGAGCCGGGATCGCTGACCGCGATAGCCCTTCGATGCCTTCAGGACGCTGCGCCGCTTCTTGTGGGCGTTGACCGCCCGCTTTACGCGTGCCATGGGGGTTCCTACTCTCGTTCAAACGTGATCGGTCGGGGGCTGACGCCAGCCCGAGGTCGGTGGATGGGACGACGCGCGGTCAGCCGTTGAGCAGCGAGTTGATCCGCTTGGCGTCGTTGGGCGACACGACGGTGCGACCGTCCAGTCGCCGGGTGCGCTTGCTCGCCTTGTGCTCGAGCAGGTGCCGGCGGTTGGCTTTCTGGCGGACGATCTTCCCGGTGCCGGTGCGCCGGAACCGCTTCGAGGCCCCGCTGTGGGTCTTGGCCTTGGGCATGATTCTTCGGTTCCTTCTGGTTCTTCGAGGTTGTACTGGCAGTTAGTTGGCCGACGGCGTGTCGTCGTCGGCGGGCACGGCGCCCGGCTCGCCGTCGTGGCGCGCCTTGGCGCGGGTCTTCGCGCCGCGGTGCGGTGCCAGCACCATCGTCATGTTGCGGCCGTCCTGCTTGGCCGACGTTTCGACGAATCCGTATTCGGCGACGTCGGCTCCCAGACGCTGCAGCAGTCGGTAACCCAACTCGGGCCTGGACTGCTCGCGTCCGCGGAACATGATGGTCACCTTGACCTTCGAGCCGGCTTCGAGGAAGCGGACCACGTGGCCCTTCTTCGTCTCGTAGTCGTGGTCGTCGATCTTGGGTCGCAGCTTCTGTTCCTTGACGACGGTCTGCTGCTGGTTCCTGCGCGATTCGCGCGCCTTCTGCGCCGCCTCGTACTTGTACTTGCCGTAGTCCATGATCTTGCAGACCGGTGGTCTGGCGTTCGGAGCAACTTCGACAAGGTCGAGATCGGCGTCCGCGGCGACGCGAAGTGCGTCTTCGATACGCACGATGCCTACCTGCTCTCCGCCAGGGCCGATCAATCGAACTTCAGGCACGCGAATGCGCTCGTTGACGCGGGTCTCAGTGCTGATGGGGCCTCCCTCGTTGGCTGCTATTCCACGCGGCCCAGGCCGGTACCGGGCCGGGAACAGCGGAGGGGACACCAACCATCAGCAAAAAAGCCCTGCAGCAGCAGGGCCCAATGCCGACCGGTCACGGCCTGAAATCACTCAAACCGCCCGCGCCGAAACGCAGAACAGACATCTCGGAAAATGCCTGTGACCGGACCGGATAACCTGCAAACTGGCTCAGACGCCTGCTCGTGGTCACCGGTGGGAGTGGGACTCCACTTAACGTTCCCTGGCCGTGGCCGGGATGGTCGCAGCAGTCAGTCTAACAGCAGTAATGCGTGGGCTCGGCAACGCGCCACTTAGCGAGGGGATGGCATGCTCAGGATTTTCCCGGTCTCAACGAATATCCTCGCCGTCTGTGACACTCACTAAGGCTCATTCGGCGCGCCGGGCGCGTTCCCGGTACCACTGGCTGCCCGCCGCAGCCGGCTGGACGGTCGGCGTGATCGCGACCGTGTCGCTGCTGGCCAGCGTCTCGCCGCTGATCCGCTACCTGATCCACGCGCCGCGGGTGTTCATCAACAGCTACCTGTTCAACTTCCCCGACACCAGCTTCGCCTGGTCGTTCGTGCTGGCCCTGCTGGCCGCGGCGCTGGCCGCGCGCAAGCGCATCGCCTGGCTGGTGCTGCTCGGCAACATGGCGGTCCACGCCGTGCTGAACGCCGCCGACATCGCCGCCGGTGGAAACACCCCGGCTGAGGCGTTCGGCGAGAACCTCGGCTTTGCCTTCCACGTGGTGACGATCGTCCTGCTGGTCTTGGGCTACCGGGAGTTCTGGGCCAAAGTGCGCCGCGGCGCGCTGCTGCGGGCGGCCGCGGTGCTGGTGACCGGTGGTGCGATCGGCATCCTCGCGTCGTGGGGCCTGGTCGAGATGTTCCCCGGCAGCCTCGCGCCCGGCGACCGGCTCCCTTATGTCGTCAACCGCGTGATCGGCTTCGGCGTGGCCGATCCCGAACTGTTCACCGGGCGCCCGCACGTCTTCCTCAACGCGATCTTCGGGCTCTTCGGCGCCTTCGCGTTGATTGCGGCGACGATCGTGCTGTTCATGTCCCAGCGCGCCGACAATGCCCTGACCGGCGAGGACGAGTCGGCGATCCGCGGGCTGGTCGAGTTGTGGGGCAAGAACGACTCCCTGGCGTACTTCGCCACCCGCCGCGACAAATCAGTGGTTTTCGCCCCCAGCGGGCGCGCCGCCATCACTTATCGGGTCGAGATCGGTGTCTGCCTTGCCAGCGGCGACCCGGTGGGCGACCCGCGGGCGTGGCCGCAGGCCGTCGAAGCCTGGCTGCAGCTGTGCCAGACCTACGGCTGGTCCCCGGGCGTCATGGGTGCCAGCTCGGCGGGGGCGCAGATCTACCGTGAGGCGGGACTCAACGCGCTCGAGCTGGGCGACGAGGCGATTCTGCGCCCCGCTGATTTCAAGTTGTCCGGACCCGACATGCGGGGGGTGCGTCAGGCGGTGACGCGGGCGCGCCGGGCCGGGCTCAGCGTTCGCATCCGGCGCCACCGCGACATCTCCGAAGAAGAGATGGCGCAGACGATCGCCCGGGCAGATGCCTGGCGCGACACCGAAACCGAGCGCGGTTTCTCCATGGCACTGGGCCGGCTCGGTGATCCGGCGGACGCCGACTGCCTGCTGGTGGAGGCCATCGACCCCAACCACCAGGTGGTGGCAATGCTGTCGATGGTGCCGTGGGGCAGCACCGGCGTCTCCCTGGACTTGATGCGGCGTTCTCGCCAGTCCCCCAACGGCACCATCGAGCTGATGGTCAGCGAGTTGGCTCTGCGTGCCGAAACCCTTGGTATCAACCGCATTTCGCTGAACTTCGCCATGTTCCGGGCGGCGTTCGAACAGGGCGCGCAACTCGGCGCCGGACCGGTCGCCCGGTTGTGGCGCGGGCTGTTGGTCTTCTTCTCGCGGTGGTGGCAACTCGAGACGCTCTACCGCTCCAACATGAAGTACCAGCCCGACTGGGTGCCCCGTTACGCCTGCTATGACGATGCCCGGTTGATGCCGAAGGTCGGTGTCGCTTCAGCGCTGGCCGAGGGTTTCCTCTCGCTGCCGTTCACCCGACGCGACAAGGTGCACACCGGCCACCATCCCGCCGTGCCGCAGCGACTGGCGGAGTCCGGGCTGTTGCACCCCGATGGCACCGCGCCGGACATCAGCGGCCTGCAAGTCGACGACCTACCCGAGACCGAGGACGGCCGGCGGCGCCAGCCCGAGCAGGTGCGGGTACGCCTGGCGAAGCTGAAGAAACTGCGCGACAACGGCATTGACGCCTACCCCGTGGGTGAGCCGCCGACCCACACCGTCGTCGCGGCGCTCGATGCCGACGACGAGACCAGTATTTCGGTGTCGGGCCGGATCTTGCGAGTGCGCAATTACGGTGGCGTGCTGTTTGCGCAGCTGCGCGACTGGACCGGTGAAATTCAAGTGCTGCTGGACAATTCCCGTCTGCAACAGGGTCGTGCGGCTGATTTCAACGCCGCGATCGATCTCGGTGACCTGGTGGAGATGTCCGGCCACATGGGTTTCAGCGACAAGGGCACCCGGTCCCTGATCGTGACCAGTTGGCGTCTGATCGGGAAATGCCTGCGACCGCTGCCGGATAAGTGGAAGGGACTGACCGACCCCGAGGCCCGCGTGCGGACCCGCTATGTGGACCTGGCCGTCAATGTCGAATCGCGCGACCTGATCACCTCGCGCAGCGCCGTGCTGCGTTCGATCCGCGAGACGCTGTTCGCCAAGGGTTTCATCGAGGTCGAGACACCGATCCTGCAGCAGGTGCACGGTGGAGCCACCGCCCGCCCGTTCGTCACCCACATCAACGCCTACACGATGGACCTGTTTCTGCGCATCGCCCCGGAGCTCTACCTCAAACGGCTCTGCGTGGGCGGCGTGGAACGGGTCTTCGAACTCGGCCGGGCGTTCCGCAACGAAGGCGTCGACTTCAGCCACAACCCGGAATTCACCCTGCTGGAGGCGTATCAGGCGCACGCCGACTACATGGTCTGGGTCGACGGGTGCCGTGAGCTGATCCAGAACGCCGCCGAGGCCGCCAACGGCGCCCAGACCGCGATGCGGCCCCGAAGCCAGGATGACTCGGTCAGCTCGGGCGGGCTCGAGCCGGTCGACATCTCCGGAGTCTGGCCGGTCAAGACGGTGCACGACGCGGTTTCCGAAGCCCTCGGCGAGCACATCGACGCCGACACCAGTCTGGCCAAGCTGCGCAAGCTGTCCGACGCCGCCCGCATCCCGTATCGGGGGTACTGGGACGCCGGCGCGGTGGTGCTGGAGCTCTACGAGCACCTGGTTGAGGACCGCACCGAGAAACCCACGTTCTACACCGACTTCCCCACCTCCGTGTCCCCGCTGACCAGACCGCATCGCAGCAAACGCGGTGTCGCCGAACGCTGGGACCTGGTGGCGTGGGGGGTCGAGCTCGGCACGGCCTACAGCGAACTCACCGATCCGGTGGAACAGCGGCGACGCCTCGAGGAGCAGTCCCTGCTCGCCGCCGGCGGCGACCCCGAGGCGATGGAGCTCGACGAGGACTTCCTGCAGGCGATGGAATACGCGATGCCGCCCACCGGCGGGCTGGGCATGGGCGTGGACCGGGTGGTGATGCTGATCACCGGGCGCAGCATCCGCGAGACGCTGCCCTTCCCGCTGGCCAAGCCGCATTAGCTCGTGATCCGGATCGCCGATAACCGGGGCAAGTAACCTATCGGGCATGCCCGAGCAACCGTCTGCTCCCGACGCCGAGCCACCGCCCGACGTCGGCTACGACAAGTCCGGCGTGCCGACCTTCGACTCGGTGCGGGAGAAGATCGAAAACCGCTACGGCGCCGCCCTGGGCGCCGAGGAACTCGCAGCCGAGACGGCCGAGGGCCGCTCCGTCGCAGACGAGTACGAGCAGCGCCAGCGGGCCGCCGCCCAGCGCCTGGCGCAGATCCGGGAGTCGATGCGCACCGATGAGTGACACCGTCCCGACCTCGCGCGCGGGTCTGCAGTTCGGACCCTACCGACTCGGACGACTACTGGGACGCGGTGGCATGGGCGAGGTCTACGAGGCCCATGACACGGTCAAAGACCGCACTGTCGCGCTCAAATTGATGTCCCGGGAGTTGAACTCCGATGCAGTATTCCGCAGGCGCATGCAACGCGAAGCCCATACCGCGGGGCGTCTGCAGGAACCACATATCGTGCCGATCCACGACTACGGCGAAATCGACGGCCAGCTGTTCATCGACATGCGCTTCATCGAGGGCGAGGACCTCGGATCGCTGCTGAAGCGCACCGGCGCACTGCCGCCGCCGCGCGCAGTGGCGATCATCACCCAGGTGGCGGCCGCGCTGGACGCTGCGCACCGCGCCGCGGTCATCCACCGCGACATCAAACCGGAGAACATCCTGATCACCGGCGACGACTTCGCCTACCTGGTCGACTTCGGAATCGCCGCCGCCGCAACGGATCAGCAGCTCACCAGGACAGGGACCGCGGTCGGCAGCTGGCGTTATATGGCACCCGAACGGTTCTCCGACGACGAGACCACCTACCGCTCCGACATCTACGGCCTGGCCTGCGTGCTCTACGAGTGCCTCACCGGTGTGCCGCCGTACCAGACGCAGAACCTCAGCGCCCTGATGGCCGCGCATTTGATGCAACCGATCCCGCAGCCGAGCCAGGTGGGCCGCGGCGTGCCGAGGGCTTTCGACGACGTGATCGCGCGCGGCATGGCCAAGGAACCCGAGGCCCGCTACCCGACCGCCGGAGACCTCGCCCGCGCCGCCAACCACGCGCTCAGCGCGCCGGACCAGGACCGCGCAGCCACCATGATCGCCCACAGCCAGCACTACGCTCCGCCGCCCAGCGGTCCGGTGCCCCGGCACTGGCCGACGCCACCGCCTCCACCATGGCAACCGGCCCCGCAGCGCCGACGCTGGCTCATACCCGCCGCCGCGCTGGTGGTCGTGCTGACCCTGATCGGTGCCGGCAGCTGGGTCGCCGTGAACCGCAACGACAATAGCGGCGGGCCACCGGTAGGCCGTGAGACCACCACCGCCACCAGCACCGCCACAATTGCCACCACAACCTCGGCGGCACCGACAGTTACTGCTGCACAACTAGATTCGTTGCTGCTCAGCCCAACGGAGATCGACGCGCTGGTATTCACGACGGGCATCGTCGTCGACCACAACGTGACGGAGATGAAGGACCCGGGACCGGAGAACTCGTTGTCCGATGAACGATGCCTCGGGCCGCTCATCGGTTATCAGACGCGGACCTACAAGAGCAGTGGTTACACCGGGATGCTGGCGCAACTCTTGAAGAAGCCGAATTCCGATCCGGGCTACGTGGTGGTGCAGGGCGGGGTCATCTTCGCCTCGGCCGACCAGGCGCTCGCATTCGTCGCTGGTCAGGCGGAGTCGTGGCGCTACTGCGCCGGCAAGACCGTGACTCAGGTCAACCAGGGTAAGACCTCGCAGTGGACGTTCCGGGACGTCAGCGGCACTCCACCGTCTATCGCGATGCAGCGCACGCTGGCCGGCAGTTCGGTGATCTGCCAGCACGTGCTGAGCGCGGCGTCCAATGTGGTCTTCGATGTCAACGTCTGCGCACCCGCAACCGTCAACCAGGCCAGGCTGATCGCCAATCAAATGGCCGCCAAACTACCCCAGTGATCCTGAGCTCTCGCTGACCGGGCTGAGTCACCTATTGACGTAAGGGGTATGTCCCGGACATGGATTGGCTGATGTCGCACGCTGCTGCGATCGGCTCGGCGCTGCTCGCGTCGTTGGTCGCGGCGGTGGGCATCGTGGTGCGACAAGCAGCCCTGCAACGACCCGGGGAGGATCACGCGAGCGCGGCGGCCGTGCTCCGCGACCGGTTGTGGTGGGCCGGGACAGCCGCCGCCGGTGCCGGTTACGCATTTCAGGCCATGGCACTGGCGCACGGCTCCCTGCTGCTGGTGCAGCCGCTGCTGGTGTCGTCGCTGCTGTTCGTGCTGCCGCTGAGCGCCCGGCGGTCCGGCGACCGGGTGACCGGGGCCGAGTGGGCGTGGGCGACACTGCTGACGGCCGCCCTGGCGGTCTTCGTGCTGGTAGGTCAACCGCGGGAAGGGCACTACCGGCCGCCGGTGCCGGCGTGGACGATGGCGCTCGCTGTCGCGGTACCGGCCGTCGTGGTCTGCGTGCTTGTGGCCCGCCGCACCACCGGCCGGACCCGTGCAGCGGCGCTGGGCGTTGCGGTGGCGGTCGGCCTCGGCATGATCGCGGTGTTGACCAAGACCTGCACCCATCGGTTCGGGGCGGGCGGCTGGCATGCCCTGCTCACCGTCCCGGCGCCGTATCTGCTTGTGGCGCTGGCGATCCTGGTGACCGTGTTGCAGCAGTGGGCCTTCAAGGCCGGCGCGCTCCAGGCCTCGGTACCGATCATGCTGGTCGGTGAACCCGTGGTCGCGGTGCTGCTCGGCGTGATCGTGCTGGGCGAAGTGCTGACCGTGCACGGCGTCGGCGTCGTCGCGCTGCCGGCCGCGGTGGCGGCGATGTTGGCGGCCACCGTCGCGCTGGGCCGCGGCGAGGGCGCTCAGACCGAGGAAGCGGCTCGGCAACCGCTGGTTCGGTGAGATCCGGCCCACTGCCGGTGCGTGCGGCAGCAGGCACCTGGCGGCGCTGGTGCCGCCTACGCGCTGACCTTGCGGCGCTTGGTGCTGCGCCGGCTGGCCACGGGCGCCGCGCCGAGTAACTCGGCGAGGAACTTGCCGGTATAGCTTTCCGGCACGGCTGCGATGTCCTCCGGAGTGCCTTGCGCGACAACGGTTCCGCCGCCGGCGCCACCTTCCGGGCCCATGTCGACGATCCAGTCCGAGGTCTTGATCACGTCCAGGTTGTGTTCGATGACGATCACCGTATTGCCCTTGTCGACCAGGCCGCTGATCACGGTGAGCAGCTTGCGGATGTCGTCGAAGTGCAGGCCGGTGGTCGGCTCGTCGAGCACGTAGATGGTGCGCCCGGTGGAACGCTTCTGCAGTTCGGAGGCCAGTTTCACGCGCTGCGCCTCGCCACCGGACAGGGTGGGCGCGGGCTGACCGAGCCGCACGTAGCCCAGCCCGACGTCGACCAGGGTGCGCAGGTAGCGGTGGATGCCGGAGATCGGCTCGAAGAACTCCGCCGCCTCCTCAATCGACATGTCCAGCACCTCGGAGATGGTCTTGCCCTTGTAGTGCACCTCGAGGGTCTCCCGGTTGTAGCGGGCGCCCTGGCAGACCTCGCACGGCACGTACACGTCGGGCAGGAAGTTCATCTCGATCTTGATGGTGCCGTCACCCGTGCACGCCTCACACCGGCCGCCCTTGACGTTGAACGAGAACCGGCCCGGCTGATAGCCGCGCACCTTGGCCTCGGTGGTGGCGGCGAACAGGGTGCGGATCTTGTCGAACACTCCGGTGTAGGTGGCCGGGTTGGAGCGCGGGGTGCGCCCGATCGGCGACTGGTCGACCCGCACCAGTTTGTCCAGATGATCCAGACCGGTGACCCGGGTGTGCCGGCCCGGCACCTGGCGGGCGCCGTTGAGCCGGTTGGCGAGCACCGCGGCCAGGATGTCGTTGACCAGCGTGGACTTGCCCGAGCCCGACACTCCCGTCACCGACGTCAGGACGCCCAGCGGGAACGCGACGTCGATGCCGCGCAGATTGTGCTCGCGGGCGCCGACGACGGTGAGGCGGCGCTTGGGGTCGACAGGCCGCCGCAGCGCGGGCATCTGGATGCTCTCCCGGCCGGACAGGTAGGCGCCGGTGATCGATCGTGTGTTGCGCAGCAACTCGTCATACGGCCCGCTGTGCACGATGTGCCCGCCGTGCTCGCCGGCGCCGGGGCCGATGTCGACGATCCAGTCGGCGTGTTCGATGGTGTCCTCGTCGTGCTCGACGACGATCAGGGTGTTGCCCAGATCCCGCAGCCGGGTGAGGGTTTCGATGAGCCGCCGGTTGTCTCGCTGGTGCAACCCGATGGACGGCTCGTCCAGCACATACAGCACACCCACCAGCCCGGAGCCGATCTGGGTGGCCAGCCGGATGCGTTGCGCCTCACCGCCGGACAGGGTGGCCGCCGCCCGCGACAGTGACAGGTATTCCAGCCCGACGTCGAGGAGGAAGCCCAGCCGCGACTGGATCTCCTTGAGCACCTGACCGGCGATCGCCTGTTCCCGGGTGCCCAGGGTGAGGGCGTTGAGGAAGTCCGAGCAGTCGGCGATGGACAACTCGCACACCTCGGCGATGGACTTCGGGCCGAGATTTCCCGCCGTCAGGGACACTGCCAGGATCTCCGGCTTGAGCCGGGTGCCCTCACAGACTGGGCACGGGATGTCCCGCATGAAGCCCTCGTAGCGTTCCTTCATCTGTTCGGACTCGGTCTGGGCCATCTTGCGCTGCAGGAACGCCAGCACGCCCTCGAACTCCGCGTAGTAGGACCGGGTGCGGCCGTAGCGGTTGCGGTAGCGCACGTGCACCTGCTCATCGGCACCGTCCAGGATCGCCTTGCGCGCCTTGGCCGGCAGCTTGCGCCACGGGGTGTTGACGTCGAAGCCCAGCGCGTCACCCAGGCCCGCCATCATCCGGACGAAGTACTCCGCGGTGTGCCCGGTCGACCACGGCGCCACCGCGCCCTGCGCCAGGGTGAGTTCCGGGTCCGGCACCACGAGGTCGGGGTCGACCTCTTTGCGGATGCCCAGACCGACGCATTCCGGACAGGCGCCGTAGGGCGAGTTGAACGAGAACGAGCGGGGTTCGAGGTCGTCCACAGCCAGGGCGTGCGCGTTGGGGCAGGCGAGCTTCTCCGAAAACCGCTGCTCGCGCGGCCGGTCGTGCTCGTCGCGGTCGTCGGGGAATTCCAGTACGACGATTCCGTCGGCCAGGCCCAGCGCGGTCTCCACCGAGTCGGTCAGTCGCTGCTTGGCGGCGGCCTTGACGGTCAGCCGGTCCACCACGACCTCGATGTCGTGTTTTTCCTGCTTCTTCAGCTTGGGCGGCTCGGTCAGCGGGTGCACCACCCCGTCCACCCGCACGCGGCTGTAGCCCTGCGCGTTGAGCTTGTCGAACAGGTCCGCGAACTCGCCTTTGCGGGTGCGGACCACGGGGGCCAGCACCAGGAAGCGGATGCCCTCCTCCATGGCCAGCACCTGGTCGACGATCTGCTGCGGCGTCTGGCGTGCGATGCGCTCGCCGCAGATCGGGCAATGCGGCGTGCCCGCGCGGGCGTACAGCAGTCGCAGGTAGTCGTACACCTCGGTGATGGTGCCGACGGTGGACCGCGGGTTGCGGTTCGTCGATTTCTGGTCGATGGACACCGCCGGCGACAAGCCCTCGATGAAGTCGACGTCCGGTTTGTCCATCTGACCCAGGAACTGGCGGGCATAGGCCGACAGCGACTCGACGTAGCGGCGCTGCCCTTCGGCGAAGATCGTGTCGAACGCCAGAGAGGACTTCCCCGACCCGGACAACCCGGTGAAGACGATCAGCGCGTCCCGGGGTAGGTCGAGGTCGACGCTGCGCAGGTTGTGCTCACGCGCGCCCTTGACAATGAGGCGGTCGGCCACGCTGCCCCTTTCAAATTCTGTGCTGCCCGGCCATGACGGGCTGGCCATGGCGCAGGCCGTATTCCATGCTAGGTGTCGCCCCCGACAAGCCCCTGCCAGGTAACGCCCCTGCTGCCGCCAAGTAGCGTGACCGGGTATGACAGCCCCGAACGACGACTACACCGGACACGTGGAACCGGGCACCGCGGCCCGGCGCTCGCTGCCCGGCGCGACGATCCTGAAGGCCTCGGTTGGCCCTATGGACAACAACGCCTACCTGGTGACCTGTTCCGCAACCGGAGAAACATTGTTGATCGACGCCGCCAACGACGCCGACGTACTCATCGACCTGATCCGACGCTACGCGCCCACGGTGTCGCTGATCGTCACCAGCCACCAGCACTTCGACCACTGGCAGGCGCTGGAAGCGGTCGCCGAAGCCACCGGCGCCCCGACCGCCGCACACGAGATCGACGCCGAGCCGCTACCGATCAAGCCCGATCGTTTGCTGGCCAACGGCGACACCGTGCAGATCGGCGAATTGACGTTCGATGTCATCCACTTGCGCGGGCACACACCGGGATCGGTGGCGCTGGCGCTCGGCGGGCCCGCGACGGGCGGGGTCACCCAGCTGTTCACCGGAGACTGCCTGTTCCCGGGCGGCGTCGGCAAGACCTGGCAGGAAGGCGACTTCGAGCGGTTGCTCGACGACGTCTCCACCCGGGTGTTCGACGTCTACGCCGATGACACCGTCATCTACCCCGGCCACGGCGACGACACGGTGCTGGGTGCCGAGCGCCCGCACCTGGCCGAATGGCGCGAACGCGGCTGGTAGCCAACGCTACGTGGTGTGCACGATCAGGACGTCGACCTTGGCCTTGCGGGAGACGTTGGCCGGCACCGACCCCAGCAACCGCCCCGCAATAGTGCTCAGGCCGACGTTGCCGACCACCAGCAGATCTGCCTTCTCCGACTCGGCGAGTTGCACGAGGGCGTCGACCGGGGCGCCCTCGATCGCGCGCTCGTCGACGTTCTTCGCGCCCGCGATGTGCGCCCGCTCCTTGGCGGTGTGCAGGATCTCGTAGATCGGGGCGGTACCGGTCACTTTGTAGCTCTCGCCCTTGAGCGCGTCGACCGCGCGCGCGTCGTCGTTCTGGGGCAGATAGGCCGAGGCGATGATCAGCTTGGCGTCCTCTCCGGCGATCCGGGCCGCCCTTTCTACCGCGCGCAGCGACGAATCCGAGCCGTCGGTCCCTACGACCACGGTTTGATAGGCGCTCATTTACCCTCCCAGGTGTCGGTTTCCGCCAACCCAAGACAGTATCGCGTTGCTGGACATAGTTGGGAGAGATTCGCGGCGTGGCAGCCCTCACGGTGGGGCCCCGGAAGCCGCGCCGGTCACTATCGGCAGATCCGCAACAGTCGGGCATGCGAGCCGGTGCGCGGCTGGGCACATAAAGTTGAACATCACCATGTCTGCGACCATCGTCGAGAATCCGCTGGCTGACGACGCCGAACCGGCGCCGTCCGTCCGCGTGCGGGGCGGGCGCCTCGACCCGTGGGCGATGGCTGCGGTCGCGGCCGCCATCAGCGCCGCCGGGGCCGCCCGGCCGTCACTGTGGTTCGACGAGGGGGCGACCATCTCGGCTGCGGCGAGTCGCACCCTGCCCGAGTTGTGGAAGTTGCTGGGCCACATCGACGCCGTCCACGGCCTGTACTACCTGTTGATGCACGGCTGGTTCACCCTCTTCCCGCCGACGGAGTTCTGGTCGCGACTGCCCAGCGCGCTGGCGGTGGGCGCCGCCGCCGCCGGCGTGGTGGTGTTCGCCAAGATGTTCTCCGGACGGACGACGGCGCTGTGTGCGGGCACCGTATTCGCCATCCTGCCGCGGGTGACCTGGGCCGGCATGGAGGCCCGGTCCTCAGCGCTGGTGGTGGCGGTGGCCGCCTGGCTGACCGTGCTGCTGGTCGCCGCGGTGCGACGCAACCGGGCGCGCCTGTGGGTCGGTTACGCACTGCTGCTGATGGTGGCGATCCTGTTCAGCATCAACACCGGGCTGATGGTGCTGGTCTACGCCGCGATGCTGCCGCTGATCGCGCCGCGCACGCAACGCAAGTGGCCCGCCCTCTGGCTGGCGGTGGCGTCAGTCGCCGCGCTCGGGGCGATGACGCCGTTCATCTTGTTCGCCCACAAGCAGATGTTTCAGATCGGCTGGATCGGTGGCCTGCACCGGAACCTGTTCCTGGACGTGGTGCACCGGCAGTACTTCGACTACAGCGTCCCGTTCGCCATCCTGGCCGGCACCCTGGTGCTGGTCGCAGGTGTCCTGCGGCTCCTCGGGAAGGCGCGGGCCGACACCGGCACCGGCCGGTTACTGCTGATCAGCGTGCTGTGGGTGGTGATTCCGACGGCCGCGGTGCTGATTTATTCGGCCGTGGGTGAGCCGGTCTACTTCCCGCGCTACCTGATCTTCACCGCGCCCGCCGCCGCTGTCGTTCTCGCGGTATGCATCGTGGCGATCGCCCGTAAGCCGTGGCAGGTGGTCGCCCTGGTGCTGGTGATGGCCGCCGCGGCCGTCCCGAATTATCTGTTCACCCAGCGCGGGCCGTACGCCAAAGAGGGCTGGGACTACAGCCAGGTCGCCGATGTCATCAGCACGCACGCGGCACCGGGCGACTGTCTGCTGGTCGACAACACCGTGCCGTGGCGCCCCGGACCGATCCGGGCGCTACTGGCCACCCGGCCGGCCGCCTACCGGTCGCTGATCGACGTCGAGCGCGGCGTGTACGGGCCCAAGGTCGGCTCGCTGTGGGACGGTCACGTCGCCGTCTGGCTGACCACCGCCAAGATCAACAAGTGCACCACCCTGTGGACGATCACCAATCACGACAGTTCGTTCCCTGATCATGAAGTGGGACAGTCGCTTTCACCCGGTAAGGCGTTCGGCCGGGCTCCGGTCTACCAGTTTCCGGGCTATCTGGGTTTCCGCATCGTCGAACGTTGGCAGTTCCACTATTCGCAGGTGGTCAAGTCGACCCGCTGACGTCGGTCGGGGCGGGTCGCCTGGTAGGAGGCGATGAAGCCCGCTGCGGCCAGCACGGTGAAAACCGCGTACAGCCAGCGGGCCTGCAACGCGTCACCGCCCGGGGCGGTATTGACGACGACGCCGGCCAGTCCGGCACCGAAAGCCCCGGCGATCAACTGCACGGTGTTGATCGCGGCCGCGGCCGCGCCGCTTTCGGCTGGGTCGTCGACGGAATCCATGGCGCGCACCGACAGATGCGGCCAGGCCATCCCGATGCCGGTGCCAGCGATCAGCAGCCCGAGCGCCCACCACCCCACCAGCCCGCGCGACGCATCGGCCCGCTGAGTGACGGCGCCGATCGCCAGTCCGGCGCCCATCAGCAGTGGCGCGACCAGCACGACCCGCCCGATGAGTCGGGGACTGCGCAGCGACGCGCTGACGATCTCACTCACCGTCCAGCCGACCGCCAACGAAGCACCCAGGAAGCCGGCCAGCACCGGACTCAGGTGCCCCAATCGCTGACCGAACAACGGCACGTAGGTGTCGATCAGCACCGCCATCATCAGCACGCCCATGGTCAGGTAGACCCACCGCAACGGCCCAGCGCCGAACACGCTGGGCGGCAGCACCGCTGCACGGCTACGCCGATCGACGGCCACGAACACCACGACCAGCAATATCCCGAGCGCCAGCAGGCCGGCGATTGCAACGCCGTCGCGCGGTAGCTGGGCGAGGCTCACCGCCAGCGCGGCGGTCCCGATCACCAGCAGCGACCACACCGGCACCTCGAGCTTGGTGTTCTCGCCGTCGGTGCCGCTGCGGCCCGACAGCGCTACCGGCACCAGCGCGGCCATCAACGCCGTCAGTATCGCCATCGCTCCGAAGGCCCACCGCCACAACCCGAATTGCGCGAACAATCCGCCCATCGCCGGCCCGATGATCGTCGCCACCCCCCACATCGCCGACACCAGCGCAGAACCACGCGTCCACAGCGTGCGCGGCAGCGTGGCGTTGATCAGGGCGTAGCCCAATCCCGCCAGCGTGCCACCGGCGACACCCTGCAGGGTGCGACCCGCGATCAGCACCTGCATGCTCGGGGCGGCGGCGCACACCACACTGGCCACCCCGAACACCGCCAGACCCGCCAGAAACGACAGCCGCGCACCGAAGCGCCGCAGTAACGCATTGACGGTGGTCGCAGCCACCACGGATCCGACCAGGTACAACGTGACCACCCAGGCGTACAACCGGGCGCCGCCGATCTCGGCGATAGCGCTCGGCAGCAGGCTCACGGTCAGGAACTCGTTGGTGGCGTACATCGCGACGCCGCCCGCCAACACCGTGGAGGTGCCCAGGTGCCGGGTGAGCAGCTCGCGCCAGGTCCCCGTCCCGCTCGTCGGCTCGGTCACTTCAGGCCGGCGGCGTCCATCCCGCGCAGTTCTTTCTTGAGGTCGGCGATCTCGTCGCGGAACCGGGCCGCCAGCTCGAACTGCAGATCGCGCGCGGCTGCCATCATCTGCGCGGTGAGGTCCTTGATCAGGTCGGCGAGCTCGGCTCGCGGCATCGACGAGGTGTCCCGCCCCTCGAACACCCCTGCGCTGACCGCGCGGCCCGGCTCACCCGGCGCGCGTCGGCCCCGGGACGCGTTGCGACCGGAGCCGCCGATCCCGACGTCGGTGTCGTCGGCTTCGCGGTACACCTGGTCGAGGATGTCGGCGATCTTCTTGCGCAACGGTTGCGGGTCGATGCCGTGGGCCTCGTTGTAGGCGACCTGCTTGGCCCGGCGCCGTTCGGTTTCGTCGATGGCCTCTTTCATCGAGTCGGTGATCTTGTCGGCGTACATGTGCACCTCGCCGGACACGTTGCGGGCGGCACGCCCGATGGTCTGGATCAGGCTGCGGGTCGAGCGCAGGAAGCCCTCCTTGTCGGCGTCCAGGATCGCCACCAGCGACACTTCCGGCAGGTCCAGGCCCTCCCGCAACAGGTTGATACCGACCAGCACGTCGTACTCACCCAGCCGCAGTTGCCGCAGCAACTCGACGCGGCGCAGGGTGTCGACCTCGGAATGCAGATAGCGCACCCGGATGCCCATCTCCAGCAGGTAGTCGGTGAGGTCCTCGGCCATCTTCTTCGTCAGGGTCGTCACCAGCACCCGTTCGTCGGCGTCGGTGCGTTTGCGGATCTCTCCGATCAGGTCGTCGATCTGCCCCTTGGTGGGTTTGACCACAACCTTCGGGTCGACCAGCCCGGTCGGGCGGATCACCTGTTCGACGAACTCGCCACCGGTCTGGCTGAGTTCGTAGGGGCCCGGGGTGGCCGACAGGTAGACCGTCTGCCCGATCCGGTCGGCGAACTCCTCCCAGGTCAAGGGGCGGTTGTCGACCGCGGACGGCAGCCGGAAGCCATATTCGACCAGATTGCGCTTGCGGGACATGTCCCCTTCGTACATGCCGCCGATCTGCGGCACGGTGACGTGCGACTCGTCGATGACCAGCAGGAAATCCTCCGGGAAGTAATCCAGCAGGGTCGCCGGGGCGGAACCCGCGGGCCGGCCGTCGATGTGGCGCGAATAGTTCTCGATGCCCGAGCAGAATCCGACCTGACGCATCATCTCGATGTCGTAGTTGGTGCGCATCCGCAATCGCTGCGCCTCCAGCAGCTTGCCCTGGCCTTCCAGCTCGGACAGTCGCGCGGCCAACTCCTGTTCGATGGTGGAGATCGCGACCGCCATCCGCTCCGGACCCGCCACATAGTGGGTGGCCGGGAAGATGCGCAGCGAGTCGACCTGGCGCACCACATCCCCGGTCAGCGGATGCAGGTAGTACAGCGCCTCGATCTCGTCGCCGAAGAACTCGATGCGGACCGCCAGCTCCTCGTAGGACGGGATGATTTCGACGGTGTCACCCCGGACCCGGAAGGAGCCGCGGGTGAACGACAGGTCGTTGCGGGTGTACTGCACGTCGACCAGCAGGCGCAGCAACCCGTCCCGCGGCACCTCGTTGCCGACCTGCAGTTCCACCGAGCGGTCCAGGTAAGACTGCGGTGTGCCCAGGCCGTAGATGCAGGACACCGAGGCGACCACCACCACGTCCCGCCGGGACAGCAGCGACGACGTGGCGGAGTGCCGCAACCGCTCCACGTCGTCGTTGATGGAGCTGTCCTTCTCGATGTAGGTGTCGGTCTGCGCGATGTACGCCTCCGGCTGGTAGTAGTCGTAGTACGAGACGAAGTACTCGACGGCGTTGTGCGGCAACATCTCTCGCAGTTCGTTGGCCAGCTGGGCGGCCAGCGTCTTGTTCGGCGCCATCACCAGGGTGGGTCGCTGCAGCCGCTCGATCAGCCACGCGGTGGTGGCCGATTTGCCGGTGCCGGTGGCGCCGAGCAGCACCACGTCGTGCTCCCCCGCTCTGATCCGGCGTTCCAGCTCCTCGATGGCCGCCGGCTGGTCACCCGCCGGCTGGTGCGGGCTGACCACTTCGAAGCGGGCACCGGTACGGACGACCTCGTCGACGGCGCGGTATTCCGAGTGGGCGACTACTGGGTGTTCGGTGGCGAAAGCCATGGCCGCCAGGGTAGTCGGAGACTCCGACAAGTCGTCCGGCTCGCGAGGTCAGCTGTGCCGGGCCCAGATCCGGGTCACCGGGTTGCATTCGATCAGATAGCCGTCATTGGAGGCCGACATCGCGAACACCGGAATGTCCGGCCGGTCGCATGAGCTGCCGGCGGCATGGACACCGGTGGTGATGGGCGCCTTGCTCCAACTCCCGCCCTCGCATACCACCTGTTCGTTGCTGGTCTGGTCGTAGCCCAGCCTGTCGACGTCGGCGCACGCCCCGCCCAGTACCGGCGGCGACGGCCGGCCTGCCCGGGTCGGAGCGCTGAGCACCTGCGCGGGATCGGCCCACGTCAAACCCGCAGGCACGGCACCGTCCCGGGTGGCCACCACGGGTACCCGCAGCACCGCGCCCTGGGCGCCGCACTCGTTGGTCAGGACGGTCTCCGTCTCCACGCCGCGCAGCGTCCCGTCCGATTGCGGCGCCAACGACCACGCGACGGTCTCCTGCTGGGTGCCGGCCACGCCGTTCTGCTGCCGGCACGCGACCTGCTCCTGCTGGGGTGCGCCCTGCCAGTAGCCGGCGACGAAACGCAGCACATCGGTCTGCGCGGCGTCGGCGGTGCCGGCCACCTCGTGATTGGTCTTGTCCAGTTGGATGCCGGTGGCCGCGCAACCGTTGGCCGTACACGTCGAATGAAAAGCCCACCAGTCGGTGGTCGCGCCGTCGTGGCGGATACCGAGGCCGTTGGACGTTTTCTTGGAGCGGTTGTAGTCCAGCCGGTAGGTGCCGTCCAGGACGCGAGCGCCCGCGGCGGTCACCGGGGCGGGTGCCGCGTCGGGCACGCCGGGCCGGGCCGCCAGCGCCGGGATGGGCGGCGGGGAGCTGTCGGGCTGGAACGAGTACAGCAGGGACCAGGTTGCGGCCACCGCGATCAGCACCGCACCCACCAGCGCGGCCGCGACCCGGGTTCTGGCCGACAATCTGCGCGCGGCTGCTCTGATCGCACCGGACTTCTCGGGGACGGCAGGCGGATCGGTCTCGACGTCGAGGGCTGGCCCGGCGAGCTGGGAGCCAAACGCCGCGGCGAATGTCCGGCACCGCTCGAACCGCGCGTCCGGGTCTTTGGCCAGTGCCCGGACGAACACCTCGTCCAGGTGCGGCAGGTCCGGACGGTAGTCGCTGAGGCGGGGCGGCTCGTCGTGCAGGTGCTGACTGATCACCGCAACCGCATTGGGGTGCCGGTACGGAGGCACACCGGTCAGCAGGTGAAAAGCGGTGGCGGCCAGGGCATATTGGTCCGCCCGTCCGTCGATTTTGGCACCCGTCAGCTGTTCGGGCGCCGCATAGGCGACGGTGCCGACCGCGACGTTGGTCTGGGTGATGCCACTGATGTCACCGAGGTGACGGGCAACACCGAAGTCCGCCAACAGGATTCGCCGTTCGCCATGCTCGGGATGGGTGAGCAGGATGTTGGCCGGTTTGACGTCACGGTGCAACAGTCCGCGATCGTGCGCATAGTCCAACGCGCCCGCGACGGCGCTGAGGATTTCACACACTTCATCGGCCGGCATCCCGTCAGGATGGGTCTCTCTCACCAGCCGGGACGCATCGGTGCCGTCGACGTAGTCCATCGAAATCCACAGCCGGCCACGGAATTCGCCGCGATCGTGCACACCGACGATGTGCGGATGCCACAGTGTCGCGGCCAGATCCGCCTCGCGGTTGAACCGCTCGCGAAACTCGCTGTCCGCCGTAATCGCTTCAGCGAGAACTTTGATCACGTCACAGCGCGGCAAGCGCGGATGCAGAGCCAGGTACACCTCAGCCATTCCGCCGGCGCCCAGCCGACGCAGAATCGTGTACCCGGCGAACGAGGCGCCGCGGGACAACTCGTGTGGTGAATTGCTTTCGTCCGCAACGAGATCCGCCCCGACCGGCGGCGGCACCTGACGACGGAAATGGGCGACGGTCGTCGACGGCAGAGACTGCAACCCGGCACGGAATCCCGCCAGGTGCGGATTTCGCAACAGATGCCGGCCGGGAAGCCGCCGGGTGGGGCCATCTCGCTCGGCCATCTGTACGTTTCCTCCTTTCCGGCACGAACCATCACCGTTCCCCTCCCGTCAGATGATGCCCGAATTAGCCAGCCACCGGGCCGCTGCGGGCTGTGTAACAGCTATGAGTGCACTAAAATCAACACATAGCTGCTGCACAGCTGCGTCACACAGAGCACACTCAGGAACCGTGCCAATACTGTTGTGGTGACTCGATCCGCCCCGCCTGCGCCCGCGCTGACCATCCGGCATGACAGTGCTCAGCTCTCGTTCGCCCCCGGGTATGAGGTGATCATCGGCAGAGACCTGCACGCCGACCTGCGCATTCCGGACCCCCGCATCTCCCGCGCACACCTGATCCTGCGGTTCGACCAGGGCCGCTGGGTGGCCATCGACAACGGCTCGCTGAACGGGACCTACGTCAACGGCTACCGGATGCCTGTTGTCGACATTCACGACGGGCAGAGCATCCATGTCGGCAACCCGGCCGGACCGCGGCTGACCTTCGAGATCGGGCAGCGGCATGGGCCGGCCACCCGAGGGCCCATCGCGAAACCGCGGTCGATACCCGACGGCGGGCCGCCCACCCTGGCATGGACGGCGACGCCGCCGACCCGGCCGCCCACCGGTCCCCCACGCCCGCCGGCCCCCCGGGGACGGGTGCATCAGGTGCCCGCCCCGCGTGGTCCGAGGCGTCCCGAGCGCCGGCCGCTGCCGCCGGAGCCGGTCACCTCGGTCACCATCAAGCCGGCGCCGGCGGAGAACACCGTCGTCGACGTGAAATCGGCCGACGTCGCCAGCCTGGCGACCCGGATGGTGAAAATTCTCGCGCCGCGGGCCGGCGGCCCCTCGGCAGCGCCGAAGACGACGGGCGCGTTGTCGATCGGTCGCGCCAACGACAACGACATCGTCGTCTCCGACGTGCTGGCCTCCCGTCAGCACGCGACCCTGCGACAGACTCCGCTGGGCACCGAAATCCAGGATCGCAGCATCAACGGGACGTTCGTCAACGGCACCCGGGTGGGTTCGGCGATCCTGTCCGAGGGTGACGTGGTCACGATCGGCAACGTCGACCTGGTATTCGGCGACGACACCCTCGTGCCGCAGACCGAAACTGCCCGTCGCACCCGCGGTTTGGAAGTACGCAAGGTCAACTACACCGTCGACAACGGCAAACAGTTGCTGGACGGCATCTCGCTGACCGCCCGGCCCGGCACCCTGACCGCGGTGATCGGCGGTTCGGGCGCCGGCAAGAGCACCCTGGCCCGGCTGATCGCGGGCTACGCGCGGCCGACGACCGGATCGGTCAGTTTCGAAGGCCACGACATCCACGCCGAGTACGCGTCGTTGCGCAGCAGGATCGGCATCGTTCCGCAGGACGACGTGGTGCACCGCCAGCTGACCATCAACCAGGCACTCGGATACGCCGCGGAACTGCGCCTGCCACCCGATACCAGCAAAGCCGACCGCGCCCGCGTGGTCACGCAGGTGCTCAAGGAGCTGGACCTGACCAAGCACGCCGACACCCGGGTGGACAAGCTGTCCGGCGGGCAGCGCAAACGGGCCTCGGTGGCACTCGAACTGCTCACCGGGCCCTCGCTGCTGATCCTCGACGAGCCGACCTCCGGCCTGGACCCGGCCCTCGACCATCAGGTCATGACGATGCTGCGCCAACTGGCCGATGCCGGCCGCGTGGTGATCGTGGTGACGCACATGTTGTCCTACCTCGATCTCTGCGACCAGTTGCTGCTGGTGGCGCCGGGCGGCAAGACGGCCTACTGCGGCCCGCCGGACCAGATCGGCGATGCGATGGGTACCACCAACTGGGCCAAGATCTTCAGCCAGGTGGGTGCGGATCCGGACGAGGCGAACCGGCGCTTCCTGGCGCAGCACGAGGCGAGGAACCTGCGCACACCGCCGGTCGGGGACGCCGAGCCCGCCGACCTCGGCGCGCCGGTGCACACCAGCGTGCGACGCCAGATTTCCACGGTGGCACGGCGGCAGGTCCGGTTGGTGGTCGCCGATCGCGCCTACTTCGTGTTCCTGGCGGTGTTGCCGTTCATCCTGGGCGCATTGTCGCTGACCGTTCCCGGCTCCAATGGATTCCGGGCGGTCTTCGAGCACGCCGGCACGCCGGACGAGGCCGCGCAGATCCTGAACCTGCTGCTGCTGTCCGCGGCGTTCATGGGCACCGCACTGACCATCCGCGATCTGGTCGGCGAACGGCCGATCTTTCAGCGCGAGCAGGCCGTGGGTTTGTCGACATCGGCCTATCTGGCCGCCAAGACTGCGGTGTTCTGCGTCTTCGCGGTGCTGCAGGCCGCGATCGCCACCACCATCGTGATGGTCGGGAAGAGCGCGCCGTCCCGGGGCGGATTGGTGTTCGGCCACGGAAACGTCGCCGCCACCGTGGAGTTGTTCTTGACGGTGGCCGGCACCTGCGTGGCATCGGCGATCCTGGGCCTGGCCATCTCGGCCCTGGTGCGTTCCAACGAGCAGATCATGCCGTTGTTCGTGGTGTCGATCATGGCGCAGCTGGTGTTGTGCGGCGGGATGGTCCCGGTGACCAATCGGCTTGTGCTGGAACAGGTTTCCACCGTGGTGCCGGCCCGCTGGGGGTACGCCGCCGCCGCTTCCACGGTGGACGTGCGCAACCTGGTGCCCGGTTCGCTGGTGCCGGGCGACCGGTTCTGGCAGCACACGTCGAAGATCTGGCTGCTGGACATGGGCATGCTGGCCGCGCTGTCGGTGTGCTACGGCGGTTTCGTGCGGTGGAAGATCCGGCTCAAGCGGTAGCCGGACGCTGCGCAGCTATCTGCCGGCGGACGAGTCTGCGCCACCGGCGCTGCCGGTAGCGGTAGATCCCCACCGCCACCGTTGCCACCAGGGCGGTCGCCGCGCCGGCATCGATGTCGACGGTGTCGCTGTACCGGCAGGAGTGCCCGTCGACGGGTTCGGCGTGCAGCGTGTGGTTCCAAACCTTGAGCAGCCCGCCGTGCTCACGGGTCCGGATGGTGTGAGTGGCCTCGTCCACCTCGACGACCTCGATGGTGTGCCGATAGGCCGGTATCAGGTGAAACGCCATCAGCCAGCCGGTGCCACGCTCGCCGAGATGCAACGCCTCGGTCCGCCCGGCCAGTGCGGGAAAGCCGAACAGACCTTTGCAGACGTAGAGGAAAGTCGCCGGCGACAACATCGCCGGCCACACCCGGTCGGCATCGGCGGCTAAAAGTGTTTCGATATGGACGGTGCGCACAATCAACTCCTTTTCGCCGAGCAGACGCAAAAGCCCCTGTTTTCGTGCCGAAATGGGGGCTTTTGCGTCTGCTCGGCAGCTTGTTAGGGTAACCTAATTCTGCTGGTCACGGCACCGGATGACTACTCGCTTTAAGCAGGAGATGCACGATCGCCCCCACCGACCGGTTCCGGCAGCGCAAGCAGCCCAAACAGGAACGCGCCGCCCAGACCCGGCAGCGGGTCCTGGACGCGGCGGCTCACATTTTCGCCGAGCACGGTTACGCGGCGGGGACCACCAACCGCATCGCCGAACGCGCCGGAGTGTCGATCGGCTCGCTCTACCAGTACTTCCCGAACAAGGACGCCATCCTGCGTGCCCTGATGGACGCTCACGTCGACGCCGGTGCGCGGCTGTTCAGCGAACGGTTGTCCGACGGGCTGCCGGCCCGGCTCGATGACACGCTGCGGCTCTTCGTCCGCGCGGCCATCGACAACCACCGTGACGATCCCCGTCTGCACCGGGTGTTGTTCGAACAGGCGCCGCGGGCGCCGGCGTTCCTGGACCGGCTGCACGACATGGAGCGGCTCAGCGTCGAGGCGGTCACCTGGGTGCTCGAACAGCATCCCGAGGTGCGCAACACCGGCAGACTGCGCGCGCAGGTTGTCGTGGCGACCATCGATTCGCTGGTGCACCGGCTGGTCACTTCGCCGGATCCCGTCGACTTCCAGGCTGTCGAGGACGATATCGTCGCGCTGCTCGCCGGATATCTCTGTCCTGACGTCCACGTCGGCGTCGATCGGTAGGTGGTCATATGCACCCACCCAAACGGGAGACGTTCGATCTGACCGCCCACACCAACACCGATCCCAAGGGCATCGTGCGGACGGTCGACGAATTCCGGCTGCGGCCCTGGGGGCTGTACCTGGCCCGGCCCACGCCCGGCCGGGCGCAGTTCCACTACCTGGAGTCGTGGTTGTTGCCGTCGTTCGGGTTGCGCGCCACCGTGTTTCACTTCAATCCCGGTCATGAACGTGATCACGACTATTACCTCGACGTCGGTGAGTACACGCCCGGACCGACGGTGTGGCGTTCGGAAGACCACTATCTGGACATCGAGGTCTTCACCGGGCAGCGTGCCAAACTCGCCGATGTCGACGAGCTGTTCGAGGCGTTGCTAGAAGGCCTGCTGCCCGCGGCGGTCGCGGAGTCCGCCGTACGGCGCGCAATCACCGCGATCGAAGGCCTGGCCGCCAATGGCTATGACCTGACGCGCTGGCTCTCCGCCGCCGGTGTGGAACTCACCTGGCGGCGGAGATAGTCAAAGCCGTTGCGTTACCGCATAACTCAGACTGCCAGCAGTCGCTCGAAGAACTCGCGGTAGTGCATCAGGGCCAACCGAAGGTCTTCGGTCGAGGCCTCCTGGCCGCGGGCCCACTGTTCTTCCAGCCGCGAGCGGGCCTGGGCGAATCCTGACGTCAGCTGATCGACCAGGTCCGAGACCAGCACGTCGGCCTTCTGCACGCAGTCTTTCGGATCGTCGACGAACGCCGCCTGTACGGCCGCCCAGCGTCCGCGCAGTTCGGTGAGATCGTCATCGGCGAACAGCGTTTCCGCCGTGGCGGATTCGTGAGACGCGTGCGACTCACCGGCCGCCGGCGCGTCGACCGGAGGTTGCCACTGTTCCTGGCTGGGCGCCGCCGGCGCATCCCGATATTGCTCTTGGCCGTACTGCTCTTGCCCGGCAACCGGCGCCGGCGTGTCCCGGAATTGCTCCTGGCCTGCAGCCGGCGCCGGCGCGCTGGACAGCACAGACGGTTCACCGGCTTGCGTCGGCGCCGTGTGCTCAGTGACGGGCCCGGTTGTCGCAGTGGGGGTTTGGCCCTCGTCATAGCTACCGGGGACCCGTGCTTGCTGCTCGTGGGTGGTCATGCGCTTGCCTCCTTTGGCGTGGTTTCGAGCAACTTCTCGAACAGTGCGCGGTAGTGCACGAACGCTTCCCGTTGTTGCTCGGTATCGACGGCGCCGCGTTGCTGAGCCAGGTGAATGCTGTGCGCAGCGCGGTAGTTCTCGACGATCTGCGGATGGTCGACGGAGATGTCGGCCGCTCGCTGATCGAAATCGTCGACGGGATAACCCCGTTCCCGCATCACGTCGGTGACCAGCCGATCAGCAACGCCGACCGCGGCGGCCGGGTTGTCGACGAAGCCGGTCTGCACCTGATGCCAGCGGCTGCTGAAATCCGATAGTGCAGAAGGGGATAACGCAACGATGTCGAGTTTCTTGCGATTGTTTTCCCGGGTGGTGAGTTCGTGCTCCGCCGCCTTCGCGTCCCCGGTCTCGGTGACCAGACGCTCGTACTCACTGCCGTAGTGCTGCTTGAGCCGCTGAGATTTTCTGCGACCGCTCGCCAGACTTGCTGTAACAATGATCGCGGCGATCACCAGAATGACGAGGGCCGCAATCAAAATCTGTTGCCAGAGAGCCATTTTCTGCTCCTCTCGTACTCATGTCGAATAACCGCCGCGGCACCGACGCAAACGTCAGTTTGTGAGCTGCCGCACAACGGGGCGGGCTCAGTAGTAGTGCCGGCGGCCTCCGACTGCGCGGCCCATCCCACCCAGGACGGCCAGAATGGCGCCGATGACGAGCAGCACAATGCCGATGGTCCACAGGATGGAAATCTTGAAGACGAATCCGACAATCAATAGGACGAGACCGAGAATGATCACGATGAGCCCTCCTTCGGGCGATGGTCCAGCGAACGGTCGATGTTCCCGATGTTGCTCAGTCGAACACCCTTTAGGGGGGTAGCAATACACCCCTAGGGAGGTAATGTGCCGGTATGCCGCCCGCTGCTCGCGCGCCGATCACGGTCGCGCTGGTCGACGACTACGACGTCGTCGTCAAGGGTGTCGCCAACATGCTGGACCCGTATCGCGACCGGATTGTGATCGCGGAACTCGACTCCACCATGCCCGTCTCGGACGCGGTGGACATCGTCCTCTATGACTCATTCGCCCAGCCAGAATCCGACCACGACGAAATCGCGGTCCTGGTCGCCAATCCACAGGCACGTCGAGTTGTGGTGTACACCTGGAACTTTCACCCGGACTTGGTGGAGAGCGCCCGCCGGCACGGGGCGCACGGCTACCTCTCCAAGACGCTGCCGGCGCGCGAGCTGGTGGCCGCGTTGGAGGCCGTGCACTCCGGGGAACTCGTCATCAGCGATGTGGCGGCCCGCGCGCGTAGCGCACCAGGACTGGACTGGCCGGGCCGCGGCGAGGGGCTCAGCGACCGGGAGGCGGAAATCCTGGCCCTGATCACGCAGGGCAAGAGCAACGCCGACGTCGCGCGGCTGACCTACCTCAGTCCCAACACGGTCAAGTCCTACATCCGCACGATCTATCGCAAGATCGGCGTCGCCAGCCGCACCCAAGCCGTGCTGTGGGGTGTCGATCACGGCTTCACGCCCGACCATCACCGGATCGAGCACTGGCGCGGCGGACCGTAAGGGTTACCGGCTCAGCAGAGCGTTCAGATCGGCGATCGCCCGCAAGGTGTCGTTGAGATGGGTGCACGTGCTGGTGCCCACGAATTCACCGCGGACCCGGTCGCGCAGTTCGTCAATCGTCATTCCGCGGATACGGGCTGCACTGGCGATGGCGCCCGGACATTCCTGCCAGGGCAGCACCCGTACCTCGGCACTGACCGTCGTGACGGTCCGCGTCGGTTCGTCGATCGTGCCGGCCACCGTGTACTCGTGCACAATCGTCTCGAGCAGTTCGTCGTCCATGTGGGAGTCCCGGAAGTGGGCATCGAACTGCCACGAATCGGCACCCGACGGCCAGAGGTCGAGCCGACGGAACCTGCGCATGCCGCCCGCCCGCAGCGGCTCGACCTCGTGCAGTCCGTCCAGCGCCGGGGCCACCGGCCCGCGGCCGGTCGGAATGACATCGTGCTGCCGGGTATAGCCGATCAACGACGCGTCCGGCGCGAATCCGGCACAGATGCCGGCCATCCGGTCGGCCACCCCCGGCGGCATCTTCTGCTCGACCCCCAGGACGATCGCCGCATGCTGGGTCGCGTATCCCGACACCAGCGCCGCGCCCACCCAGTCGTCGAGCAGCAGATGAAGCAGACTGGCCCGTTGCACCTCGTCGGGGAACAGCCTGGCGATGCCCGACCGGAAACCCCGTCCGACCCGGCATCCGTGCAGCTCAGGGAGTCGCCCGACAGGCAGCGTGCCACTGATCCGGTCGATGACGCCGTCGACCAGCAGCGCGTCGACGTGGACCTCGTCCAGCACATCAACGCCGCCCTCCCCGGCCTCTGCCACGTCGCGCGCCCGAAGGTCGACCGCCGCGCCGCCGCCGTCGGCCGGATGGGTGTCGATGGTGCTGGTGCGTCGGCGTCGCCCAGTATTCAGCGCTGGGGCGGGATGCGCTACGGGCCGCCGCGGTCCGAGGATGTCGGTGACGAACGGCATGGCCGGGCTAGGGCTTCCAGCCAGTGCTGTCGGCCCACTCCCAGGCCCGCCGGTAGGCGTCCCGGAACCAGGGTTCCTTGGCGGTGACGTAACGGATCGTGTCGCCGCCACCGGTGGCGTCCGCTTCGCGCTTGACCGCCAGATAATCCTCGCGCACAGCGGGATTGGCCTTCAGCCAGTCGACGAACAGCAGCGCGAACTGCTGATTGGGCCGGCCCGTCACCCTGATGTGCACATTGGTCGGCCGACCAGGATCGGCCGATGCGTGGATTCGCTTGTGCCACAAGGCCGGATCGTCGCTGTGGTCAAAACCCGGGACGGTGCTGCGGGCGTCGGCCTTGGCGGCGTCCTGAGTGATGTGCTCCAGGCGCGGGTACCCCGCGGCCAGCAACGGTTGGGCGAGTTCGTCTGCGACGTCCAGTGATTCGACGGTGATCTGAATGTCGATAACGTTTTTGGCGTCCAGGTCTGGAACGGCCGTCGAGCCGATGTGGTCGACGCGCAGGGCCCGGTGCCCGCAGTTGGTCTTCAGCCGGTTGACGATGCGCCGGCCCTGTTCCGGCCAGGTCGGGTCCGCCGGGACCAGCCGTGCCGCGGCCCGCGCCGGCTGACGCTCGGTCAGGTTGTGCGCGAACGGCAGGATCCGGTGCTGCCACACGTCTCGGGCCTGCGCCACCAGGTCGTCGGGACTGCCCGAGTTGTCGAGCCAGACATCGGCGACCTCGCGGCGCTGCTCGTCGGTGGCCTGCGCGTTGATCCGGGCGCGGGCGTCCTCCTCGCTCATGCCGCGCTGTTCGACCAGCCGTCGCAGCCGCAGTTCTTCGTCCGCGTGCACGATTACGACCAGCGGGAACAGTGGGGCCATCCCCGATTCGACCAGCAGCGGAATGTCTTCCACCACAACGGCATCCTTGGACACCGACTCGATGATCTCGGCGCGGCGCTTGCCCACCAACGGGTGCACGATGCCGTTGAGCTTCTTGCGCTCCTCGTCGTTGGCAAAAGCCTTCGCCGCCAACGCCGGCCGGTCCAGTGCGCCGTCGGGCAACAGGATGTCCTCGCCGAATGCTTCGACCAGCGACGCCAGACCTTCGGTGCCCGGTTCGACGACCTCGCGGGCGATGACATCACCGTCGACGATGATGCCACCGCACTGCGAGAACGTCTTGGACAGAGCTGATTTCCCGGCGCCGATGCCGCCCGTCAGCCCGATGCGCAGCATCCTCGCGCCGGATTAAGCGCTGCCGGCTAGCTTTTCGCGCAGCGCCGCCAGCTGCGCGTCGCTGGCCAGCGATCCGCCGGCGGCTTTCTCCGAGGAGCTGCTGCTCGACGACGACTGACCACCGCTGCCGTGGTCGGCAGCCTCCGCCGCGGCGAACTTCTCCATCTGGGTGGTGTGCATCTTGTGCCGACGCTCGGCCTCGGCGTACCGGGCCTCCCATTCGTTGCGCTGGGCGTCGAAACCTTCGATCCACTCGTTGGTCTCGGCGTCGAAGCCCTCGGGGAAGATGTAGTTGCCCTGGTCGTCGTAGCTGTCGGCCATGCCGTACTTGGCCGGGTCGAACTCGTCGGTGTAGTCCTCGTTGGCCTGCTTGAGCGACAAGGAGATCCGGCGACGCTCCAGGTCGATGTCGATGACCTTGACCATCGCGTCGTCGCCGACGGCGACCACCTGGTCGGGCACCTCGACGTGACGCTCGGCCAGCTCCGAGATGTGCACCAGACCTTCGATGCCCTCTTCGACACGGACGAACGCACCGAACGGCACCAACTTGGTGACCTTGCCCGGCACGATCTGGCCGATGGCGTGGGTGCGGGCGAAGTGCCGCCACGGGTCTTCCTGAGTTGCCTTCAGCGACAACGAAACCCGCTCACGGTCCATGTCGACGTCGAGCACCTCGACGGTGACCTCGTCGCCCACCGTGACCACCTCGGACGGGTGGTCGATGTGCTTCCAGGACAGCTCGGAGACGTGCACCAGACCGTCCACCCCACCCAGGTCGACGAAGGCGCCGAAGTTGACGATGGAGGAGACCACACCCTTGCGGATGGTGCCCTTCTGCAGCTGGTTGAGGAATTCGCTGCGCACCTCGGACTGGGTCTGCTCCAGCCAGGCGCGGCGGGACAGCACCACGTTGTTGCGGTTCTTGTCCAGCTCGATGATCTTGGCTTCGATCTCCTTGCCGATGTACGGCTGCAGGTCGCGCACCCGGCGCATCTCGACCAGCGAGGCGGGCAGGAAGCCGCGCAGCCCGATGTCCAGGATCAGGCCACCCTTGACGACCTCGATGACGGTGCCCTTGACGGCCTCGTCCTTCTCCTTGAGCTCCTCGATGGTGCCCCAGGCGCGCTCGTACTGGGCGCGCTTCTTGGACAGGATGAGGCGGCCTTCTTTGTCCTCTTTGGTGAGAACCAGGGCTTCGACCTCATCGCCGACGGAAACGACCTCGTTGGGATCGACGTCGTGCTTGATCGAGAGTTCGCGGGCGGGGATGACCCCTTCGGTCTTGTAGCCGATGTCGAGGAGCACCTCGTCCCGGTCCACTTTGACGATGGTGCCTTCGACGATGTCGCCATCGTTGAAGTACTTGATCGTTTTGTCTATTGCGGCGAGAAAGTCCTCGCTGGTGCCAATGTCGTTGACGGCTACTTGCGGCGAGGTGACGGTGGGACTCGGCATATTGTTGGGTTGCTCCGGACAGGGTTCATCGTAGGGACTTGGGACTTGAGTTATTGGTGTGACCCGCGATCGAGCACACGGATACCCGTCGAGGCTACTCGACTGGCTGCACGCTGGCCAAACCGGGCCAGGGTAGGTACCGCTAGCGCTGACGGCCGATCGAGTCCGACACCAATCCGCCGGGCATCAACCACTGGTCCGGCTCGCGTCTGATGAATTCGGCCAGCGCATCGGCCACTTGCTGCGAGGTCGCCTGCACCGCGTCCCTCATGTTCTGGTCGCTGCCGTCCAACGGGACTTCGGCGGCGATCGGTTGTCCGAAGACCGGTTCGCGCTGGTGACGGCGCTGAAAGACGGCGCCGGGGACGATCAGCGCACCCGTGCGCAGCGCCAGCAGCGCCGGTCCCGGACCAACCGACCGTTTGATACCGGCGAGGTCGACCTCGATGCCGTTGGTGCCGCCGCCTTCGCGGGCCCGGAAATAGTCGCCCGCGATCGCGACGATGCGCCCACGGCGCAGGGCGTCGGCCATGGCCGCGGTGATACTGGTCCCGCCGGTGCGGTCGACGACGATGAGTTCCAGCCCGGCCTTCTGCGCACCACGCGAAATGACCCACTGCATGAGGGCACGCTGCCGGTTGGCGACCACGGTGGTCGGCAGGTTATTCAGGGCGAGCACGATCGGCAGCGCCGCGTAGGAGCCGAGGTGCGGGAAGGCCACGATGACGCCGACTCCGGCCGGGCGGCCGGCCTCGAGGGCGGCGTGGATCGGCGACGGGTCGGCGATGTGAAACCGCCGCAGCGCCACCTTGTGCGGTGCGGCCAGGAACCAGATGGCGTCGTTCGCGTTGCGGACGATTGCCCGGTACATCGCCTGCACCGGCCGCCACTTGCGCGACGAGAACTGTGCGGTCGGGTCCACGTTGTCGCGGAAGTCCTGCAGCACGTTCATGTGTTGGGCGCGCCCGCGCCAGTACACCAGCCGGGCCAGCACCGCCAGGAACGCATCCGCCACCGGGGCGGGCAACATCCCGAACAGCTTGGAGAAGACCATCACTGGGTAGCGCACGAGCGGCTTGCGCTGATCCCTGTCCGACATGTCAGTGCGCCGCCGCGTCCCAGCTGCGGCCGTAGCCCACCGACACTTCTAGCGGCACGTCCAGCGGGTACGCCCCGCCCATCTTGTCCCGCACCAGCGTTTCGAGCTCGTCGCGCTCCCCCGGCGCGATCTCGAACAACAGCTCGTCGTGCACCTGCAGCAGCATGCGCGACGTCAGCCCAGCTGCGGTGATCGCCTTGTCGACCTCGATCATGGCGACCTTGATGATGTCGGCCGCGCTCCCCTGGATCGGTGCGTTAAGCGCCGCCCGTTCGGCGGCCTCGCGGACCTGCCGGTTGCTGCTGTCCAGCTCGGGCAGGTAACGGCGCCGACCCAGCACAGTCGAGGTGTAACCGTCCTTGCGGGCCTGCTCGACGACCGCGAACAGGTAGTCCCGGATTCCGCCGAACCGGGCGAAATACTGGTCCATCTGCTCCTTGGCTTCTTCGGTGGAGATCTTGAGCTGCGCGGCCAGCCCGTAGGCGCTCAGCCCGTAGGCCAGGCCGTAGGACATCGCCTTGACCCGGCGGCGCAGTTCGGCGGTGACCTCGTCGATCGGGACCCCGAACGCGCGGGAGGCGACGAAGGAGTGCAGGTCCTCACCGGTGTTGAACGCTTCGATCAGGCCGTCATCGCGGGACAGGTGGGCCATGATCCGCATCTCGATCTGGCTGTAGTCGGCGGTCATCAGCTCGGTGTAGCCGGACCCGACGATGAAGGCGTCGCGGATCTGCCGCCCGGCGTCGGTGCGGATCGGGATGTTCTGCAGGTTCGGTTCGGTGGACGAGAGCCGGCCGGTCGCGGCGATGGTCTGGTTGAACGTGGTGTGGATGCGGCCGTCGGCAGCCACCGAGTTGAGTAGTCCGTCGACGGTGACCTTCAGTCGGGTGACGTCGCGATGGGTCAGCAGGTGTTGCAGGAACGGGTGGCCGGTCTTGTCGAACAACGACTGCAGGGCGTCGGCATCCGTGGTGTAGCCGGTCTTGGTGCGTTTGGTTTTGGGCATGCCCAGCTCGTCGAACAACACCACCTGCAGCTGCTTGGGCGAGCCCAGGTTGATCTGCTTGCCGATCACGGCGTAGGCGGCTTCGGCGGCGTCGCGGATCTGGTCGGCGAAGTGGCTCTGCAGTTCGGTCAACTTGTCGAGGTCGACGGCGATGCCGACGCTTTCCATGCCAGCCAGCACCTGCTGCACCGGCAGCTCCATCTCACCCAACAGTGCGGTGGAGTCGATGCGGTCCAGCTCGGTGTCCAACGCGTCGGCCAGGTCGATGACCGCTCGGGCCCGCAGGATGGTGGTCTGGACGGCCTGCTCGTCGGTGCCGTCCACATCGTCGAGCAACGAGAGTTGTTGCTGTTCAGTGGTTTCCGCCCGCAACTCGCGGCGCAGGTAGCGCAGCGAGAGGTCGTCGAGGGTGAAGCTGCGCTGCCCGGGCCGCACCAGGTAGGCGGCCAGCGCGGTGTCGGAGGTGACGCCGCTCAGCGTCCAGCCGCGCCCGGTCAGGTCGTGAATGGCCAACTTCGCCTCATGCAGGGCTTTGGGCTTGTCCGCATCGGCCAACCACGCGGACAGCGCCGCGTCGTCCTCCGGGGTGACCGTGGCGGTGTCGATATAGGCGCCGTCGCCGTCGGCGGCGGCGATGGCCAGCGCGGTGGCATCACCCCCGTGCGGCAGGTGGGTGCCCACGACCGTCAGGCCGGACCGGCGCCCGTCGCTGACGTGGTCGCTGAGCCACCGGGCGATGGTCCCGGGCTCTAGCGCACCGCCGCGCACGTCGAACCCCTCGTCGACCTCTGGTTCGACGGCGGCCAGCGTGTCGAACAACCGATCGCGCAGGACCCGGAACTCCAGGTCGTCGAAGATCCGGTGGATCTGGTCGCGGTCCCAGGGTTGCAGTCGCAGCGTGTCCGGGGTTTGTGCGAGCGGCACGTCGCGGACCAGTTCGGTGAGTTCCCGGTTCAGGACGACGTTTGCGACGTGCGCCCGCAGCGCGTCGCCGACCTTGCCGCGCACGGTATCGACCTTGTCAACCAGCGATTGCAGCGAGCCGTACTCGATGATCCATTTCGACGCGGTCTTCTCCCCCACTCCGGGTATGCCGGGCAGGTTGTCGCTGGGATCGCCGCGCAGGGCGGCGAAGTCCGGGTACTGCGTGGGAGTGAGGCCGTATTTCTCGACGACGGCGTCCGGGGTGAAGCGGGTCAGTTCGCTCACGCCTTTGCGCGGGTAGAGCACGGTCACGTCGGGACTGACCAGTTGCAGCGAGTCCCGGTCGCCGGTAACCACCAGCACCCGGTAACCCTCACCCTCGGCCTGGGTGGCCAGCGTGGCGATAATGTCATCGGCTTCAAACCCGGGTTCGGCCAGCACCGTGATCCCGAGTGCGCCCAACACCTCCTTAGTGATGTCGATCTGACCGTGGAACTCGTCGGGGGTCGAGGACCGGTTGGCCTTGTATTCCGGGTAGCGCTCGGAACGGAAGGTCTGCCTCGACACGTCAAACGCGGCGGCAATGTGCGTGGGCGCTTCATCGCGCAGCAGGTTGATCAGCATGGCGGTGAAGCCATAGACCGCATTGGTGGTCAGCCCACCGCGGGTCTTGAAGTTCTCCGCCGGCAGCGCGTAGAACGCGCGGAACGCCAGCGAGTTGCCGTCGAGCAGCATCAGGGTCGGCTTGGCTTGCTTGACTGGTTGCGAAGTCGCGACAGGCACGGGTCTCACTCTAGGCATCGGGTCTGACGCACCTGGCGCTCCCAAACAAGCGCTTGGTAGTCTTGGCGGGTGCCCGAGGTCACCCGCCAAGAACCGGCGATCGATGGATGGTTCGCCACCGACGACGCCGACCGCCCGTACCTGACCGGCAGCAAATGCCCCGACTGCGGCACTTACGTGTTCCCGCCGCGGGAGAACAACTGCCCCAATCCGGCGTGTGATAGCGACACCCTGGAGTCCGTCGCCCTGTCGCGGCGCGGAAAACTGTGGAGTTACACCGAGAACCGGTACCCGCCGCCGGCGCCCTACCCGGCGCCGCCCGAGTTCGAGCCATTTGCGATCGCCGCGGTCGAACTGGCCGACGAGGGGTTGATCGTGCTGGGCAAGGTCGTCGAGGGCACGCTCGCCGCCGACCTGAAGGTCGGCATGGACATGGAGCTGGCCACCATGACGCTGTTCACCGATGCCGACGGCGTCGAACGGATCGTGCACGCCTGGAGGATTGCGCCATGAGCTCCCCGGAACCGCTGTACATCCTCGGCGCGGGCATGCACCCGTGGGGCAAGTGGGGCCGCGACTTCACCGAATACGGCGTGGTCGCCGCGCGGGCGGCGCTGGCCGAGGCGGGATTGGACTGGCGGCAGATTCAGCTGGTGGCCGGCGCGGACACGATCCGCAACGGCTACCCCGGCTTCATCGCCGGGTCGACATTCGCGCAGAAGCTGGGCTGGAACGGTGTGCCGGTGTCGTCGTCGTACGCCGCCTGCGCGTCCGGTTCCCAAGCGCTGCAGAGCGCCCGCGCCCACATCCTGGCCGGGTTCTGCGACGTCGCGCTGGTGATCGGCGCCGACACCACCCCCAAAGGCGCGTTCGCACCCGTCGGCGGTGAGCGCAAGAACGACCCCGACTGGCAGCGCTTCCACCTGATCGGCGCGATGAACCCGGTCTACTTCGCGCTGCTCGCGCGACGCCGAATGGACCTCTACGGCGCGACGTCCGAGGACTTCGCCCAGGTGAAAGTCAAAAACTCCCGACACGGCCTGCAGAACCCGAACGCCCGCTACCGCAAGGAGTCGTCGGTGGAGGACGTGCTGGCCAGCCCGGTGGTGTCAGATCCGTTGCGGCAGTTGGACATCTGTGCCACCTCCGACGGCGCGGCAGCGCTGATCGTGGCGAGTGCAGACTTCGCCCGCAAGCATCTGGGCTCGCTGGACGGCGTCCCGTCGGTGCGCGCGGTCAGCACGGTGACCCCGCAGTACCCGCAGCATCTACCCGAATTACCCGACATCGCAACAGATTCCACCGCGGTGGTGGCCGCACCCGAGCGGGTGTTCAAGGACCAGATCCTGGACGCCGCCTACGCCGAAGCCGGCATCGGGCCCGAGGACGTGAGCATGGCCGAGGTCTACGACCTGTCCACCGCGCTGGAACTCGACTGGTACGAGCACTTGGGGTTGTGCGATCGAGGCGAGGCCGAGGCGCTGCTGCGGTCCGGGGCGACAGCGCTAGGCGGCCGGGTACCGGTGAACCCCTCAGGCGGGCTGGCGTGCTTCGGCGAGGCCATCCCCGCGCAGGCGATCGCCCAGGTCTGCGAGCTCACCTGGCAGCTGCGGGGTCAGGCGACCGGCCGGCAGGTGGAGAACGCGCGGGTGGGCGTCACCGCGAACCAGGGGCTGTTCGGCCACGGCTCGTCGGTGATCGTCGCGCTCTAACTCGCGCGGGCACAGCCTTTGGCCGCGAGCGGCCCCAAAAGCGCACTCGCAGAGCCCTTTTGGCGCACATCTGAGGACGCTCGACCCTCGCGCGCTGAGGATCAGGCGTCTTTCGGGGTGTCCAGGGTTTCCAGCACCACTTCGGCGACCCGTTTCATCGACGTCCGGCGGTCCATGGCGGCACGCTGAATCCACTTGAAGGCTTCCGGCTCGGTCATCCCCTGCTTGACCTGCAGCAGACCCTTGGCGCGCTCGATCAGCTTGCGGGTCTCGAGACGATCGGACAGCGTGGCCACTTCACGTTCCAGTGCGGTGAGTTCGCTGTACCGGCTCATCGCCAGCTCGATCGCCGGAATCAGGTCGCTGGCGGTGAATGGCTTCACCAGGTAGGCCATCGCGCCGGCGTCGCGTGCGCGTTCGACCAGATCACGCTGGCTGAAAGCGGTCAGCACCACGATCGGCGCGATGCGTTTGCTGGCGATCTCCGTGGCCGCGTCGATCCCGTCGCGGCGAGGCATCTTGACGTCCATGATCACCAGGTCGGGCTTGTGCTGCTCGGCCAGCTCGACGGCCTCCTGACCGTCACCGGCCTCGCCGACAATGTCGTACCCCTCCTCTCGCAGCATCTCAGCCAGGTCCATGCGGATGAGCGCTTCGTCTTCCGCGATCAGGACCCGACGCGGCGGAGCGGCGGCGGCGTCGGTGGTGGGGCCCGTCATGACGAACATTGTGTCGTGGGCGGCTGCGAACAGGAACTCGGGGTGCCTCATTTAAGGTAGGAGGCCGGACGCCAAGCCCTCGTATCCCAACTGGCAGAGGAAACGGATTCAAAACCCGTACAGTGTGAGTTCGAATCTCACCGAGGGCACCGCAAATCACCAGGTCAAGCCATCCCTGCCACGACGTCCGTGTTGGTACGACACGGCGCTGTCCCGGCGGTGGCCCGGTGCCGGAGCGGCGCGGTAGGCCGTGACCACTGCTTTCCCCGGTGCTGAAATCACAGCTTTCGCCGCACGCGCCACCGACCGGGAGAAGGCGCTTTTCGCGATCGGCAGCGCGCAACGCGCCGTCATCGTCGCGGTGAATGCACTGGGAACATTGACCGCCGAAGACCACGACGTACTACTCGACGCGTTGCACACCGCGTGGGCCGCGACGCCCGATGACGACGGTGCGACGCTGTCGAAGCTGATGGGTCGCCTGGTCGACGAAGACGATCCGGCTTACTCCTTCTACCACTCGGCAGTGAATGACGCGCTGACAGCAACTATTTATGCCGTGCGAGCCGGGCACCCGAATGCCGGTGGCGCCAACGTGTTTCACGCAGCCCAGACGTTCTTCAACATCGCAGATCTGATCGCGCAGCGCGGAATGGACAGCTACCCGTCCGATCCGTCAGCGCAACCCGTGCTGGGTTATGCGGCCAAGTGCCTCAGGGAGGACCTTGTTCGCGTCCCACGAATTGCCGCCGACAACGGCATGCAGGCCTACCGCGACATCTGCATCTCCGAAGCGCAGCACCTCACCCGCCTCGGCGACAGCTGAAACGACCAGGCACGACTACCGCAATGCCTGCGGAATTTTTGTGGCGAACTTGCATGTTGTGGTGAGGAACACTCACGACGGCAGGATCGCCCGTCATCCGAGCTCAACCGTTAGGCTAACTACGTGGCCGCGAAGAAGTGCGGTGTCCTCTCAGCCGGCAAAGACGCCCGCCGGCCGGACTGCGTCGCGGCTGCCCGCTCGCAAACCCGCGACATACGTCAGCATTACGCCGACACCGCCGCGCGCCGGGCCAGGGTGCTCAGCATCACCTCCTGGATGGCGGTCCTGGTCAGCATCAGTTTCATCGCCGTGCAGCTGTTCATCGGCTCCTGGCTGTGGCAGGTCATCGCGATCAACATCGTCGCCGCGCTGATCTTTGCGGCCATCCCGATGTTGCATCGCTTCGGCGAATTGGTGGCGCCCCTGACGTTCATCACCGCCGCCTACGCGACAGTTCTGGCGAGTTGCTGGGATGTCGGCACCGGTTCGGGCGCCCAACTGTTTTTCATCGTCGGGTCCTGCCTGGTGGTGCTGCTGCTGGGCATCGAGCACATCGTGCTGGCAAGTTTCCTGGCTGCGGTCGGTGCGGGGCTGGTCATCTTGACCGAGTTCGTCATCCCGCGGAACACCGGCCTGCAGCCGCCGTGGGCGCAGTCCACCGGATTCGTCGTCACCACGGTGTCGGCATGCGTGATGGTCGTCGCGACGGTCTTCTTCGCGCTACGCGACACCGCCCGGGCCGAGGCCGTCATGGAGGAACAGTACGAACGTTCCGAAGCGCTGCTGGCCAACATGCTGCCGGCCAGCATCGCCGAACGGCTCAAGGAGCCCGAGCGCCGGGTCATCGCGGACAAATACGACGAGGCGTCGGTGCTGTTCGCCGACATCGTCGGGTTCACCGAGCGGGCCAGCAGCACGGCGCCGGCCGACCTGGTGCGGTTCCTGGACCGTCTCTACAGTGCCTTCGACCTGTTGGTGGACAAGTACGAGCTGGAGAAGATCAAAGTCAGCGGGGACTCGTACATGGTGGTCAGCGGCGTTCCGCGACCCCGGCCCGACCATGTGCACGCGCTGGCCGACTTCGCACTGGACATGGCCGACGTCGCCGCCGCCCTGAGGGATCCGCACGGCCGCTCGGTGCCGCTGCGGGTCGGCCTGGCCACCGGTCCGGTGGTGGCCGGCGTGGTGGGTTCCCGCCGGTTCTTCTACGACGTGTGGGGCGACGCGGTCAATGTCGCGTCGCGGATGGAGTCCACCGATTCGGTGGGCCAGATCCAGGTTCCCGACGAGGTCTACGAACGACTGAAGGACGATTTCATCCTGCGCGAGCGCGGCTATATCGACGTCAAGGGCAAAGGCGTGATGCGCACCTGGTACCTCGTCGGCCGCAAGCCGGTTGATGAAGCCGCCGACGTGCCGGCCGAGGATCCGCGCGCCGCTCACGTCTGAGGCCGGAAGACTCTGTACCCGCACAGCCCCATACGCCACACTGGTTGCATGGAAACACACCCCGCCCCGCTGCCTGCCCCGAGTTTGTTGCCGCACCTGTGGAAGTCGACGCTCCTGTCGGGCATCTTGTCGCTCGCGCTGGGCGCTGCCGTGGCCGCCTGGCCGGGGCAAACCGTCCTGGTGGCCGCGATCTTCTTCGGCGCGTACCTGCTCATCACCGGTATCGCGCAGGTGGTGTTCGCCTTCAGCCTGCACGTGACGGCGGGCAGTCGGATCCTGCTCTTCATCAGCGGCGCGGCCTCGGTGATTCTTGCGGTGCTGGCGTTTCGCCATTTCGGCAACGCGGTGCTGCTGCTGGCCATCTGGGTCGGCGTCGGTTTCATCTTCCGCGGGGTCGCCACCACCGTCTCGGCGATCAGCGACCCGGGCCTCCCTGGGCGCGCCTGGTCGATCTTCGTCGGCATCGTCAGCCTGCTCGCCGGCCTCATCGTGATGGCGTCGCCGTTCGACTCGATCATCACCCTGGCGTACGTCGTGGGCATCTGCCTGATCGTCATCGGCATTTTCGAAGTGGTGTCGGCGTTCGGCATCCGCAAGGCCTCACAGACCAACACCGGGTTCCACCAGCCGATGTGACACTGGCGTTGGCCCACGCTAACTACTACAGTTTGTCGTAGTTATTCGATTGTCCCCGCAGCCCCGGGAGATGACAGATGAATGTCGTCGACATATCGCGCTGGCAGTTCGGTATCACCACCGTCTACCACTTCATCTTCGTGCCGCTGACGATCGGACTGGCTCCACTGCTGGCCGTCATGCAGACGGCGTGGGTGGTCACCGACAACGTCGCCTGGTACCGGCTGACCAAGTTCTTCGGCAAGTTGTTCCTGATCAACTTCGCCATCGGCGTGGCCACCGGCATCGTGCAGGAATTCCAGTTCGGCATGAACTGGAGCGAATATTCCAAGTTTGTCGGCGATGTGTTCGGCGCGCCGCTGGCGATGGAAGGACTGCTCGCTTTCTTCTTCGAGTCCACCTTCATCGGGTTGTGGATCTTCGGCTGGTCCCGGCTGCCCAGACTGGTGCATCTGGCGTGCATCTGGATTGTCGCGATCGGCGTCAACGTCTCGGCGTTCTTCATCATCACCGCGAACTCGTTCATGCAGCACCCGGTGGGTGTGCACTACAACCCGACGACGCACCGCGCCGAGCTCAACGACATCGGGGCGTTGCTCACCAATAACACCGGGCTGGTCGCGTTCGGCCACACGGTCGCCGGCGCGCTGCTCACCGCGGGCACCTTCGTCGCCGCCGTCAGCGCGTGGTGGTTGGTCCGGTCGCAGACCAGCACGGTGGACCCGGGCACCCGGGCCATGTACCGGCCCGCGACCGTGCTGGGGTGCTGGGTCGTGCTGCTGGCCACCGCCGCCCTGTTCTTCAGCGGAGACCACCAGGGCAAGCTCATGTTCCAGCAGCAGCCGATGAAGATGGCATCCGCCGAATCGTTGTGCGACACCGAGGTCGACCCGGACTTCTCCATCCTGACCGTCGGCCGACAGAACAACTGCGACGCCCTGACCCGGGTCATCGAGGTGCCCTACGTGCTGCCGTTCCTGGCCGAGGGCAAGTTCGAGGGCGTCAAGCTGCAGGGCGTGCGCGACATCCAGCGGGACTACCAGCAACGGTTCGGCCCCAATGACTACCGGCCGAACCTGTTCGTCACCTACTGGTCGTTTCGCATGATGATCGGGCTGTTGGTGGTCCCGGTGCTGTTCGCCCTGCTCGCGTTGTGGTTGACCCGCGGCGGACGGATCCCGAGTCAGCGCTGGTTCGCCTGGTTCGCCCTACTCACGATCCCTACCCCGTTCCTGGCCAACAGCGCCGGCTGGGTCTTCACCGAGATGGGTCGCCAGCCCTGGCTGGTTGTGCCCAATCCCACCGGCGACCCGAACGTCCACCTCACCGTGGCCAGCGGGGTGTCTCACCACGGGCCCGGCATGGTCATCGCCTCGTTGACGACATTCACGTTGATCTACGCCGTGCTCGCGGTCGTCTGGTTCTGGTTGCTGAAGCGCTACATCGTCGAAGGGCCGCTGGAACACGACGCCGAACCCGCGGCGCCCGCTGTTGAGGAAGACGACGTCAAGCCGCTGTCGTTCGCCTACTAGGAGCTGACGATGAATCTGCAAGAAGTGTGGTTCGGACTGATCGCGGTGCTGTTCCTGGGCTTCTTCATCCTCGAGGGTTTCGACTTCGGCGTCGGCATGCTGATGGCCCCGTTCGCACGGGTCGGCAAGGGCGATCGGGAGGCGCACCGACGTGCGGCGCTGAACACCATCGGCCCGGTGTGGGACGCCAACGAGGTGTGGCTGATCACCGCCGGCGCGGCGATGTTCGCTGCCTTTCCGGGCTGGTATGCCACGGTCTTCTCCACCCTCTATCTGCCGTTGTTGGCGATTCTGTTCGGCATGATCGTGCGGGTAGTGGCCATCGAGTGGCGCGGCAAGGTCGACGACCCGAGATGGCGGGGTTGGGCCGACTTCGCCATCGCGGTCGGCTCCTGGCTGCCTGCGGTCTTGTGGGGTACCGCCTTCGCGATCCTGGTGCGCGGCCTGCCGGTGGACGCCGACGGCCGGGTCAATGTCTCGGTGGGTGACGTGCTCAACCCATACACCCTGCTGGGCGGGCTCGCCACAGCCGGACTCTTTATGTTCTACGGTTCGGTATTCGTCTCGCTGAAGACCTCCGGTGACATCCGCGACGATGCCCTACGATTCGGGCGGTGGTTGGCGTTGCCGGTGACGATACTGGTTGCGGCATTTGGCGTTTGGACGCAGTTGGCGCACGGCAAGCAATGGACGTGGGCGGTGCTGGCAGTGGCGGTCGTCGCTCAGTTGGCAGCGGTGCTGCTGGTGTGGCGGCGCATCTCCGACGGCTGGGCATTCGTCAGCACGCTGCTGGTGGTAGCCGCGGTGGTGGTGCTGCTGTTCGGCTCGCTGTACCCGAATCTGGTGCCCTCGACGCTGAACAGCCAGTGGGACCTCACTATCTACAACGCGTCCTCCACCGACTACACCCTCAAGATCATGACCTGGGTCACCGTGATCATGACCCCGCTGACCATCGTCTACCAGGCCTGGACGTATTGGGTTTTCCGGCAACGGATATCGGTGGACCGGATACCTCCGTCGATCGGCCTGACGAGGCGAACGTCCTGACCACGAGGAGTTCGCGGGGACCACTGGACCCACGACTGTGGCGGGTATCGACCGCGCTGCGCCGGTATCTGATCGCCAGCGTCGCCTGCGGTGTGGTGATTTCCGGGTGTGCAATCGGTTCGGCGATTGTGCTCGCGGACGTCGTCGCGCGGGCAGTGACCGACCATTCGCCACACTCCCACTGGGTGATTCCGCTGTCGATCATGGCGGGTCTCTGGACTGTTCGCGCGGTGACTCAGTGGCTGCAGGCCCGCCTCAGCCAGCGGGGTGCCAGCGCGGTGATCGCCGACCTGAGTGGTCAGGTGTTGACCGCGGTGAGTTACCGGCAACCTAGTGAGATTGCAGCGCAGCATAATTCGGCTGCAGCAGTGGTGACCCGTGGGCTGGATGGCCTGCGGCCGTACTTCGCCAACTACCTGCCGACGTTGTTGTTGGCTGCGATCCTGACACCGGCCACCGTCGCGGTGATCGCCCTCTACGACGTGAAATCCATGGTGATCGTGCTGATCACACTGCCGCTCATTCCCGTCTTCATGGTGTTGATCGGATTGGCCACCGCCGAACGATCGGCGGCCGCCCTGGTGTCCATGACCACCCTGCAGGCTCGATTGTTGGATCTGATCGCCGGCATCCCGACGCTGCGTGCACTGGGCCGGGCATCGGGTCCGGAGCAGCGCATCGCTGAACTCGGTGCAGCTCACCGCCGTTCCACCATGTCCACGTTGCGGATCGCGTTCCTGTCCGCCTTGGTCCTCGAATTGCTGGCGACGCTCGGTGTCGCACTGGTCGCGGTGAGCATCGGCCTGCGACTGGTCTTCGGCGAGATGAGCCTGGGTGCCGGGTTGACCGTGCTGTTACTGGCACCTGACGTGTACTGGCCGCTGCGCCGCATCGGGGTGGAATTCCATGCCGCGCAGGATGGCCGTGCCGCGGCCGACGCGGCGTTCGCGCTCATCGGCGAACCGCACCCGTCAGCGCCGGGTCAGCAGACCGTCACCGCGCGCGGGGCGCAGATCCGGCTCGAAGACCTCAGCGTCGCGTCCCGCGACGGGCACGCGCCGGACAGCCTGTCCGCCGTCATCGAACCAGCCTCGGTCACCGTGCTGACCGGTCCGAACGGCGCCGGGAAAAGCACCGTCCTGCAGGTGATCGCCGGGCTCACGATGCCCACGTCTGGCCGAGTGACGGTGGCCGGCGTCGACCTCGCCGAACTGGCACCCGAGTCGTGGTGGCGCCAACTGTCCTGGCTGCCGCAACGTCCGGTGCTCATCCCAGGAACAGTGCGGGACAATCTGTCGTTGTTCGGCGAGCTTGACGATCTGGAAAGCGCCTGCAGGGAAGCAGGTTTCGACGACGTTCTGCGTGAGCTGCCCGACGGTATGGACACTACGCTGGGCCGCGGCGGCGAAGGCTTGTCCCTCGGGCAGCGCCAACGGTTGGGACTGGCGCGCACGTTGGGATCCGCCGCCCCGGTGCTGTTGCTCGACGAGCCCACCGCCCACCTGGACGTGGCCACCGAAGCGCGGGTGCTGCGGGCCATCGTCGCTCGCGCACGCGTCGGCACCACCGTGGTACTGGTCGGACATCGCGAAAGTGTGTTGAGCATCGGTGACCGGGTCGTCGAACTATCCCGCGAGGCGCACCGTGTGCGAGTCTGATCCACTCGCCCAAGCGGCAACATTTTTGCGCCCGAGACTGTCCCGCATCCTGGCCGCCATCGCGCTCGGCGTGCTGTCGCTGGGCAGCGCGCTGGCGTTGGCGGGAGTGTCGGCGTGGCTGATCACCCGCGCCTGGCAGATGCCCCCGGTGCTGGACCTGTCCGTCGCGGTCGTGGCGGTCCGGACGTTCGCCATCTCGCGTGGCGTGCTGCGCTACTGCGAGCGGTTGGCTACCCACGATGCGGCACTCCGGGCGGCGAACACGGCCCGCACCCGGATCTACCGCCGACTGTCGTCCGGGCCTGCTGCGCAAGCAGTTCGGTTGTCCAGCGGCGAACTGGTGTCGCGGGTGGGTGCCGATGTCGACGCGCTGGCCGACGTGCTGGTGCGCGCCGTGGTCCCGATGGCAGTCGCGGCGGTGCTGGCGGTGTCCGCCGTCGTGGTGGTGGGACTCATTTCGCTGCCGGCGGCCGCGGTGTTGGCGATCTGTCTGGTGGCGGCCGGGGTCATCGCGCCGGCGTTTGCCGGGCGGGCCGCTACCGAGCAGGAAACCATTGCCCGTCAGCATCATTCGGAACGCGACGCGACGGCGATGCTCACCCTGGAACATGCGCCCGAACTTCGGGTCGCGGGGGTGCTTCCGCGGTTCGTCGCGACGGCAGAGCAACAGCAGCGCAGTTGGGGTACGGCGCTGGATGCCGCCGCGCGGCCGGCCGCCGTCGCCGAGGCCCTGCCCACCGCGGCCATCGGCGTCAGCGTGCTCGGTGCGGTAGTGGCCGGGATCGGCATGGCCTCGGCGGTCGCGCCGACCACCCTGGCTGTACTGATGTTGTTGCCGCTGTCGGCATTTGAAGCCACAACCGCCCTCCCCGGCGCTGCGGTGCAGTTGACCCGGTCACGGATCGCGGCGCGTCGCCTGCTGGACCTGGCGCCATGCGACACTGCCGCTGCGGCGGGCACGGCATCGCTGCCCCGACCGTCGGGCCGGTTGTCCGCGGATGTGTATTCCGGTCATGCCGGCGGCCGATCCCAGCACAGCGTGCTCGACCTCGCGCCGGGCAGCAGGCTGGCGGTCACCGGCCCCAGCGGTTGCGGAAAAACGACGCTGCTGACGACGCTGGCCGGCCTGCTGCCACCGATGCGCGGCGAGGTGCGGCTGGACGGCATCGACCTGGGTGACCTGGCCGAGGACGAATTGCGTTCCACGGTCTGCTTTTTCGCCGAGGATGCGCACCTTTTCGCCACCACTGTCCGGGACAATCTGCTGGTCGTCCGCGGCGACTGCACCGACGAGGAGATCACCGCGGCGCTGCAGGCCGCCGGCCTGGGCGCCTGGGTGGCCGGTCTGCCCGACGGGTTGTCGACCGTGCTGATCGGTGGTGCGCAAGCGGTTTCGGCCGGTCAGCGTCGACGGCTGCTGCTGGCGCGGGCGTTGCTGTGCCCCGCGCGGATCCTGTTGCTCGACGAGCCGACCGAGCACCTCGACAGGTCCGACGCCGACCGCGTGCTGCGTGAGCTGTTGGATCCCGATTCCGCGGTGCTCGGCGACGGCAAGACGGTGGTGGTCGCCACCCACCACCTGCCCGCCGATCTCCGCTGCGCCCGCCTGCCGCTCCCCGGTCCCCCGCGAGCAGACGCAGAATCGCACGACACGCTGAGCAGCTAGGCGATTCTGTGTCTGCTCGGCCACCAAAGTCAGTGGCGGGGGAAGTATTTCAGTACGCCTTCCTGCACCACCGTGGCGACGACCTGCCCGGTGCGATCGAAGAAATGCCCGGTACCCAGCCCACGCGAATCGGCGGCCACCGGCGACGACGTCGAATACAGCACCCAGTCGTTGTAGTCGACCTGGCGGTGAAACCACACCGAGTGGTTGGCCGAGGCCGCGAAGATCCGGTCGAAACCCCAGGACAATCCGTGCCTGGTGATCACCGAATCCAGCACGGTGGTGTCCGAGGAGTACAGCATGGTCGCGGTGTGCAGCACCGGATCATCGGGCAGCACGCCTTTCGCCTTGAGCCAGACGCGGTTGTAGTCCAGCCGCCCGCCCTTGTCCCGCATCACCCAGGACGGGTCGTTGGTGTAACGCCATTCCACCGGCTGCAACGCGTTGACGAAAAGTGGAACGGTCTCTTCGTAGCCGCGCAACAGCTCACCCAGAGGTGGCACCGACTCCGGATCGGCGACCTGCGGCGGATCTACGGCATGCTCGAGTCCGGCGCCACCGGACATGTACGAGAGCATTGCCGAGGACAGCAACACTCCGTCCTGCACCGCGTCCACCCGCCGGTTGGCGAAGCGGCGCTCGTCGCGCAGCCGCACCACGTGGAATTCGATGTCCCTGGCGGTGTCGCCGCCGTTGACGAAGTGCACCGACAGGGCGCTGGGCGGCAGGTCGCGGGTCAGTGTCCGGGTGCCGGCGATGAATGACTGCGCCATGAGCAACCCGCCGAAGGTCCGCATCGGATTCTTACTGGGGTGGCGCCCGGTGAAACTGTCGTCGGTGACGTGGTCGAGGTCCAGGACCGCCAGTAGTTCGTCGAAATCTGACACCGCGTCAGCCTATGGCGCCGCTAGACGTCGTCCTCACCGATCCGGTGCACATGGATCAGGTTGGTGGAACCCACCGTGCCGGGCGGCGCGCCCGCCACGATGACCACCAGGTCACCGCGCTTGTAGCGGCCCAGCTCGAGCAGCGACTTGTCGACCTGGCGGATCATCCCGTCCGTCGACTTCATGTGCGGGACGATGAACGTCTCGGTGCCCCACGTCATGGCCAGCTGACTGCGCACCTCAGGCAGATCGGTGAAAGCCAGCAGCGGCAGCGGTGTGTGCAGGCGGGCCAGGCGCCGCACGGTATCGCCGGACTGGGTGAAGGCGACCAGCGCTTTGGCGTCCAGCCGCTCCCCGATGTCGCGGGCCGCGTAAGAGATCACCCCGCGTTTGGTGCGCGGCACGTGCGTCAGCGGTGGCGCGGCCGTTGAGTTCTCCTCGACCGCGCACACGATCCGCGACATCGTCTTGACCGCCTGCAACGGGTGCTTGCCCACCGAGGTCTCGCCGGAGAGCATCAGCGCGTCGGCCCCGTCGAGGACGGCGTTGGCGACGTCGGAGGCCTCGGCCCGGGTAGGCCGGGAATTCTCGATCATCGAGTCGAGCATCTGGGTAGCCACGATCACCGGCTTGGCGTTCTCCCGCGCCATCTGAATGGCCCGCTTCTGCACCAACGGCACCTCTTCGAGCGGCAACTCCACCCCGAGGTCACCGCGGGCCACCATGACGGCATCGAAGGCCAGGACGATGGCCTCCAGATTGTCGATCGCTTCCGGCTTCTCCAGCTTGGCGATGACCGGCACCCGTCGCCCGACCCGATCCATGACCTCGTGGACCAGTTCGACGTCCGACGGCGATCGGACAAACGACAGCGCCACCATGTCGACGCCGAGTTCCATCGCGAACGTCAGGTCCTCGATGTCCTTCTCCGACAGAGCGGGGGCGGAGACGTTCATTCCGGGCAGCGAGATGCCCTTGTTGTTGCTGACTGGGCCGCCCTCGACCACTTTGCAGACCACGTCGTTGCCGTCGACGCTTTCGACCTGCAGTCCGACTTTGCCGTCGTCGACCAGAACGCGGTCGCCCACGGTCGCGTCCTCGGCCAGCCTTTTGTAGGTGGTCGACACCCTGTCGTGGGTGCCCTCGCAGTCGTCGACGGTGATCCGGACCGTCTCGCCGTCTTCCCAATGGGTGGGTCCGTCGGCGAACCGGCCCAGCCGGATCTTCGGGCCTTGCAGGTCGCAGAGCACGCCGACGGCGCGGCCGGTGGCATCTGAGGCCGCCCGAACCCGCTTGTAGGCGGCTTCGTGATCGCTGTAGTCGCCGTGGCTGAAATTCATTCTGGCGACGTCCATACCTGCTTCGACGAGCGCCTTGACCAACTCGTCTTTTTGAGTTGCCGGTCCGAGAGTGCAGACGATCTTTCCGCGTCTAGTCACGACGCCAAAGCATAGTCGCGCTTGCTGGCATCTGGGGGTCCCTGAGCCGCGAGGCGCGTAACTATCCGGTGAGCACCGTGGGTACCAGAGGAAAACCCGGGAGATTGCGGACCACCGTCCACGCAGTCATGGCGACCACGAACAGGGCCGTCGTCCTGATCGGAAGGTAGGACTGCCGACGCGTGCGCCGCAGCACAATCCACACCGCCAGCAGCGGGAGCGCGACCAGGAAGAAGACATTGTCGTTGATGCCGGCCACCAGATCGCCGTGCAGCAGGTCATGGGTCATCCGCAGGCCGCCGCAGGCCGGGCAGTTCCACCCGGTGATCAACTTGAACGGGCACTGCGGGTAAACCGAACCCGGCTGGTGGGGGTCGGCCAGACCGATGTAGGTCAGGGCGCCGCCGAGCAGGACCGCCGATCCGACGGCCGCGTAACGGCCGGGACGCCGACGGTCCTGTTCGTCGGTGGCTGGTGTCGGCCCGTTAGGTTCCATCGCGTAGTGGTCGACCCATCGGATCGGTGACCTTGTCGGTCAGGATCAGCACCGCGTCGATGATCCCCCAGATGACGGCACCGACTCCGCAGGTGACCCAGCCGACGAGCAGTTGAGCGACGCCGAGTCCGGTGTGTCCGGCATAGATGCGGCCGATCCCGGCGATGCCGAACAGCCCCAGCAGTTGCAGCAGTCCTGCGACCGTCTTCGACTTGTCCGAATACGGTTGACCGGTGACGGGGTGGCGACCGAACGGCGCCGAGGGGTCGTAGGGGCCGCCGTAATGCGGTGCAGGCGGATAGGGCGGCGGCGGGTATCCCGGTTGCTGGTGCGGCGGATACGGTTGCTCTTCAGCGGCCCACGGCTGGTCAGTCACGGTCTCAGCATGCCAGATCCGGCGCGTTGCCGGTGAGGTCGCGGAGACGCTCTGAGAAGCCGCAGCCTGCGACGAGCGTCAGGTGACCGCTAGGACCGGCGCCTTCTGAACCGATCTCGCCATCGCTGCCGCGCTGGGCCGGCCACCGGCGGTGTGCTCGCTGCGCTCGAGGCCGGCTTGTCATCTTCGGTGGGTTCAGCCGGGTCGCTGTCGGACGGCTCTGGGCTTTGCGTGCTGACGGTCTCGATGTCGGTTGCGTCGGTCTCGGGTTCAGCCTGGGCGGGCTCGGCATCCTCCGAGGGCGCCTCGTCGTGGGTGTCATCCGCCGACTCGGCGTCCGGCTCAGGGGATTCAGCGACCTCAGGCTCGGACGCCAGTTCCTCACCACCCGCCTCAACTGATTCAGCATCAGGGTCGGTGGACTCAGCGACCTCAGGCTCAGACGCCAGTTCCTCCGCCGCAGGCTCCTCAGCAACCGCCTCCTCCGCGGCGGCGTCAACCGACTCACCGTCAGCCTCAGTGGATTCAGCGACCTCGGGCTCGGGCGCCAGTTCCTCCGCCGCAGGCTCCTCAGCAACCGCCTCCTCCGCGGCGGCGTCAACCGACTCAGCATCAGACTCAGTGGATTCAGCGACCTCGGCCTCGGGCGCCAGTTCCTCCGCCGCAGGCTCCTCAGCAACCGCCTCCTCCGCGGCGGCGTCAACCGACCCAGCATCAGGCTCCGTGGCCTCAGCGACCGCAAGCTCAGGCGCCAACTCCTCAGCACCCACCTCAACCGACTCAGCATCAGACTCAGTGGATTCAGCGACCTCGGCCTCGAACGACAGTTCCTCCGCCGCAGGCTCCTCGGCCTGCGCCTCATCCGCGGCGGCGTCAACCGACCCAGCGTCAGACTCAGTGGATTCAGCGACCTCGGCCTCGGGCGCCAGTTCCTCCGCCGCAGGCTCCTCGGCCTGCGCCTCATCCGCGGCGGCGTCAACCGACCCAGCATCAGACTCAGTGGATTCAGCGACCTCAGCCTCGGGCGCCAGTTCCTCCGCCGCAGGCTCCTCAGCAACCGCCTCATCCGCGACAGCATCGGCGGACTCCGCATCAGACACAACCTGTGGGACTAACGGGTCGGCTTCAGCGATAGCAGACTCGAGATCCTCGTCCAACGCCTCATCCGCGACGGCATCAACCGACTCCGCATCCGACTCAGCTGATTCGTCAGCCTCGCCATCGGGCGCCCCGGCTACCGACTCATCCGCGGCGGCGTCCATCGTCTCGTCGCCAACCTCCCCCTCGGCGACCAGTGGATCGGCTTCAGCGATAGCAGACTCGAGATCCTCGTCCAGCGCCTCGTCGCCGACAGCATCGACCGACTCGGTTGCCTCAGGCTCAGCAGTCTCGACCTTCTCCGCACCAGCGCTTCCGCCCTTACCGGCCGCGCCCTTGACCATCACCACCGATCCCGTACCTACCGCCGCAAGCTCCTCGGCCGGTTCCAGTGTCGACGAATCCTCGTCGTCACCGAAGCCGCGCAGCAAGGACGGATCTTCGCGATCCTTGGGCGCCACGATCAGGTAAACCACCGCGCCGATGAATACGAAAGTGGAGGTGAACGTGTTGATCCGGATGCCGGCGATCAGCGTCGCCGTGTCGTCGCGCAACAACTCCACGCCGAATCGCCCGACGCAGTACAGCGCGACGTAGCTGGCGAACAACCGCCCGTGGCTGAGCGTGAAGCGACGATCCAGGTAGAGCAGCGCAGCGAATACCAGGACGTTCCAGATCAATTCGTAGAGAAACGTGGGTTGTACGACGGCGAAGACCTCACCCGTGGAGACGCCGTCGAGAGAATGCGGGTCCTGGAACCCGGCGGGGTCCTTGCGGTAAAAAATCTCCAAACCCCACGGCAGCGTGGTCTTGCGCCCGTAGAGCTCCTGGTTGAAGTAGTTGCCGAGTCTGCCGATGGCCTGCGCCAACACAATTCCGGGCGCGACCGCGTCGAGGAAGGCCGGCAACGGAATTCCGTTGCGCCGGCACCCGAGCCAGGCACCGAACACACCGAGTGCGACCGCACCCCAGATTCCCAACCCACCGTCCCAGATGCGCAGCGCCGCACTCAACCCGGCGCCGCCCGGACCCCAGTACGTCCGCCAGTCCGTCGCAAGGTGGTACAACCGTCCGCCGATCAGGCCGAAAGGCACCACCCACAAAGCGATGTCGTAAATTAGGCCGCGTTCACCGCCGCGGGCCACCCAGCGCCGGTCCCCGATCAACAGCGCCACCAAGATCCCGACGATGATGAAAAACGCGTAGGCGCGAATCGGCAACGGGCCGAGGTGCCACACCCCGCGCGGCGGGCTGGGGAAGTAGGCCAGCAGCTTCTCGGACATAGCAGTCGTCATATCCGTGCCACGCTGCGCACGCCGGCGGCGAGTTCCTCGGTCAGCCCGCGCAATGTCGGCAGACCTTCGGCCAGTGCAGAAACCAGCGCTGAACCGACGATGACGCCGTCGGCGTAGCTGCCGATCTGTGCGGCCTGCTCGCCCGAGCGCACACCCAGACCGACTCCAACCGGTATGTCCGACACCGCCTTCACCCTCCCCACCAGTTCAGGTGCGGCGTTCGATACCGCATCACGCGCGCCGGTCACGCCCATCGTCGACGCCGCGTAGACGAACCCCCGCGAGAGCTCGACGGTGTTCGCCAACCGTTCGGGCATCGACGACGGCGCGACCAGAAAGATGCGGTCCAGTCCGTGCTCGTCAGACGCCGCGAGCCAGGATTGCGCCTCGTCGGGAATCAGATCCGGGGTGATCAGGCCATGGCCGCCGGCTGCCGCCAGGTCTCGCGCAAACGCGTCAACGCCGTAGCGCAACACCGGATTCCAGTAGGTCATCACCACCGCGTGACCGCCCGCTCCGCTGATCGCCTCGACTGCGGCCAACGTGTCCCTGATCCGCACTCCCCCGCTGAGCGCCACCTCGGTAGCCCGCTGGATGGTGGGCCCGTCCATCCCCGGATCCGAATAGGGCACCCCGACTTCGATGATGTCGCAACCGGATTCGACCAACGCGGTCATGGCCCGCACCGACGTCGGCACGTCGGGATAGCCGGTGGGCAGGTAGCCGATCAGCGCCGCCCGGGCGTCCGCGCGGCACGCCTCGAACAGCGGACCCAGTCTGCTTGCTTCGCTCTGTTCCACCGTCATCACGTGTCCAGTAGGCCGAACCACTTCGCGGCGGTCTCCACGTCCTTGTCACCGCGACCGGACAGGTTGACCACTATGACCGCGCCCCTTCCCAATTCGGCACCCAGCTTGAGGGCACCAGCTACCGCGTGCGCGGATTCGATGGCCGGGATGATGCCTTCGGTGCGGCACAACAGGCCGAACGCCTCCATGGCCTCGGTGTCGGTGATCGGGTCGTAGCGCACACGGCCGATCTCCTTGAGCCATGCATGTTCCGGGCCGACGCCCGGGTAGTCCAATCCTGCTGAGATGGAGTGCGATTCGATGGTTTGGCCGTCCTCGTCCTGCAGCAGATACGAGTAGGAGCCCTGGAACGCGCCGGGTGAACCGCCCGTGAATGTCGCCGCGTGCCGTCCGGTCTCCACGCCGTCACCGGCCGCTTCGTATCCCACCAGCTGCACGCCCGGATCGTCGAGGAAAGCGTGGAAAATGCCGATCGCATTGGATCCCCCGCCGACGCAGGCCACCACCGCATCGGGCAGCCTGCCGATCTGCTGCTGGATCTGGACGCGCGCCTCCAACCCGATGATGCGCTGGAAATCGCGCACCATGGTGGGGAACGGGTGCGGTCCAGCGGCGGTGCCGAAGCAGTAATAAGTGTTGTCGGCGTTGGTCACCCAGTCCCGGAACGCTTCGTTGATGGCGTCCTTGAGGGTTCGCGATCCGGTGTCCACCGAGACCACCTGCGCACCGAGCAGTCGCATCCGTGCCACGTTGAGCGCCTGGCGCGCGGTGTCGACCGCGCCCATGTAGATGATGCAATCCAGGCCCAGCAACGCGCACGCGGTGGCGGTGGCCACACCATGCTGGCCGGCGCCGGTCTCGGCGATCACCCGGGTCTTACCCATCCTGCGCGCCAACAGCGCCTGACCCAGGACATTGTTGATCTTATGAGAACCGGTGTGGTTCAGGTCTTCTCGCTTCAGGAAGATTCGGGCGAACCCGGCGTGCTCGCCGAGTCGGGCCGTCTCATACAGCGGCGACGGGCGACCCGCATAGTGCGCCTGCAGTTTGTCCAGCGTGTCCAGGAAATCCTGGTCCACGCGCTCCTTTTCGTAAGCGACCGTGACCTCTTCGATGACGGCCATCAACGCTTCGGGCACGTAGCGGCCACCGTATACGCCGAAATGCCCACCCTGATCAGGATCGTGATGGGTGCGTTCGACGACGGCCGCACTGGTGCGCGGAATATCCGGGTTGGACAAATCTGCCATCACAAAGACTCAGTGCGCCCGCGGCACATCAACGGCTAGCGAGACGGTTTCGGACAGGACGGATGGGTACCCGCGGTCACCAGGTCGGCGACCGCCGCGCGCGGGTCACCACTCTTGACCAAGCCCTCGCCGACCAGGACGGCGTCGGCACCTGCTCCGGCGTATGCCAGCAGGTCACCGGTATGACGCACACCGGATTCGGCGATCCTGATCACGTTGCTGGGCAACCCTGGGGCGATGCGCGCGAAGCAGTCCCGGTCGACCTCCAAGGTCGCCAGATCCCTGGCGTTGACGCCGATTACGTTGGCCCCGGCCTTCAATGCGCGGTCAGCCTCTTCTTCGGTGTGCACCTCGACGAGCGCGGTCATGCCGAGCGACTCGGTGCGGTCGAGCATGGACACCAGCGCGGACTGGTCCAGTGCGGCGACGATCAGCAACAACATGTCGGCACCGTGCGCGCGCGCCTCGTGGATCTGATAGGGCTGCACCACAAAGTCTTTGCGCAACACCGGAATCGACACCGCGGCACGCACCGCGTCCAGGTCGTCGAGGGAGCCGTTGAAGCGTCGTTCCTCGGTCAGCACGCTGATGATCCGCGCGCCGCCGTCCTCGTAGGCGCGGGCCAGCTTGGCCGGATCGGCGATGGGCGCCAACGCCCCCTTCGACGGGCTGGCGCGCTTGACTTCGGCGATGACTCCGATGCCCGGTTCGCGAAGTGCGGCCATCACATCAAGTGGTTTCGGCGCGGCGGCGGCGGCGGCCTTGATCTCGGAGAGACTCACCCGGGCTTCGCGCGCGGCAACGTCGGCCCGGACTCCCTCGAGGATGGAGTCAAGCACGGATGCCGGACTCATGCCTGCCGTGTTCCTTTCCCCGTGACCCAACGCTCGCCAGCACGTTTCGCCGACGTGCACAAAGGGTAGCGACCGTCGGGACAGGGTCCGTCACCGCCCCTCGGTGTCCGGCCCGTCGGGCCGATCGGTGGGGTCCTGACCTTCGTCGAGGGCGTCCCAGATCATGCGTTCCGACAGCGGCGTCTCATCGGGCTGCGCGGCGTCGCGCCGCGCGATCGACCGACGGGCGCCGGGCGCCAGATATTTTGTGCCGCCTGCGGGCGTCGGGCCGGCGGTCTTGGCCGCGCGCAGATACAACGCGGCCGCAATCAGCGTGCACACCGCGGTCAGAACCGTGATCACCGCACCGGTGTAGTGACGCGAGCTGCCCACCAGGGTGACCACCGGTACGTGCGCGAGATCCGCGGCGCGCGCCGCCACATCCGGAACCGCCCACAAGCTGACGCCGAGATAGCCGATGGCAAAGCTGGATATCGCCAGCAGCGCCGCCAGCGCCCGCAGCTGCCAGCCCCGTACCGCCAAAGCTGCGGCCGCGGCGGCCAGGTTGACGATCGCCAACGGCAGCAGCGCGGTCGACCAGGTAGCGCCGGTCAGCGCGACGTCGCGGGGCTGTCCCAGCCCGTCGAATGAACGGATGACCACCCACGTCAGCCGAGACGCCGCCCACAGCGCTGCGGCGGCGACCACCAGCAGCAGCTGGGCGATCCCGGTCGTCAACCGGGCGCGGCGGGCGGTCTCAGTCACTGCTACCCGGGTCGGGCATCGTGTCGGGGACGGTCAGCGTCCCGGCGGCTGCGATGGCGTTGAGCACCGCCCGGGCCTTGTTCCTGGCCTCGTTGTATTCGTACTCGCCGTTGGAGTCGGCCACCACGCCGCCACCGGCCTGCACGTATGCCGTCCGGTGCCGCATCAGCGCGGTGCGGATGGCGATCGCGAAGTCGGCGTTGCCGGCGAAGTCGAGGTACCCCACCACGCCGCCGTACAGGCCGCGGCGGGTCTTTTCGACTTCCTCGATCAGCTCCATCGCCCGCACCTTCGGCGCGCCCGACAGGGTGCCGGCCGGGAAACACGCCGTCACCGCGTCGAGCGCGGTCCGGCCCTCAGCCAGCTGCCCGGTCACCGTCGACACCAAATGCATCACGTGGCTGTAGCGCTCGATGTGGCTGTAGTCCTCGACCCGCACGGTGCCCGGGGTGCAGACCCGGCCCAGGTCGTTGCGGCCCAAGTCGACCAGCATCAGGTGTTCGGCGAGTTCCTTGTCGTCGGCCAGCAGTTCCTTTTCCAGCAGGACGTCTTCCTCGTCGGTCTGTCCGCGCCACCGGGTGCCGGCAATCGGATGTGTCGTGGCGCGGCCGTCCTGCACGGTGACCAATGCCTCCGGGCTCGATCCGACGATCGAAAAATCCACTGCCCCTTCACTATTGGGGACCTGTAACAGATACATGTAGGGGCTGGGGTTGGTGACCCGCAGCATGCGGTACACGTCGATCGGGTCGACGTCGGTGTCGACCTCGAAGCGCTGCGAGGGCACCACCTGGAACGCTTCCCCGGCGGCAATCTGCTCCACCAGGTGCTCGACGATCGCGCTGTACTCCTCGACCGTGCGCTGGGCGCGGTACCGCGGTTCGGGCTTGCTGAAAGTGGACACCGTCGAGGGCAACGGCTGACCCAGGGCCGCGGTCATCACGTCCAGCCGCGCCACCGCGTCGTCGTAGGCCTCGTCCACCCGCTCGTCGGTGGCGTTCCAGTTGACCGCATTGGCGATCAGGGTGATGGTGCCTTCGTGGTGGTCGACGGCGGCGACGTCGGTGGCCAGCAGCAGCAGCATGTCCGGCAGCCCCAGGTCGTCGACGGCCAGCTCCGGCAGGCGCTCCAGCCGGCGCACCATGTCGTAGGCGAAGAAGCCGACCATGCCGCCCGATAGCGGCGGCAAACCCGGCAGAGCGGCGGTGGCCAACACCTCCAGCGTGGCGCGCAGCGCATCCAGCGGGTCGCCCCCGGTGGGCGCGTCCTTGGGTGCGGCGCCCAGCCAGACCGCGTGCCCGTCTCGCACCGTCAACGCCGTGGGCGCGCCGGCACCGATGAACGACCAGCGCGACCACGACCGACCGTTCTCCGCGGATTCGAGCAGGAAGGTCCCGGGCCGGTTGGCGGCGAGTTTGCGGTACGCCGAGAGCGGAGTTTCGCTGTCGGCCAAGACTTTGCGAGTCACCGGAACCACCCGGTGCTCTGCCGCCAGCACGCGGAAGTCCTCCCGAGTGGTGGTGGCTGCGAGGTTGGCGTGCACCGAACCATCCAATCAGATGAGGTGGCTCAGACCCCGGGCCGACGGCCCGCGTAGCGTGACGGTCATGAAAATTGGTGACACCGTGGCCGACTTCGAGCTGCCCGATCAGACGGGTACGCCGCGCAAGCTCAGCGAGCTGCTCGCCGACGGGCCGGTGGTGCTGTTCTTCTACCCGGCGGCCATGACGCCGGGGTGCACGAAGGAGGCCTGCCATTTCCGTGACCTGGCCGCCGAGTTCGCCGCACTCGGCGCCAACCGCGTCGGCATCAGCACCGACGAGGTGCAGAAGCAGGCCAAGTTCGCTGATTCCCAGCGGTTCGACTACCCGCTGCTGTCGGACGCCGACGGCGCCGTGGCCACCCAGTTCGGCGTCAAGCGGGGCCTGCTGGGCAAGCTGATGCCGGTCAAGCGCACCACCTTCGTCATCGACACCGACCGCACCGTGCTCAACGTGATCGCCAGTGAGATCAGCATGGACAGTCACGCCGACAAAGCGCTGCAGACGCTGCGCGGCCGCTGACGCCTGCCGCTACGGGCTCATCGCGAGGAAGAAGCACGCGGCCAGCAGCACCAGATGCACCTCGGCCTGCAACCGCGTCGCCCGGCCGGGAACCACCGTCAGCACGCTCACCACGACGGTCAGCGCCAGCAACACCAGCTGGGTGGCGCCCAGTCCCAGCACCAGCGGCCCACGGATCCAGATCGATGCCAGCGCGATGGCCGGGATGGTGAGCCCGATGCTGGCGATCGCCGACCCGTAGGCCAGGTTCAGGCTGATTTGCAGCCGGCCCTGCGCCGCCGCACGCACCGCGGCGAGGGTTTCCGGCAGCAGTACCAGCGTGGCGATCACCACGCCGACGAAGGAATGCGGAAAACCCGCCGATGCCACCATCCGCTCGATGATGGGCGACTCCACCTTTGCCAGGCCCACCACCGCTACCAGCGCCACCAGCAGCAGGCCCAGACTGGCCAGCGCCGCCTTGGTGCTCGGCGGATCGGCGTGCTCGTTGTGGTCGTCACGCTCGTCGGCACCCTGCTGGCGCACCGGCAGGAAGAAGTCGCGGTGCCGCACGGTCTGGGTGAAGACGAACATCAGATACAGCGCCAGTGACGCGACCGCGGCGAAGGCGAGTTGGCCGGAGGAGAACTGCGGGCCGGGATGACTGGTGGTGAACGTGGGCAGCACCAGACCGAGCGTTGCCAGTGTCGCGATGGTGGCCAGCGCCGAACCGCTGCCCTCGGCGTTGAACGTCGTCACGCCGTAGCGTCGGGAGCCGACCAGTAACGACAAGCCGGCGATGCCATTGGTGGTGATCATCACCGCCGCGAAGACGGTGTCGCGGGCCAGCGTCTCCGCTTTGTCCCCACCCGAGGCCATCAGCGTGACGATCAGCGCCACCTCGATGACGGTCACCGCGACCGCGAGCACCAGCGACCCCAGCGGCTCACCGACCCGGTGCGCGACGACCTCGGCGTGGTGGACGGCGGTCAGTACAGCACCGCCGAGCAACACGGCCTCCACCGCGCCCAGCAGCGGCCCAATATCCTCACCCCAGGTGAGGGCCAGCGAGATGACGGCGATCAGCGGCGTCAGCACGTTCCAGGACACCAATCTGCGCATCTACCATCCTCTCGTCAGTGCAATCAAAGTGCTTGCTGCAGAACGTCATCAGCCCTGAGACCGCCGGGTGGACCCACTCACGTCACGGAATCACGTTGGGGCGCACTGCGCATCAGCGCAACACCGTCCGCCTCGTTCGAATCACTGACGAACAGAACAGATTTCACCCCATGAAAGGCATGTCACCGCCCCATCGACGCGCGCATCGGTGCAACTCACGGCGCCCCCGATCCTACCAGCGGAGCTGCGACGATCTTCCGCGCGCCGAAACGGGGCACACCGCTGCGGGCATTGCCCGGCGAACGGGCCGGGTCGCTCAGTAGCATGCTCACATGCCGACAAGCGACGGTCCCGGCGAGGGCTTGACAGCGGGTGAGCTGTTCGCCGGATACACCATCGTGCGACGGCTGGGCGCCGGCGGCATGGGCCAGGTCTACCTGGCTCAACACCCCCGCTTGCCGCGACGTGACGCGCTGAAGATCCTGCCCGCCGAGCTGACCTCGAATTCGGAGTACCGCCAGCGTTTCAACCGCGAGGCCGAGTTGGCAGCCAGCCTCTACAACCAGCACATCGTCGGCATCCACGATCGCGGCGAATACCAGGGGCAGCTGTGGCTCTCGATGGACTATGTGGAGGGCACCGACGCCGCGCGACTGCTGCACGAGCACTACCCCAACGGGATGCCGCTGCCGGAGGTGGTGCAGATCATCTCGGCCGTGGCCGACGCGCTCGACTACGCGCATTCCCGCGGCTTGCTGCACCGCGACGTTAAACCCGCCAACATCCTGCTCGGTGACGCCCAACCACGACGACGGATCGTGCTCGCCGATTTCGGTATCGCCCGCGAGCTCGGCGCGAGCAGCAATCTGACCGCCACCAATATCACGATGGGCACCACTGCCTACTGTTCGCCGGAGCAGCTGCAGGGTCTGGACCTCGACGGGCGCGTCGACCAGTACGCGCTGGGGTGCACCGCATACCAGCTGCTCACCGGTGTTGCACCGTTCGACCACACCAGTTCGGCGGTGATCATCAGCCAGCATCTGTCCGCGCCGCCGCCGTTGCTCGGTGCGCGACGGCCCGACCTCGCCTACCTCGACGGCGTCATCGTCAGGGCGATGGCCAAGGACCCGGCGGCACGCTTTGCCTCGTGCACGGAGTTCGCGGCCGCACTCGGCGCCCCGCCCGGCCTGGTGCCGGTGCCTCCGATGGCGATGAACCCGCCGGTGCCGATGATGCCCCCGCCCCCGCGCGGCGGCGGGCACGCGACGTTGATCGTGACGCTGGCGGCCATCACCCTGGTCGGCATTGCGGTGATCCTCGGTGTGTTCGTGATGACCGAGAAGCCCGGCAGCCGCGGGGCCGATGCGTCCAGTCAGACCAGCGTGACCTCGCGACCACCGGCCCCGCCCGGCAGTCCGGTACCGACGGCGGCCAAACAGGTGCCGCATCTGACCGGCCAGGTCACCGACGAGAACCACGTCTTGAACAAGAGCGAGCATTTCTCGGTGGAGGTCGCCCTCGACCAGCTCCACGCCCAGCGCGGCACCATGCTCTATGTGGTGTACGTCAGCAACTTCGGTGGTGTTCCCCCGGATGAGTGGGCGGCACGGATCATGCGCAGCAACAACTTCCAGGACCATGACGCCATCCTCGCCATCGCCACCGAATCGGCGAGTTTCGCCTTCCAGGTCCCACCGGCGGTCAGCAAAGGCGCCATCAATGTTGACGAGATTCGTCAGGAGCGCATCAAACCCGCGGTGGCGCAAGGCAAGTGGGCCAAGGCTGCACTCGAGGCCACCGCGGGCCTGAACGTCGGCTCCCGCTAATCGGATTCCAGCAGCACTTCGGCGTCGAAACAGGTGTGGTCACCGGTGTGGCACGCGCCGCCCACCTGGTCCACGGTCAACAGCACGGTGTCACCGTCGCAGTCCAAACGCACCGAGTGCACATGTTGGGTGTGCCCCGATGTCGCGCCCTTGATCCACTGCTCACCGCGCGATCGCGAAAAATAGGTGGCCTCACGGGTTTTCAGAGTTCGGGCCAGCGCGTCGTCGTCCATCCAGGCGACCATCAACACATCGCCGGTGCCGCGTTCCTGCACCACTGCGGCGATCAGTCCGTCGGCGTTGCGCTTGAGCCGCGCGGCGATTCGTGGGTCCAGGGTCATCGCACCGTGATCTCCCGCTCGGCCATCGCGGCCTTCACCTGGCCGATGGTCAACTCCCGGAAGTGAAAGACGCTGGCCGCCAACACCGCATCGGCACCTGCGGCGACCGCGGGTGCAAAGTGGTCTGCTGCTCCGGCGCCGCCGCTGGCGATCACCGGCACGGTGACCGCGGCGCGCACCGCGCGCAGCATGGGCAGGTCGAATCCGGCTTTGGTGCCGTCGGCGTCCATCGAGTTCAACAGGATCTCGCCCACACCCAACTCCGCACCGCGGGTCGCCCACTCCACGGCATCGATGCCGGTGCCGCGGCGCCCGCCATGCGTGGTGACCTCCCAACCCGACGGCGTAGGTGCCGATCCGGCCGGCACCGTGCGCGCGTCGACGGACAACACGATGCACTGCGAGCCGAACTGTCTCGACATTTCAGCCAGCAGGTCGGGCCGGGCGATGGCGGCGGTGTTGACTGACACCTTGTCGGCACCCGCGCGCAACAACATGTCGACATCGGCCACCGCGCGCACGCCGCCGCCCACCGTCAGCGGGATGAACACCTGCTCGGCGGTGCGGCGCACCACGTCGAGCATCGTGGCCCGTCCCGACGAGGAAGCGGTCACGTCGAGGAAAGTCAGTTCGTCGGCGCCCTCGGCGTCGTAGGCGGCCGCCAGTTCGACGGGATCACCTGCATCCCTGAGGTTCTCGAAGTTGACGCCTTTGACGACACGACCGTCGTCGACGTCCAGGCACGGGATTACCCGCACCGCGAGGCCACCTGTCCCCTCGCGAGCAGACGCAAAAGCTCCATTTTCATCGGCGTGTCGGGGACTTTTGTGTCTGCTCGGCATCAGAAGTCCTCCGGTTCGCCGGTGCCGCGCAGGGTCTCCAGCATCTCCCCGTGCACACCCGGTGCGGCGGCCAGGGCGGACCGCGACGACGGGGTCCACGGTTGGCCGGCCAGGTCGGTGACGACACCGCCCGCGGCCCGCACCAGCGCGACGCCCGCCGCGTGATCCCACACATGGCTTCCGAAACTTATTGCCCCGCCGAGTATTCCGTCGGCGACGTAGGCGAGGTCGAGCCCGGTGGAGCCGTGCATACGCAACCGGGAGGACACCCGGCTGAGGTTCTCCAGCACGGTCAGGCGGTATTGCCCGGGGAACCGGCCGCGCGAGTCGGCGCTGAAGGACCCCGCGGCAACCAGCGCGTCGCCCAGCTCGGAGTGCGCCAGCGGGGGCCGCGGCACTCCGTTTCGCAGCAGCGGACCGCCCGCCACCGCGGTATACCGCTGGCCGGTGAACGGCAACCAGGTCAGCCCCGCCACCGGCTCACCCTCGCGCAGCAGCCCCAGCAGAATCCCCGCCAGCGGCGACCCCGCGGCGTAGTTGAACGTCCCGTCTACCGGGTCGAGCACCCACACCCACGGCGAGTCGAAGTCCGCGCCGCCGAACTCCTCGCCGTGCACCTCGATCCCGGTGGCTGCCACCAGCGCGTCGACCACCTGCCGTTCGATCGCCAGATCCACCTCGGTGGCGAAGTCATTGCCCTTCTTGGCGACTGCCGAATCGGCACGGTGGCCGGCCAGGAAAGGTTCGACCGCGTCGTCGAGGATGGCCGATGCCTGAGCCACCAACGCATCCAGATCCATTGCGGGCTAATCCTTTACCGCGGCCAACGCCTGCGGCAGCGTGAAACGCCCGGCATAGAGGGCTTTACCCACGATGGCCCCCTCGATACCCCGGTCGGTCAGCGTCGCGATGGCACGCAGGTCGTCCAGGCTGGACACCCCGCCGGAGGCGATCACCGGCGCCTCGGTGCGCTCGGCGACCCGGGCCAGCAGGTCCAGGTTCGGACCGCCCAGGGTTCCGTCTTTGGTGACATCGGTGACCACGTACCGCGAGCATCCTTCGCCGTCCAGGCGGTCCAGCACCTCCCACAGGTCGCCACCGTCGGTCTCCCAACCGCGTCCGCGTAACCGGTGCTCGCCCTCCACAATCTGAACATCCAGGCCCACGGCGACCTTCTCGCCGTGCTCGGCGATCGCCCGCGCACACCACTGCGGGTTCTCCAGCGCCGCGGTGCCCAGGTTGACCCGCGCGCAACCGGTCGCCAGCGCCGCCGCCAGCGAGTCGTCGTCGCGGATACCACCGGAAAGCTCCACCTGCACATCGAGTTTGCCCACCACGTCGGCGAGCAACTCCCGGTTGGAGCCGCGACCGAACGCGGCGTCGAGGTCGACCAGATGTATCCAGTCGGTGCCGTCGCGCTGCCAGCCCAGCGCGGCATCCAGCGCGGAGCCGTATTCGGTTTCACTGCCGGCTTTGCCCTGGACCAGGCGCACGGCTCGGCCCTCGACCACGTCGACGGCGGGCAACAGGATCAGCGTCATCGCGACAGCCCCTTGACCCAGTTACCCAGCACGGCCGCGCCGGCATCGCCGCTCTTCTCCGGGTGGAACTGGGTCGCCGACAACGGCCCGTCCTCGACCGCGGCTAGAAAAGGCACCTGATGTGTCGCCCAGGTCAACATCGCTGCGGGTGATCCTTCCCACCGCTGTGCGGCGTAGGAGTGTACGAAATAGAACCGGGTGTCTTCGGCCAGACCGTTGAAGAGCGTGCTGCCGGGCGCGGCCTGCACGACGTTCCAGCCCATGTGGGGGATCACCGGGGCGTCCAGCCGGGTCACCGCGCCGGGCCACTGCCCGCAACCCGTGGTCTCCACGCCGAACTCGACGCCGCGGGCGAACAGGATCTGCATGCCCACGCAGATACCCAGCACCGGGCGTCCGGCCGCGACCCGCTCGGCGATGATGCGTTCCCCGTCGACTTTGCGCAGACCCGCCATGCAGGCTTCGAATGCCCCGACCCCGGGCACTACCAGTCCGTCGGCGGCCAGCGCTTCCTCGGCGTCGGCGGTCACCTCGACCCGGGCGCCGGTGCGCTCCAGCGCCCGCTGAGCCGACCGGAGGTTGCCCGAACCGTAGTCGAGAACAACGACTTGCGCTGTCACAGAACACCTTTGGTAGATGGCACGCCCGAAACCCGGGAGTCGAACTCGACGGCGCGACGCAGCGCGCGGGCCACCGCCTTGTATTCGGCCTCGGTGATGTGATGCGGGTCGCGACCGTAGAGCACCCGCACGTGCAGCGCGATGCGGGCGTTCATGGCCAGCGATTCGAACACGTGCCGGTTAATGACGGTGTGGTACGGCACCGCATTGCCGGCAATCGTGAAGTGCTGCAGATGATCCGGCTCACCGGTGTGTACGCAGTACGGGCGGCCCGACACGTCGACAGCCGCGTGCGCCAGCGTCTCGTCCATCGGGATGAACGCATCACCGAACCGGCGGATGCCCTTCTTGTCGCCCAACGCCTCCCCCAGCGCCTGGCCCAGGGCGATCGCGGTGTCCTCGACCGTGTGGTGCGCCTCGATCTCGACGTCACCCTTGGTGCGCACGGTCAGGTCGAAGCTGGCGTGGCTGCCCAGTGCGGTCAGCATGTGGTCGAAGTACGGGACGCCGGTGTCGATGTCGACCTGGCCGGTGCCGTCTAGGTCGAGCTCGATGACGATGTCGGACTCTTTGGTGCGGCGTTCGATACGCGCGCGCCGAGGTTCGTGGACTGTCACGATGCTCCTATACAAGGCTGCGGGGCCGGGGCCAGTTCGGTGGCGGCGATCCGGGCGCTCGCCGCCAGGAAGGCGTCGTTCTCGTGGGCCAGCCCCGTGGTGGCGCGCAGATAACCCGGGATGCTGACGTCGCGGATCAGCACGCCGGAATCCAGGTAATGCTGCCACGCGGCCGGCGCGTCGGCGAATTCACCGAACAGCACGAAATTGGCGTCACTGGGGATCACCCGAAAACCCATGCCGGCCAACGCGGTCGACACCCGCTCGCGTTCGGCGATCAGGGCGGCGACGCTGCCCAGGGTGTCATCGGTGTGCCGCAGGGCGGCCCGCGCGGCGGCCTGGGTGACCGAGGACAGGTGATACGGCAGGCGTACCAGCAGCATGGCCTCGACCAGGGCGGGTGTGGCCACCAGGTAACCCAGCCGGCCGCCGGCGAAGGCGAATGCCTTGCTCATGGTGCGGGTGACGACGAGTTTGGTCGGGTACTGCTCGACCAGCGTCACCGCGCTGGGCTGCGCGGAGAACTCGCCATAGGCTTCGTCGACGATCAGGATCCCGGGCACCGCATCGAGCAGCCGGCGCAGTTGCGGCAGTGTGATGCTCTGTCCGGACGGATTATTGGGGCTGGCGATGAACACCACATCGGGTCGGCGGTCGGTGACCGCGGCGACGGCGGCTTCGATATCGAGGCTGAAGTCGTCGGCGCGGGCGGTTTCCAGCCATTCGGTGCGGGTGGCGTCGGAGATGATCGGATGCATCGAGTACGACGGCACGAATCCGATCGCGCTGCGCCCGGGGCCGCCGAAGGCCTGCAGCAGCTGCTGCAGGATCTCGTTGGATCCGTTTGCCGCCCAGACGCTTTCGGGGCCGACCGGAATACCGACCTGGGCGCTGAGGTAGGCGGCCAAATCGGTGCGCAGCGCCACCGCGTCGCGGTCGGGATACCGGTGCAGATCGGCGGCCGCTGCACGCACCGATGCTACGACGTCATCGACCAGCGCCCGGGTGGGGGGGTGCGGGTTCTCGTTGGTGTTCAGCCGTACCGGCACCTCCAATTGCGGTGCGCCGTAGGGAATTTTGCCGCGCAGGTCAGCGCGCAGCGGCAAGTCGTCCAGGGTCGGCTTCATGACTCGAACCGTCGCCGGACGGCCTCGCCGTGGGCGGGCAGATCCTCGGCCTGGGCCAGCGCGACCACGTGCCCGGCAACATCCTTCAGAGCTGATTCGGTGTAGTCGACGACGTGAATGCCGCGCAGGAAGGTCTGCACCGACAGGCCGCTGGAGTGCCGTGCCGAACCCGCGGTGGGCAGCACGTGATTGGACCCCGCGCAGTAGTCACCGAGACTGACCGGGGCATAAGGCCCGACGAAAATCGCTCCGGCGGAACGGATTCGGCTTGCCACTGCCGTTGCGTCGGCGGTCTGGATCTCCAAATGCTCGGCGGCGTAGGCATTCACGACCTGGACGGCGGCGTCGAGGTCGTCGGTCAGGATGATCTTCGACTGCGGCCCGGACAGCGCCGCCTCGACGCGTTGCCGGTGCACGGTGGTCTGCAGCTGGTTGGCCAGTGCGGCGTCGGTGGCGTCGGCCAGTTCGACGCTGGGCGTGACCAGCACGCCGGCGGCCATCTCGTCGTGTTCGGCCTGGCTGATCAGATCGGCGGCGACGTGCACCGGGTTGGCCGTCTGGTCGGCCAGGATCGCGATTTCGGTGGGCCCGGCCTCGGCGTCGATTCCGACCAGGGACCGGCACAACCGTTTGGCGGCGGTGACATAGATGTTCCCGGGACCGGTGATCATGTCGACCGGAACGAGCTCCGGTCCACCCGTGTCGAGGCCGCCGTACGCCAGCAACGCCACGGCCTGCGCCCCGCCGACCGCCCACACCTCTTCGACACCCAGCAGCCCGGCCGCAGCCAGGATGGTCGGGTGGGGCAGCCCGCCGAACTCCGCCTGGGGCGGGCTGGCGATCACCAGCGAGTCGACCCCGGCCGCCTGCGCCGGCACCACGTTCATCACCACGCTGGACGGGTAGACCGCGTTTCCGCCGGGCACGTACAAGCCGACCCGCTCCACGGGGACCCAGCGTTCGGTGACCATCGCGCCCGGACCCAATGTGGTGGTGGTGTCGGTGCGGCGCTGGTCGGCGTGCACGGCACGCGCCCGCTCGATCATCACCTGCAACGCGTCGCGCACATCGTCGTCGAGTCCGACGATCGCGGCCTCCAGCGCACCTTCGGGTACCCGGACCGCCGCAGGTCGCACGCCGTCGAACTGCTCGGCGTACTCCAGGGCCGCCTCGACACCACGCTCAGCGACCGCCTGCACGATCGGGCGCACCCGGTCCAGCACCGATTCGACGTCCACCCCGGCACGCGGCAGATCGGCCCGCAGCCGCGCGGCCGTCAGCTCCACCCCCCGCAGATCGATACGGGACAGCAGCGCAGGCTCGCCGGTCGGTGTAGTCGTCACGCCCACCATTGTCCCAGAGCAGCTCACATCGATATTCCACCGGTAGTGTGCCCAGTGGAAGTCAGGCCCGGTAGCGGAGGGAGCCAGCCATGCCCGGTCGGGATCAACACCCCAACAACGCCCCCGGCGTCCCGATGATCTACCCGGTGTGGTTCGAGAACCTCCAAGTCAGATACCTCAACCCGGCGCTCAAACCGATCGTCCGCTACCTGCCCGGCACGGCGACGATCGAGCACCGCGGACGCAAGTCCGGCAAGCCGTACCGGACCATCGTCACCACCTACCGCAAAGGCGGTCTGTTGGCGGTCGCGCTGGGTCACGGCAAGACCGACTGGGTGAAGAACGTGCTGGCCGCCGGTGAAGCCGACGTGCATTTCACCCGTCGGGTGGTGCACATCACCAATCCCCGGATCCTGCCCGCCGGTTCCGAGGCGGCCGGGCTGCCCTGGTTGGCGCGACTGCAACTGCGCCGGATGGCGGTCCTGGTCGGCGACGTCGCCTGAGCCGCAAGTGCCGAAGGCCGCGAGTCAAATCCTGGTGAAGACCGTCTTGCCGGTCATGGTGGGCCACGCGGCAGCGGCTTCTTCCCACGGCACCACGCGGTCGACGGCCGCCGACAGATCACATCCGTCGGCGATCAGCCCGAGCACGGACGGGATGGCCGCGCGCGCATTGACCCGGCCGGTGACGAACCTGACGCCCCGGGTGTACAGGTGCAGCAGCGCCATCTCGACGTTCTGGTGATAGATGCCGGTGTCGGTGCACACGCCGTCCGCCCACGTCGCGCGCAACGTAGCGGCAAGTAGCTCCGGATCGGCCGAGGTGTTCACCGTCACCGGATAGGGATCCCACTCTTTGGCCGGTTTCGGCCGGTCGTGCGTAGTCGCGCCAAGCTGTTGTGCCGCGCTCAACCGCTGCGGGTCGGTGTCGACGTAGTCCACCTGGGCGCCGAGCGCTGAAGCGAACGCCACCGCATACAACCCGATGGACAACCGGCCGACCACCAGCACTCGCCGGTCGGCCTGGTCCAGCAGGGCCAGTTCGCTGGCGAAGGGACCGACTGTGCGCCAGCCGTCGGGAATGTTGTCCGACAGCGAGGCGACGGCCACCGGATCGACCCCGGCCGGAACCGGGATCAGCATCGCATCGGCGTAGGGCACCAACACCAGATCCGACATGAACCCGCCACCGTCCAGGCCGGCGATCGGTCCCATCCCGTACATCGCCATCAGCGGCAGCGAACCGCAGGAGCCGGTCGCCCCGCGGCGACACTCCCGACAGGTGCCGCAGCTGATCTGAAAAGGGACCACCACCCGGTCCCCGACTCGCACGCTGGACACCTCCGCACCCACCGCGACGACCTCGCCCACGCCTTCATGACCCACCGCGTAACCCGGCGGAAGCGGGAGCCGACCAGCGCAGACAGCGACGTCGAGGTCGCAGCAGGCGACGGCCAGCGGACGTACCAAGGCCTGTCCGGGCGCTGCCAGCACCGGGTCGGCGACCTCGCGCCACGCGTAGTGCCCGGGCTCCGCATGTGTCAATTGCCGCATCGCACCATCCTTGCCCGGTCACCGAATGCGCTGAAGCCCATGCCCGGCGCTACATGTCCAGGCCGACGTCCAGCACGCGCACCGAATGCGTCAACGCCCCGACGGCGAGGTAATCCACGCCTGTGCCGGCGTACGTCGCGGCCGTCTCCAGGCTGAGCCCACCGGAGGATTCGAGGAGAACCTCTGGCGCGCGGGCGTCGCGACGCTGCACCGCCGTCTGCGTCTGCCACACCGGGAAGTTGTCCAGCAGGATCAGCTCGGGCTTCTCGGGCAGCACCTCGTCGAGTTGCTCGAGGGAATCCACTTCGACCTCGCAGCACATCTCGGGTGCGGCGGCCCGCACGGCGCGCAACGCCTCCACCACCGATCCGGCCGCTGCGACGTGGTTGTCCTTGATCAGCGCCGCATCGCCCAGACCGAGCCGGTGATTGACGCCGCCGCCGACGCGCACCGCGTACTTCTGCAACGCCCGTAGACCCGGCAGGGTCTTGCGGGTGTCGCGAATCTTGGCCTTGGTGCCGCTGACGGCCTCCACCCACGCTGCCGTCACCGATGCGATCCCGGACAGGTGACAGACCAGGTTCAGCATGGTCCGTTCGGCGGTCAGCAGTCCCCGCGTCTCGGCCCGCACCGTCAGAAACGGCTCGCCCGCGTCGACTTTCGCCCCGTCCTCCACCCGGTGCAGCACCTGGTACCCGCGGCTGCCGATCACCTCGTCGAGCACCAGCAGCGCCACGTCCACCCCGGCGACCACGCCGGGCTCCCGGGGCACCATCGACGCGGTGGCCACGTCGTTCGCCGGCACGGTGGCCAACGTGGTGGTGTCCGGGCCGTAACGGAGGTCTTCGACCAGGCCCCGCCGGATGGTCTCCCGAGCGTCGATCAGCTCGGCGTCGTCCAGCATCATCAGCCCACCGCCGCCAACGCTTCGACCTGGACAGAATCGGTCGGCTGCTCGCCGTCGAAGGCCAGCCGGACCAGAATGCTGCGCCCGGTCTCGGTGGCGGCCGACGGATGTTCGGCGCGGTGGTGGCATCCGCGGCTTTCGGCGCGGGCCAGCGCGGCGGCGGTGACCGTCCGGGCGGCCAGCGCCAGGGCGACGTCCTCGGCGCCGCGCCGGTCTGTCACATCCCGGACCGGTGCGGCGCCCAGCTTCCCGTCCAGCGCCTGCAGCCCGGGGGCGTCGCGGACCACCGAGGCATCCCGGCTCATCGCCTGCTGCAGGTCAGCGCGCTCGGGCGCGGTGTGGACGATCGGTGCGGGCAGCTTCGCGCGCGGATGCCCCGTCGCCGCCGCGTGTGCGACGGCGGCAGTGCCGGCCCGTGCGCCGACCACCAGACCTTCCAGCAGGCTGTTGGAGGCCAACCGGTTGGCGCCGTGCATGCCGGTGCGCGCCACTTCCCCGGCGGCGAACAATCCGGGCAGTTCGGTCCGGCCGTAGACGTCGGTGACGACGCCGCCGCAGCTGTAGTGTGCGCCCGGAATGATCGGGATGGGTTGGCGCACCGGGTCGATGCCGGCCGCGCGGCACGCGGCGGTGACCGTCGGGAACCGTGCCGGGAAGCCGGCGATGGCTCGGGCATCGAGGTAGGCGCACGGCTCGCCGGTGGCTTTCAGCCGCGCGTCGATGGCCGCGGCGACGACGTCGCGCGGGGCCAGGTCGCCCATCGGGTGGATACCGGCGGTGATCGAATTGCCTTGTTTGTCAATCAGTTTCGCGCCTTCACCGCGGATCGCCTCGGTGATCAGCGGTCGCCGGCCCCCGCCGTCGGGGGTGTAGAGCATCGTCGGGTGGAATTGGATGAATTCGAGGTCGGCGATCGCCGCGCCGGCCCACAATGCCAATGCGATGCCGTCACCGGTGGAACCGACCGGGTTGGTGGTCGCGCTGTAGAGATGCCCGAGGCCACCGGTGGCCAATATCACCGACGGCGCATGGATGATGCCGCAACCATCGGCACGCCCGACCAGCACCCCGGTGACCGCGTCACCGTCGTGCAGCACCCGCAGTGCGACGTGGCCGTTGCGGATGTCCAGCAGGCGGGCCGCATGATCGAGGGTGCGCTGCACCTCAGCGCCGGTCGCATCCCCGCCGGCATGCACGACGCGTCGTCGCGAGTGCCCGCCTTCGCGGGTAACATCCCACCGGCCCGGCACCACCTCGTCGAATCGTGCTCCCGCGCAGACCAATTCGGTCACCGCCCGGTAGCCGTCGGCGACGATCGAATACACCGCCTCAGGGTCGCACAGGCCCGCGCCCGCGGCCAGGGTGTCGGCGACGTGGGCGTCGACCGAGTCGTCGTTGTCCGGCAGTACCACCGCGATGCCGCCCTGGGCGTAGTGGGTGGCGGTCACCGCCCGCGTCTGCGTCGCTTTGTTGAGGACCACGACGCGGCCTCCCGCGCGGTGCGCGGCCAGCCCGGCGGCCAGTCCCGCGACGCCCATGCCGATCACCACGACGTCGGCGGAGTCCTGCCAGACCGGGCCAGTCGTCATTCGCCACCGCCCGGCTGGCCGATCGCGATCATCCGCTGCACGCTGCGGCGCCCCGCCGCCGCGATGTCCGGGTCGACGTGGACTTCGTCGGCGCCGTCCAGCAGGCAGCGCAACAGTGCGGCCGGGGTGATCATCTTCATGTACTTGCACGACGCGCGGTCGTTGACCGCCTGGAACTCGACTTCCGGTGCGGCCCTGCGTAGTTGGTGCAACATGCCGACCTCGGTGGCCACCAGCACCTTGCGGGCGTGGGTCTGGTGGGCGGCGTCCAGCATTCCGCCGGTGGATAGGATCTTGACTCGGTCGGCCGGGAAAGCTCCTTCCCCGGCCAGATACAAAGCCGAAGTGGCGCAACCACACTCGGGATGAACGAACAGCTCCGCGTCCGGGTTGGCGCGGGCCTGCTCGGTGAGCTCGTCACCGTTGATCCCGGCGTGCACGTGGCATTCGCCGGCCCACACATGCAGGTTCTCCCGACCCGTCACCCGGCGCACGTGGGCGCCCAGGAACTGGTCGGGGCAGAACAGCACTTCGCGGTCGGGGTCGATGGAGGCCACCACCTCGACCGCGTTGGACGACGTGCAGCAGATGTCGGTGAGGGCCTTGACCTCTGCGGTGGTGTTGACATAGGAGACCACGACCGCCCCGGGATGGTCGGCTTTCCAGGCGCGCAGTTCGTCGGCGGTGATCGAATCGGCCAGCGAGCACCCGGCGCGCTGATCCGGGATGAGTACCGTCTTGGCCGGGCTCAGGATCTTGGCGGTCTCGGCCATGAAGTGCACCCCGCAGAACACGATGGTGTCCTCAGGCGCGTCGGCCGCGATGCGGGACAGGGCCAGCGAGTCCCCCACGTGGTCGGCGACGTCCTGGATCGCCGGCAGCTGGTAGTTGTGGGCCAGGACGGTCGCACCGCGCAGCCGCGCCAGGCGGCGGATCTCGGCGGCCCACTGCGCGTCGCCCTCGATCCCGGTGTAGCCGGTCGCCGTGCTGACGATGCGGGCTGCCAGCTCATCGGCGATGTCCATGCGATTCAAGACCGTCATGGGGGCTCCTTTCGCACCCGGAGGTTTTCGACTTATAATCGAAAACATGCCTCATGGTAGCACCGCACACGAAGTGCTTGCCGTCGTGTTCCAGGTTTCACTGGGTGCCGGCAGCACTGCAAAGGGGTTACAGGCACAAAAACCGCAGTTGAACGTCCTGCTGTGGCAGCGCGCACAGGAACCGCAACAGGGTGCGTGGTCACTGCCCGGCGGCCGGTTGCGCAACGACGAGGACATGACCACCTCGGTTCGTCGCCAACTCGCCGAGAAAGTGGATCTGCGCGAAATCTCGCACCTGGAACAACTGGCCGTGTTCTCCGACCCCGAGCGCGTGCCGGGCACCCGGATGATCGCCTCCACCTTCCTGGGTCTGGTGCCCTCCCCTGCCACGCCGGAACTGCCGCCCGACACCCGCTGGCACCCGGTCAACTCGTTACCGGAGATGGCGTTCGACCACGGCCCGATGGTGGCGCACGCCCGCACCCGACTAGTGGCCAAGATGTCGTACACGAACATCGGATTTGCCCTGGCGCCGAAGGAATTCGCGTTGTCCACCTTGCGCGATATCTACGGTGCCGCCCTGGGCCACCAGGTCGATGCGACCAACCTGCAGCGGGTGCTGGCCCGCCGTAAGGTCATCACCCAGACCGGCACCATCGCCCAGTCCGGACGCAGCGGCGGCCGCCCAGCGGCGCTGTACCGATTCACCGACTCCCGGCTGCGGGTCACCGACGAGTTCGCCGCGCTGCGGCCGCCCGGCTGAGCGGCCTTGTGACGGGCACCACGGCGTGCTGACTTCGGATCGGCGTAACCGGCCTGTACTGTCTTTAAGAGTTGTTTAAGAAGCTACTGGCGCAGAGTGAGCATCAACGCTGCGCTTCGACAGGCTGACGGCGCGCCCGTCCCGCGGTATCGGGGCCGGTGGCACGCGTACACCGAAGCCGATCGGCCTCGAAGGGAGCCTTGATGGTGGAGCTGGCCAATGTGGCAGGCGCAACGGGTGCGGAGTGGATCGGCCGCGCTCCGCACGAGGAGTTGCAGCGCAAGACCCGCCCGCTGCTGCCGTCCGACGACCCGTTCTATCAGCCGCCCCCCGGCTTCCAGCACGCCGAACCCGGGACCGTGCTGCGTTCGCGCGACGTCGAACTGGCCTTCATGGGCCTGATCCCGCAGTCCATGACGGCTGTCCAGTTGCTCTTCCGCACCACCGATCTGAACGGCAACCCCGAGGCGACGGTGACCACGGTGCTCGTCCCGGCGGAGGTGGCGCCCGGCAAGACGACGCCGGTGCTGTCCTACCAATGCGCCATCGACGCGGTGGCGTCGCGCTGCTTTCCGTCGTATGCGCTGCGGCGGCGGGCGAAGGCGCTCGGATCCATCAGTCAACTCGAGCTGCTGCTGATCACCGCGGCTGTGGCAGAAGGCTGGGCGGTTTCGGTGCCCGACCACGAAGGTTTGCGCGGCGCCTGGGGCGTGCCGTTCGAACCCGGTTACCGCATCCTGGACGGGCTGCGCGCGGCGCTGAACACCGAGCGGCTCGGTTTGTCGCCGTCGGCGCCGATCGGCCTGTGGGGTTACTCCGGCGGCGGGCTGGCCAGCGCGTGGGCAGCCGAGATGTGCGGTGAATACGCCCCCGAGTTGAACATCGTCGGGGCGGTCCTGGGCTCCCCCGTCGGCAACCTGGGCAATACGTTCCGCAGGCTCAACGGTGGCCTGTTCGCCGGTCTGCCCTCCCTGGTGGTCGCCGCGCTCACGCACACCTACCCCGGTCTGGACGCGGTGATCAAGGAGCACACCAGCGAAGAGGGACGTGCCCTGCTCGACCGGCTGGAGACGATGACCACGGTGGAAGCCGTCGTCAAGATGGCGCACAAGAACATGGGCGACTACCTCGACGAACCGCTGGAACAGACACTGTCCAGACCGGCGGTGGTGCACGTCTTCGACAACATCAAGCTCGGGGCGGCCATCCCCACCCCGCCGGTGCTGATCGTGCAGGCCGTCCACGACTATCTGATCGCCGTCGACGACATCGACGAGCTCGCCGAGACCTACATCGCCGGTGGCGCCAGCGTCACCTACCACCGGGATGCGTTCAACGAGCACATGTTCCTACACCCGCTGTCGGCGCCCATGGCACTGCGCTGGTTGATCGACCGGTTCGCCGACCGGCCGCTGACCGACCACCTGGTGCGTACGACGTGGCCCACGATGTTCAACCCGATGACCTATGCCGGCATGGCGCGGCTCGGTGTGATCGCGGCCAAAGTGATCACCGGCCGCAAGATCCACCGCCGGCCGCTCTAGTTCTTACGTCAGCGGGCCCTGCGGGGTCATCGGCTTCGGAGCGGGCGGGGGTCCCGCCGGGGGCATCGGCGCAACCCAGTGCACCCGGTGCTGCGGCGGGTAGCCGCCCAGGTCGTCACGGATCGTCCCGGCCGCCAGCACCGCATAGACCAGGGCCACCGTCGCGGTCGGTGAGAGCAGGGTGACCACGATGTGCGCAGCCGAGTGGCCGAAGAACACCGGGGGCGCCTGCGTCACGTAGGTCAGCGAGTGGTCGGCCTTCGACAACGGAACACTGTCGAAATCCAACGCACCGTAACGCACGTGGACCAGCAGCGCCCCGACCCCGGCAGCGACCGCGGCCGCGCCGACCAGTCCGAGGCACAGCGCGGCGACCATCTGCGGACCGCGATGGTCGCGCCACTGCCACGCCGCCACCGCGGCCACTACCGCGACGACCCCCAGCAAACTCACCAAGAGCATCGGCGCGATGAAGAAGTTCCGCGGCTCACCGTCCAGGCCGCCCAGGTATTCGTGCACCCGCTCGCCCTTGCGGGTGACGGCCACCACGGCGTGGACAGCGGGAGCAATCCACGCCCACAGCGCGCCGACGAGCACGCCGGCCGCCGTCAGGACAGTCACCACGGTCAGCAGCGCGCGCCGGCGCGTGGTCCGCGGCGCGACCCGGCCGGGATCCGCACCCGACGGCTGCTGCGGCGTCACCGCCACTCCGTCCATCACCTGCACTCACCTCCGATCGCAGACGCCCCGCGAGCATATCGTTGTCGCGGTATCAGCCTGGGGGCGCGGCGTCGTCGGCTCCGGGCCTTTGCCGGTCCCCAGCGCCCTCATATGTGCGCTCATCAGCCCCATTTGCCGGCATTTCGGGGCCGGTCGCGCGAGGCGAGCGCCTCTCGCGCCCGGGGGCGGCACCGTCGACGACGCCACCGATTGCGGGCCTCAGTGCGTCGGTGACGCCGGCCCACGGCTGCGCCGGCACAGCCAGAGCCATGTGAGCTGTCAGCGCTGCACGTCCAGGTCGGCAGAATCCACCAGTCCGTGCCGCGAACACTTGGCCCACCAACCGTCGGGCCGAACCTGCACGATCATCCGCCGCCCGCACGCGGCGCAGAACCGGGGCGGTTCCAGGCCCAGTTCGGCTGCGGTGGGCACCGCGGTGCCGGCTTGCACACCGGTATAGACGTTGTAAACGCCCGCCCCCACCGGGTCCGGCAGATCGCGGCCCATTACAGACTTGCGTTGAGCGCCTTGAGCGGCATCTGCAGGTCGTTGAGCAACTCGAGGTCGGCTTCAGCGGGCCGACCGAGCGTGGTCAGGTAGTTGCCGACGATCACCGCGTTGATCCCGCCCAGGATGCCCTGCTTGGCGCCGAGGTCGCCCAGAGTGATCTCGCGGCCGCCGGCGAACCGGAGCATCGTGCGCGGCAACGCCAGCCGGAACGCACCGACCGCCTTGAGCGCTTCGCTGGCCGGCAACACTTCCAGGTCACCGAACGGCGTGCCGGGCCGCGGATTGAGGAAGTTCAGCGGCACCTCGTCGGGGTTCAACTCGGCCAGGTCGGCGGCGAACTCGGCGCGTTGTTCCAGCGTCTCGCCCATGCCCAAGATCCCGCCGCAGCACACCTCCATGCCGGCGTCGCGCACCATCGACAGCGTCTGCCAGCGCTCTTCCCAGGTGTGGGTGGTGACGACATTGGTGAAGAACGACCGTGCGGTCTCGAGGTTGTGGTTGTAACGGTGCACCCCCATCGCCGCCAACCGATCCACCTGCTCGGCCGTCAACATGCCCAGCGAGCAGGCGATCTGAATCTCCACCTCGTTACGAATCGCCTCGATGCCGGCTGCGACCTGGGCGAGCAACCGCTCGTCGGGTCCGCGCACCGCGGCCACGATGCAGAACTCGGTGGCCCCGGACTTCGCGGTCTGCTTGGCGGCCTCCACCAGGCTGGGGATGTCCAGCCAAGCACTGCGCACCGGCGACTTGAACAAACCCGACTGGGAACAGAAGTGGCAGTCCTCCGGGCAGCCGCCGGTCTTGAGGCTGATGATGCCCTCCACCTCGACCTCGGGACCACACCAGCGCATCCGCACCTCGTGAGCCAGTGCCAGCAGCTCCTCGAGCCGGTCATCGGGCAACTGCAGCACCTGCAGCACCTGGTCCTTGCTGAGCCCCGCACCGCCCTCCAGCACCTGCCGGCGGGCGACGGCCAGGATGTCCGCGTCGGCGTCGCGATCCAGGCCGGCCTCGGTAGACGGTCGAATTGGCGCTTGGGTCACCAGGTACTCCCCTGCTTCTTGATCGGGCCCGCGCGCGTTCCGGCCGCGGCGGCCCGAATCGAAAGATGTTCAGGCTAGGTTAACGGTCCCGGCCCCGGCGGACCCGGAGCGGGCTCGCAGTGCCGCACTGACGCAGTTGCCGGGATACAAGTCCATCCGGCAGGGTAGAGAACCACTATGACCGACGAAAACGTCATCTACCTGGCTGACCACGGGGTCTGGCTGGCGATTCCGGCACTGACTCCTGCGTTGATTGTCGTAGGCGTGGTGTTGTATATCGCAATGCGGAACCGGCGAAGCTCGAGCGAAAAGCAGGATTGACCAGTGTTGCAATGGGGCATTAAAGATTCGTCCTAATCAGCGGCGCAAAACGGGAGGCGATCGCGATGGAAATGGCAGTTGTGGCGGAGGCGCCGGCAGCACGCGGTGCGGAACTGAATCAGGTCATCGGCCTGTCAGTTGCCGCACTGGTGATCACGCTGATCATGCTGGGTATTGGTTGGGCTCATCGCACCCACCGGATCAGTTGGCTGGACAAGTTCGCCAACTGGCTCGGCGTCAAGTTCAAGCGTCCGGCCTGGGTGGCACTGCCGGTGTTGGTATACACCACGTCCATCATCTGCGCGCTGTTCGGCTTCATCTGGGACGTCAGCTGGCACATCGGTGAAGGTCGCGACCCCGGTCCGCTGGCAAACCCGGCGCACTACTTCATCATTATCGGGTTGTTCGGCATCTTCCTGGCCGGCATGACCGCGATCGCGCTCCCGTTCGACAAGCCCGGTCCCGCCCCGGTGCGGATCACCGAACACTGGCACGCCCCCGTAGGCGGCATCTTGATGGCCGGTTGTGGCATGTACGCCTTGTTCGGTTTTCCGCTTGACGACATCTGGCACCGCATCTTCGGCCAGGACGTCACTCTGTGGGGTCCCACCCACCTGATGATGATCGGTGGGGCGGGCCTGTCCCTGTTCTCCGTGCTCATGCTCGAGTACGAAGGCGGGCGGGCGCTGCCCGACGCGCCGCCGGAGAAGCCGTTCGTCCGGTTCCTGCGTTACCTGTCCTGCGGTGGACTGCTGATCGGCCTGTCGGTGTATCAGATCGAGTTCGACTTCGGCGTCCCGCAGTTCCGCCTGGTATTCCAACCGATGATGATCGCTGGCGTCGCGGCGCTCGCGCTGATCGTGGCGCGCATGACGCTGGGGAAGGGCGCGGCGATCATCGCAGCGCTGTTCGCGATCGCGCTGCGCGGCGCGGTGGCCTTCACGGTCGGTCCCGTCCTGGGCGCACCACTGAACTGGTTCCCGCTGTACCTCGGCCCCGCGCTGGTGGTCGAGATCCTGGCGCTCACCCCGCTGTTGAAGCGTCCCATCGTGTTCGGCGCGGTCACCGGCCTGCTGGTGGGCACCGTGGGCCTGTGGCTGGAGTCGCTCTGGATCGGCGCCGTCTATCACTACCCGTGGCCGGTCAGCATGTGGGGCGAGGCCCTGGCGATGGCAGTGCCGGTCGCGGTGCTGATGGGCGTCTGCGGAGCGATGACCGGAATGGTGCTGACCGGGCAGAAACTGCCCGGCCGTGCCATCGGCATCGGATTCGTCGCTGCCACGGTTCTGGTCATCGGAGCGGCGGTGGCCAACGGGTTGCACATCGTCATCCCGAGCCAGAACACCGCGACCATCACGCTCACCGACCTGCCCGGCGAACCCGGCAAACGGATGGTTTCGGCGGACGTGCTGATCAACCCGCCGGACCTGATCCAGGACGAGCCCTATTGGCTGTCGACCACATCGTGGCAGGGAAAAATGGTCAACGACCGCGGTCTGGTCATCAACCGGCTCGAGAAGGTGGGTCCCGGGCACTACCGCACCACCAAACCCATCCCGGTATGGGGTTCGTGGAAGACGCTGTTGCGCGTGCATGACGGCTACACCATGACCGCGGTGCCGATTTATGAACCGGCCGACGAGGCGATTCCTGCACCGGAGGTGCCCGCCCAGCCGGTCATCACCCGGCCGTTCGTCCTGGAGAACACCATCCTGCAGCGCGAACGCGACCCGAACGCGCCCGAATGGCTGTTCACCGGAGGCTCGATCCTGGTGCTGATCTTCACCCTGATGGTGATCACGGCGCTGACGTGGGGCGCCGGCCGGATCAACAGGGAGACCACCAAGCCCCGGCAGCCGGAAGAGGAAAAGCACCCCCTTCCTGAAGCGGCATAGCTCGATGACAGTCAAGCGTGCCCTCGCCGCGGCGTGGGCGGGGTTGCTCATGTCGGCGCTGATCGCCTGCGGTGGCAATTCGACGAGCAATTCCGCCCCGGCGGCGCTGGAACTCAACGTGACCATCGCCAACGGACAGATCTCCCCGACCAACGCCACCCTGCAGGCCAAGGTCAAGCAGCAGATCACCCTGCACGTCACCAGTGACGCCACCGACGAGCTGCACGTCCACTCGGTCCCCGACCACAGGTTTCAGGTCGCGGCCGCGCCGAACCAGACGTTCCAGTTCAGCGTTGACGTGCCCGGCAGCGTCGACGTGGAGTCACACCACCTGCACAAGACGATCGCGACCATCCAAGTCCAACCGTGACCGACAGCCGCTCGGCGTCGGTGCTCGCGCACGGCCTCGGCGGGTCCAACGATCTCCCGGTTCCGTACACGTTCGCCCTCATCGGCGCGGCCTGGGCGCTGACGTTCACCTTCGCCCTGGTCGCGCTGGCCTGGAAGCGGCCGCGGTTCGATCCGGCCAAACCGGGTCGTCCGTTACCGGATGCGGTGACCGCCGTGGTCGATGCCCGCATCACCCGGTGGGTGGCTGCCGGTCTGGCGTTGCTGTTCGCCTGCTGGGTGCTGGCCGCCGGGCTGTGGGGTCCGCAGACGCAGGCCAACGGCCTGCTCGGGGCGTTCTATGTGTTGCTGTGGGTCGGGTTGGTCGCGCTGTCGCTGTCCTTCGGCCCGGTCTGGCGAGTTGTCTCCCCGGTGCGCACGGTGTATCTGCTGGTGCGACGCTGCCTGCCGGAGCGCCTGCGTCGAACCCGACTGGCTTATCCGGAGAGCTGGGGGTACCGTCCGGCCGCGATCGGATTGTTCGCATTCGTCTGGATGGAACTGGCGAGCCCGGATCCAGCTTCGTTGACCGCGGTGAAGACATGGTTGCTGATCTATGCGGTGGTGCTGTTCGTCGGGGCGTGGCTGTGCGGGCAGCGCTTCCTGGCCCGGGCCGACCCGTTCGGCGTGTACAGCATGGCGGTGTCGCGACTGTGCCCGTTCTGGCGCAACACCGAAACCGGCAAGATCGTGATCGGCAACCCGTTCGACCACCTGCCGTCACTGCCGGTGCGCCCGGGAGTGGTGATGGTGCTGTCGGTGTTGCTCGGCTCCACCGCCTTCGACAGTTTCTCGGCGGCGCCGGCCTGGCGGAATTTCGCGGACGGCATCGCCCGCGGTATGCACGGCGTGCCGGAGACGCTGACCTCCTCCGCGCTGCGGACAGCCGGGTTGATCATCTTCATTTCGATTGTTGCGCTTACCTTTTCGCTGGCGGCACGCGCGACCGGCGGGGTGGACGCCGGGCAGCGCCGCGAGTTGCCCGGGCAGCTGGCGCACTCGTTGATCCCGATCGTGGTGGGCTATATCTTTGCGCACTACCTCACTTACCTGGTGGAGCGTGGACAGCAGGCCGTCATCGCGCTCGCCGATCCGCTGGGACGCGGCTGGAATCCGTTCGGGCTGGCCGACCAGCACGTCGCTTACGTGTTGTCGATGCATCCGGCGGTGCTGTCGACGATCAAGGTGGCGTGCGTGGTCACGGGTCACATCGTGGCGGTCATCGCAGCGCACGACAAAGCGTTACGTCTGCTCCCCAAAGACCACCAGCTCACCGGTCAGCTCACCATGATGCTGGTCATGGTTGGTTACACCTTCATGGGCTTGTATTTGCTGTTTGGTGGTTGAGAGGGTGAGCGGCAAGGGAAAGGAACCTCATTGACCTCGCCGAGTTCGACCGAAGAGATTGCTGCGGGCGACCCGCCCCCGACCGGCCGACGATGGCGGCGCCCGCACGTCGCGTCGTGGTTCAGTCTGCAATCCAAGGTGATGGCGATGTTGCTGGTCGCCAGCTTGATGTCGTTGGGCGTGATCGGGGTGGTCGGATACATCGCCGCGCGCAACGCGCTGTTACCGTCGGCCTCGGACCGGATGACACAGTTGCGCGAGTCGCAGAAGCGAGCCGTGGAGACGCTGTTCTCCGATCTGGCCAATTCGCTGGTGATCTACAGCCGCGGGACGACGGCACTGGAGGCGGTTCAGGCGTTCACCGCGGGTTTCGACCAACTCGCGAACGCACCCGTGGATCCCGCACAGCAGCAGGCACTGGTCACCTACTACAACGATCGGGTGATCAAGCCGGTCGAAAGCGCGACCGGCACCAAACTGGACCTCGATGCCCTGCTGCCCGCCAGCAACGCACAGCGGTACCTGCAGGCCCATTACACGGTGGCGCCGAATGCCTCAGCGCTCGACGACGCCGGCGACGGCAGCGCCTGGTCGGCGGCCAACGCCCGCTTCAACGAGTACTTCCGCGAAATCGCAACCCGCTTCGAGTACCGGGATGCATTGTTGCTCGACGCGCGCGGCAATGTCGTCTATAGCGTGCGCAAGAATCCCTCGCTCGGCAGCAACATCGCCACCGGCCCGTACCGTCAGTCCAATCTGCGCGGCGCCTTCGAGCGGGCGATGGGTGCGAACTCATCGAATTTCGTGTGGATCACCGACTTTCAACCCTATGCGGCGCAACTCGGCCAACCCGTCGCATGGCTGGTGGCGCCGATCGGAACGCCCGGTAAGGCCGCGGGGGTGCTGGCGCTGCCGCTCCCGATCGCCAAGGTGAACCGCATCATGACCGCCGACCGCAACTGGCTGGCCGCCGGAATGGGCAAGACCGGTGAAACCTACCTCGCCGGCCCGGACAGCCTGATGCGCTCGGACTCGCGGTTGTTCCTGGAAGACCCGCAGCAGTACCAGACCGAGGCGATAGCGGCAGGCACGCGGCCCGACACCATCGAAGAGGCGATGCGTTGGCGCGGAACGACACTGGTTCAGCCGGTGGCGACCGACGCGGTGCGTGCCGCGCAGCGCGGCGACACCGGCACCATGATTGACAGAGATTATCTGGGCCGGCGCGAACTGGTCGCGTACGCCCCGCTCTCGCTGCCGAATTCCGACCTGCACTGGACGATACTCGCGTCGCGAGAGACCTCCGAAGCTAACGCCCGGTTCCTCTCGCTCACCAAGACAATCGTAATCGCTACTGCGGCAATGGTTTTCGTGATATGCGTGGGGGCACTGCTGGTAGCCCAGATCTTCGTGAGACCCATCCGGCGGTTGCAGGCCGGAGCCCATCAGATCAGCGCAGGCAACTACGACGTCGCCATACCGGTGACATCACGCGACGAGATCGGCGAACTGACCGAGGCTTTCAACGACATGAGCCACAACCTGCAGATCAAGGAAGAGCTGCTCTCCGAGCAGCGCAAGGAGAACGACCGGTTGCTGGGGTCGCTGATGCCCGAGCCGGTTGCCCAGCGATACCGCGAGGGCGAACAGACCATCGCGCAGGAACATCAGGACGTCACTGTCATCTTCGCCGACTTCGTCGGACTGGACGAAGTTTCCAACCACCTGTCCGGAAACGAATTGGTCGGCATCGTCGACGACCTCATCCAGGAGCTCGATGCAGCAGCGGAAGCGCTTGGCGTGGAACCGATTCGAACACTGCACAACGGTTACCTGGCCAGTTGCGGACTGAATTTCCCGCGACTGGACAGCGTGCACCGCACCGTCGAGTTCGCGGTGGAGATGCAGGCCATCATCGAGCGGTTCAACAGCAAGACCGGTTACCACGTGTCGCTGCGCGCCGGCATCAACACCGGTCACGTCATCAGCGGGCTGGTCGGGCGGTCCAGCATCGTCTACGACATGTGGGGCGCGGCGGTCAATCTGGCCCACAGCGTGCGTGGCAGCACCACACGGTCGGGGATCTACGTGACCTCTCAGGTGTACGAGGCGATGCGCGACATCCGGCAGTTCACCGAAGCCGGCGTGGTCAGCGTCGGCGGCCGGGACGTGCAGATCTGGAAATTGTCGGAGGACTCTGATGACCAGCACTGACACGTCATTCCTCTGGTGGGCCACCGCACTGGTGGTCGGTCTTCCGCTGCTGCTGATCGCACTGACCGAGTGGCACCACAGCCTGGTCCGCGGCGCCAGCCCACTGGCCCGGCCGGTGTTGCTGCTGCGCAGCTACCTGGTGCCGCTGGGGGCACTGTTGGTGCTGCTGGTCCAGGTCGCGAAGCTGCCCGCCGACGTCCCCTCGGTTCGACTGCTGGCCACGGTCTTCGGCTTCGTACTGCTGGTGCTGCTGCTCTCCGGGCTCAGCGCGACCGTGTTCGAGGGGGCCCCGCAGGGGTCGTGGCGCAGGCGGGTGCCAGACATCTTCCTGGACGTGACCCGATTCCTGCTGATCGGCGTGGGGCTGGCGGTCATCCTTTCCTACGTCTGGGGAGTGCGCGTCGGCGGTATCTTCACCGCGCTGGGCGTGACGTCGGTGGTCATCGGCCTGATGCTGCAGAATTCCGTCGGCCAGATCGTGTCAGGTCTGTTCATGTTGTTCGAACAGCCGTTCCGCATCGGTGACTGGCTGGACACCCCGGCCGCGCGCGGGCGCATCATCGAGGCAAACTGGCGTTCCGTGCACATCCAGACCGGCCAGGGACTGCAGATCACTCCGAACTCGGTGCTGGCCACGACGTCGTTCACCAATTTGAGCCGGCCGGCCGGTGCTCACATGCTGGTCATCACCGCCGCGTTCGCGGCGGCCGACCCGCCGGAACGGGTGTGCGCGCTGCTGACCCGGACCGCCGATGCGCTGCCGCAGCGCCGGACCGACTTCGACAGCACCGCCCTGCCCATCGGCACCGGCCAGTACCGCGTCACCATCGGATTGCGCTCACCGGCCGACGACTCCGCAGCGCAAGCCACCTTTCTGCGCTGGTTGTGGTACGCCGCCCGCCGCGAGGGGTTGCGCCTCGACGAACAGGACGACGACTATTCGACGCCGGAAAGGGTCGACTGGGCGTTGCGCACGGTGGTGGCACCTGCGTTGCGCCTGACCCAGAACGACCGGCAGGCGTTGGGCACGTACGGCAGGATCGTGCGGTACGCGGCCGACGAGATCGTCGAACACGCTGATCGGGTGCCGTCGAGCATGACGTTCCTTATCGAGGGCAGCGTGCGGTTGACCGCGGTCGCCGACGACGGATTGCCCGTGGTGATCGGCACCATGGACGAAGGTTCGTTCCTCGGTGCGACCGCGCTGACCCGTCAGCCCAATCTGGCCGACGCACGGGCGATCGGCGAAGTGACCGCGCTGCAACTAGATCGCGAGCATCTCGCTCAATTCGTGATGGGCAGGCCGGTGCTGCAGCAGGAGCTGGGCCGCGCCATCGAGAATCGGCGCGCCAGAGTGGAACAGGCGTGCGCGCAGGCGTAACGCGCGATCGCTGTCACGATCATGCCGCTGCCGCGGACGCCTCAGGACGGACGGTCCAGTCCCGCCTCGTGCTGTTCGACGATCCACCGCGCTATCTCGATGAGTTTGATGTTTCCGCGCTGCGACGTCTTGATGAGTAAGTTGAATGCCTGCAGGCCAGTGAGATTCATCCGCTGCATGATGATGCCTTTGGCTTGGCCGATGATGTCACGGGTGGTCAAGGCCGCGTCAAAGTGGGTGGCGGCGGCGGAGCCGGCGAGCGCTATCGAGGCATGCTGGGCCAGCACGAGTCCTATGTGGACCGAATCTTCGCCGAACACTCCGGCTTCGGCGGCGTACAGATTGAGCGCGCCCAGGTTCTGCTGGTTGACGAACAGCTGGAACGACAGGACGCTACCCATCCCCCGGTCCCGTGCCGCCCGGGCGTAGCGCGGCCACCGTTTCTCGCTGCTCAAATCGTCGACGAGCACTGTGTGGTGCTCTCGTAGCGCGTCCAGGCACGGTCCTTCATTCAGTGCGGTCTGCATCTCGTCCAGTTCGGCGACCCGTGGATCGGTCGGAACTTCAGCGCGCACCGCGCCTGCCTCGATGAGTGAAATCCCGGCCCACCGAGTGCCCGGCACCAGCGCGACCGCGCCCTCGACGATCGCGGCAAGGGTCTCACCGACGTCGGTCTGACCCTGCATGTGGACCGCCAGGTCGCCGAGAAGCGACGCGAGATCCTGCGCAGCGTCTCTGGCCATACCAAGAACCCTAATCCGCGTCGTAGAACGTCGCCTGGAGCGCCCCCGGCAGCCGGTTTCAGGACCGCCGAGGGCTGAGTGGTCCTGACATTCCGGACTGCCGTACCACCTGCCTGGCGGATACCCGGCTTCGGGACGAGTACGCCTGACGCAGGAGCCCCACGATCGCGGACGGTCCGCTAACCGAGCAGGTAGTCGACCCGCTGGTCGCCGTCCCAGCGGCGTAGCGCGGCGAACTGACCGACCAGCTGCGGTGGCCGGGTCACCAGGGGCAGCGCCTGCCCCAGTTGGGCGCTACCGACCCGGCGGGCCAACGTGACGTGCGCGGTCCACTGTCCAGGCAGGCTGTTGGGCATCGGGATCAGGTGCGCGTTGCACAACCGGTGCACCTCGGCATGCAGCCGCAGCAGCTCCCGGCTGGGCACCACCAGCCGGGTCAGCACCACCGGGTCCCCGCCGAATAACACCGGCGCACCGATCAAGCAGCGCAACGGCAACCGCCGCGCGACGGGTCGCAACAGTTCGTCGACGATGGGGTCGATGCGTTCGGCGACCACCACGGTGACATGCGGACGGCCCGGCGGGATGCGGACGTCGACGCTCGAGGCCGCCAGGTCGTCCCACATCCTGCGGAGGACGTCCTCGGTGTCGGGGTCGAACAGCAGCTCGATCGAATGGGCCATCAGCGCAACAGATTTCGTACCCATGCGGCATCGAACGCGGTAGTGCTGATGGCGGCGAAGTCGGCGCGCGACGCGGCTCCGGCGGGCAGCACCGCGCGAACAGTAGCCAGTTGGTTCAGCGCTTCCCGATTGGTTGTTTCCACCAGCCCCGGTTGCGCCGACCAGCTGCCGATCACCAGACCAGCGCACGAAATATGCTGTGCCGCAAGCGCTTCCAACGTCAATGCGGTGTGGTTTAGGGTGCCCAGACCGGCGCGGACCACGACCAGGACCGCGGCGCACAGATCGACGGCGAGGTCGCGCAGGGTGACGCCACCGGCTGCGAGTTCAACGAGCAGTCCACCGGCGCCTTCGACCAGGGTCAGACGTCCGGGGCGGTCCAGGTCGCGGATCAGACGCAGCACCTGGTCACGGGTGGGCAACTGCAGACCCGCCTGCTGGGCCGCGGCCATCGGTGACATCGGCAACTCGTAGCGCGCCAGCCCGGCAAGTTCGGTCACCCCGGACAGCCTGCGGATCTCCGCGAGGTCGTCGTCACCGTCGCGGATGCCGGTCTGGGCGGGCTTGCACACCGCGACATCGATACCGGCCTGGCGGGCGTGCGACGCCAGGGCGGCGGTGGCAACCGTTTTCCCGACACCCGTGTCGGTCCCGGTGACGACCAGAACGGTCAAGCGCGCGCCTGCAGCACATCGGCGAGCACGCGCCGCGCCAACTCCAATTCCTCGACGCTCAGCGACGCCCGGGCGGTCAGTCGCAGTCGCGACGTGCCGGCCGGCACCGTCGGCGGCCGGAAGCAGCCCACCTTGACCCCGGCGTCCAGGCACGCCGCCGCCGCGGCCACCGCCACCTCCGGATCGCCCAGGATCACCGACACCACAGCCGACTGCGGGACCTGCTGGACAGCGCAGACCCGGGCCAGCTCTGCTGCATGAGCAAGCACTGCGTCTGGTCGCCAGGTTTCCGTCTTGAGGAGTCGCAATGCCGCCAACGCAGCACCCACCGCTGCCGGCGCCAGGCCGGTGTCGAAGATGAACGGACGCGCCGCATCGATCAGGTGTGCGCGCACCTCGGCCGGACCGAGCACCACCCCACCCTGGCTGCCGAGTGCCTTGGACAACGTCGTGGTCACCACGACGTCGGGCGAACCGGCCAGTCCGACCTCGTGCACCAGCCCGCGGCCCCCGCCCCGCACGCCGAGCCCATGGGCCTCGTCGACGATCAGCAGCGCCTGGTTCCGCCGGCACACCGCGTGCAGCTCGCGCAGCGGGGCCAGTGCCCCGTCGGCGCTGAACACCGAGTCGGTGACGACGACAGCGCGTTCCTCGGTGCGCGACCCCAGCGCTGCATCCACCGCCGCGACGTCGCGACTGGGCGTGACCACCACGCGCGCCCGCGACAACCGGCAGGCGTCCACCAGGGAGGCGTGCGAGTAGGCGTCGGAGACCAGCAATGTCCCCGGGCCGGACAAGCTGACCACGGCTCCCAGGTTGGCGGTGTACCCCGAGGAGAACACCAATCCGGCAGCTGCGCCGACGTACTCAGCGAGCTCGGTCTCGAACTGCGCGTGCAATTCGGTGTCCCCGGTGACCAGGCGGGATCCCGTCGCACCGGCACCCCATATTCGCAACGCCTGCACGCCCCCGTCGATGACCGCCGGGTGCTGGGACAGTCCGAGGTAGTCGTTGGAAGCCAGATCGAGCTCGGTGCCCACCGCGGGGCGGGGACGCAGCGAGCGACGCAGCCCGGCCGCGCGGCGCTGCGTTTCCACCGCCGCCAGCCAGGCCAGCGGCGAGGTCTCGATGGGGGCCTGCATGGCGTTCAGCCTACGAGGCCCGCGACCTGCACCATCGCCGAGGTGATTCGCTCGATCTCGGCGGGGCCGCAGATATAGGGCGGCATGGCATAGACCAGGTTGCGGAACGGGCGCAGCCACACCCCGCAGTGCAGCGCCGCCGGCGTGGCCACCGCCAGATCCACGGATCGGGCGCACTCGATGACTCCGATTCCGCCGCACACCCGCACGTCCACCACCCCGGGCAGCGCCCGTGCCGGCTCCAACCCGGCCGTGAGGCCGACGGCGAGCTCGTTGACTCGGGACCGCCAGTCCTGGGCGAGCAGCAGCTCGACGCTGGCCACCGAGACCGCGCAGGCCAATGGATTGGCCATGAAGGTGGGCCCGTGCATCAGTGCACCCGCCGACCCGGTGCTGATGGTGTGCGCGATTTCGGTGGTGCACAGTGTCGCGGCCAGGCTGAGGTAGCCGCCGGTGAGGGCTTTGCCCACGCACATGACGTCCGGGCTGACACCGGCGTGGTCGGCGGCGAACAGTGCGCCGGTGCGGCCGAATCCGGTGGCGATCTCGTCGAAGATGAGCAGCACGTCGTGACGGGTGCAGATGTCGCGCAGGTCTGCCAGGTAACGCGGATCGTGAAACCGCATACCCCCGGCGCCTTGCACCAGGGGTTCGACAATCACCGCGGCCAGCTCGGCGGAGTGCGCGGCGAGCTGCTCTTCAAACGCTGTGCTGTAGGCGGCGTCGTGGTCGCGTGGCACCTGCGGGGCGAACACCTGGTCGGCCAGGACGTCGGTCCACAGCGAGTGCATCCCGCCGTCCGGGTCGCAGACGCTCATCGGGGTAAAGGTGTCGCCGTGGTAGCCGCCGCGCCAGGTCATCAGCCGGTGTTTGGCCGGCCGGCCTCGGCTGCGCCAGTACTGCAGCGCCATCTTCACAGCGACCTCGACCGACACCGAACCGGAATCGCTGAAGAACACCGTTTCCAGTCCCGGCGGGGTGATCTGCACCAGCAGCCGGGCCAGCCGGGCCGCCGGTTCGTGGGTCAGGCCACCGAACATGACGTGGTTCATCGTGCGCAGCTGGGCGGTCATGGCCGTGTCGAGCACCGGGTGGCCGTGGCCGTGTATCGCGGTCCACCAGGAACTCATGGCATCGAGCACCTCGATCGGGCGGCCGTCCCGGATCAATGTCAGCCAGGCGCCGCGGGCGGCGACGGCGACGACGGGCGGGATCGCTTCGCTGCCGATGGTGCTGTAGGGATGCCACAGATGAGCTGCGTCGATCGCGCTGATCTGCTCGGGAGTCAACCCCGGGCCGGGAAAATCGGCCGCTGCCACGGAGATCGACAGTAGTCCAGCAGTCCCGCCGGGTTTTGCGTCTGGTGTGCAGCCACGGCTTCGGTAGTGAAGTCAGGGCGCAGAATGTCCGATTTTCCGCCGTCACCTCACTGGCAAAGCCCTGACTTCACACTCAACACGTGACCGGACTCCCCGCGTGGAGTCGCGATATGCCCGGCCATCGGGAAGCATGCTTGGCGTGGCCGCACCGAATGAATCCCTCGACACGGGCGACGACGCGCCGCCGTCGTACGACGAATCACGCCCCCGCGTCATCCGGCTGCGCTTGGCCCCCTGGGACGTGGTCACCATGTTCGTGCTGCTGGCGTTGCTGATCGCCGCTCTCACGATGACCACCTGGCCGACGCGGCTGTTCGCCTTCACCGACAACGTCTGCCAGGGCGAGGACTGCCCGCCGGTGCCGTTCGGCGTGAATTACTACATTTTCCCGCTGGTGTGGGGTGGCATCGGCGCAGCCGGTACCGCGGCGTTGGTCGGTCCCTTCGTGTCGCTGGTGAAGGGCTGGTTCATGTCGTTCTGGCCGATCGTTGCGGTCGGCGTCCTCAGCCTGGCGTCGGTCCTGGGCCGGGCTCTGACCGATTTCAGCGCCACCTTCGGGCGCTGAGTTCCCGACGGCAACATCACGCCCCGGCAACACATCTGCCAGCGAAATCCTCACGGCTATTACGAGATTGGCCGGTCCCGTCACCGTCTGGTCACGTTCTCACAAATTCTCTTTCGGCTCCCTGGCCAACACTCTTCTCTGTTGTCAAAGTGGCTGTAGTGACTGGTGTGAATACAACGGGCTTACCGACTGGTTCACCGCACCAAGTGTCATCCAGCGGCGCTCGGCCCCGACGTGGCGGCCGGATCGCGTCCGTCGGGGAACGACGGCGGATGCGCGCGGTCACCGCGCTGAGGCACCGAGGGGCCAACGGGCCCCAGAAAAGAGGCAACGAGATGAAACGCGTTTACGCCTTCGCGATCGGCCTGATGATGCTGGGAGCGCCGATGGCAACCACAGCAGGACTCGCGTCCGCTGATCCGTATACCAGGCCGGCCGATTCCCAGCAGGCCGTCGACACGGTGATCGCCCGCGGTCTTTCGCAGCGTGGCGTGCCGTTCTCCTGGGCCGGCGGCGGTGTCACCGGGCCCACCCGCGGCACCGGTTCCGGGATCAACACCGTCGGCTTCGATGCCTCCGGTCTGATGCAGTACGCCTACGCCGGTGCCGGGCTCAAGTTGCCGCGGTCCTCGGGTCAGATGTACCGGGTCGGCGAGAGGGTCGCGCCGCAGCAGGCCCGCAAGGGTGACCTGATCTTCTACGGCCCTGAGGGCACCCAGGCCGTCGCGATGTACCTGGGTAACGGCCAGATGCTCGAGGTCGGCGACGTTGTCCAGGTTTCCCCGGTGCGCAGCAGCGGCATGGCGCCCTACCTGGTCCGGATTCTGGGTGCGCAAACGGCCCCGGCGCCGTTGGCCCCCGCGCAACAGGCACCCGTCCAGCAGGCGCCGCTGGCCCAGTCTCCGGCGCAACAGGCTCCGCTGCAGCAACAGCAGTTGCCCGCCCAGCAGGCACCGCTGCAGCAGGCGCCGGTCCAGCAGCTGCCTGGGCAGCAGGCGCCGGTGCAGCAGCTGCCTGGGCAGCAGGCGCCCTTGCAGCAAGCCCCGGTGCAGCAGCTGCCCGGCCAACAAGCGCCACTGCTGCAGGCTCCCGCGCAGCAGGCGCCACTGCAACAAGCCCCCGCCCAGCAGTTACCCGGGCAGCAGGCTCCGCTACAGCAGGCCCCCGTGCAACAGCTGCCCGGTCAGCAGGCTCCGCAGCAGCAGCTGCCCGCCCAGCAGGTGCCCGGCCAGCCGGTACCGACGCCGCCCTTGCAGTTGGTGCCGGCTGCGCCCGCCCGGTAGCCTCCCCTCTCCCGGCAGGCTCCCGGCGACCGCCACTTGCTCCGGCAGGAGCAAGTGGCGGTTTTCGGTAAGTTAGCGGTGATCATGCAGACTTCGACCCCGCCTAGCGCACCGGCCGCCGACCCGGCGTCGGGCGCGATGGGCACCCGTTCGTCGGGGTTCTACCGCCACGATCTCGACGGTCTGCGCGGCATCGCCATCGCGCTGGTTGCCGTGTTCCACGTCTGGTTCGGCCGGGTGTCCGGCGGCGTGGACGTCTTTCTGGCCCTGTCCGGGTTCTTCTTCGGTGGCAAGGTGCTGCGCGCCGGGCTGGGCGGGTCGCTGTCGCCGGTGACCGAGTTCGTCCGACTGGTGCGCCGGCTGTTGCCGGCGCTGATCGTCGTGCTGGCCGCGTGTGCGCTGCTCACTGTGCTGGTGCAGCCGCAGACACGGTGGGAGACCTTCGCCGACCAGAGCCTGGCCAGCCTCGGCTACTACCAGAACTGGGAGCTGGCCAATTCGGCCTCGGACTATCTGCGTGCCGGGGAGGCTGTCAGCCCGTTGCAGCACATCTGGTCCATGTCGGTGCAGGGCCAGTTCTACGTCGCGTTCCTGATTCTGATCGCCGGTTGCGGTTATCTGTTCAGAGCCCCGCTGGGCAGACATCTGCGGACCTTGTTCGTGGTGGTGCTGAGCGCGCTGACGGTGGCGTCGTTCGTCTTCGCCGTCGTCGCTCATCAGGCGAACCAGTCGACCGCGTACTACAACAGCTTCGCCCGCGCGTGGGAACTGTTGCTGGGCGTGCTGGTCGGCGCCCTGGTGCCCTATCTGCGCTGGCCCATGTGGTTGCGCACCGGTGTCGCCACCGCGGCGCTGGCGGCGATTCTGTCCTGCGGCGCCCTGATCGACGGTGTCAAGGAATTTCCCGGCCCGTGGGCGCTGGTGCCGGTCGGCGCCACGATGCTGATGATCCTGGCCGGGGCCAACCTGGCCGCCGATCCCGCCACCGGCGGCAAGATGCCGCTGCCCAGCCGCCTGCTGGCGGCACGGCCGCTGGTGACGCTGGGCGCGATGGCCTACTCGCTGTACCTGTGGCACTGGCCGCTGCTCATCTTCTGGCTGTCCTACACCGGCCACAAGCACGCCAACTTCGTCGAGGGCCTGGCCGTGCTGCTGGTGTCCGGGGTCCTGGCGTACCTGACTTCCCGGCACATCGAGGATCCGTTGCGCTACCGGGCATCTCCTCAGCCATCTCACGAGGCCACCTGGCAGGTTCGACTGCGCCGCCCGACCATCGCGCTGGGATCGGTCGTGGCACTGCTGGCCGTGACGCTGACCGCCACGTCGTTCACCTGGCGCGAGCACCTGGTCGTCGAGCGGGCCTCGGGCAAGGAACTCAGCGGGCTCAGCGCCGCCGACTACCCCGGCGCCCGGGCCCTGACCGAGCACGTCCGGGTGCCCAGTCTGCGGATGCGGCCCACTGTGCTGGAGGTCAAGGAGGACCTGCCCGCCTCCACCCGCGACGGCTGCATCAGCGATTTCGTCAACCCGGCGGTGGTCAACTGCACCTACGGCGACACCGACGCGCCCCGCACCATCGCGCTGGCGGGCGGGTCGCACGCTGAACACTGGCTCACCGCGCTTGACCTGCTGGGCCGCATTCACCACTTCCGGGTGGTGACCTACCTGAAGATGGGTTGCGCGCTGTCCACCGAGCAGGTCCCACTGATCATGGGCAACAACGCGCCGTATCCGCAGTGCCGCCAATGGGTGGAGACGACGATGGCCAAGCTGGTCGCCGACCGTCCCGACTACGTGTTCACCACCACCACGCGCCCCTGGAATATCAAGTCCGGCGACGTGATGCCCGCCACCTACATCGGCATCTGGCAGACGTTGTCCGACAACAACATTCCGATCCTGGGCGTGCGGGACACCCCCTGGCTGGTCAAGGATGGCCAGCCGTTCAACCCGGCCGACTGCCTGGCCAAGGCCACCGGATCGCACTCGTGCGAGATCAAACGCTCCGAGCTGCTTTCCGAGCGCAACAGCACGCTGGACTTCGTCGGGCAGTTCCCGCTGTTGAAGCCTCTGGATCTGTCCGACGCGATATGCGAGCCGGACACCTGCCGAGCGGTCGAGGGCAACGTGCTGATCTACCGTGATCCGCATCACTTGACCCCGACGTACATGCGCACTTTGGCGCCCGAGCTGGGCCGGCAGATCGCGGCGGTCACCGGCTGGTGGTGAGGGGTCTTCCCGCATACCGTCCGGTGTGACCCCGACACCGTTAAGGTCGAGTGATGGCCGGGACCGACTTCGCGTTTGACGGCGCCGACGAGTCGCCGTCGGTGAAGATGGTGTGGCCCGGCGCGCCGTTTCCGCTCGGCGCCACGTATGACGGTGCCGGCACGAACTTTTCGTTGTTCTCCGAAGTTGCCGACCGGGTCGAACTGTGCCTGATCGCCCGTGACGGCACCGAGACCCGGATCGAACTCGACGAGGTCGACGGCTACCTCTGGCATTGCTATCTGCCGACTGTTACACCCGGGCAGCGCTACGGATTTCGCGTACACGGACCGTTCGATCCGGCGGCGGGCCATCGCTGCGATCCCAGCAAGCTGCTGCTCGACCCCTACGGCAAGGCGTTCGTCGGCGATTTCACCTTCAGCCAGGCGCTGTACTCCTATGATCTGGCCGTCGCGGCCCAGGACCCGTCGGAGACCGGAATTCCGCCGATGGTCGACTCGCTCGGCCACACGATGACCAGTGTGGTAATCAACCCGTTCTTCGACTGGGCATCGGACCGCGCGCCCTGCACGCCGTACCACGAGACCATCATCTACGAGGCGCACGTCAAGGGCATGACGCAAACCCATCCCGGCGTCCCCGCCGAACTGCGCGGCACCTACGCCGGGCTGGCGCACCCGGTGATCATCGAGCATCTCAAGTCGCTCAACGTCACCGCCATCGAGTTGATGCCGGTGCACCAGTTCCTGCACGATCACCGGCTGGTCGATCTGGGTTTGCGAAACTACTGGGGCTATAACACATTCGGCTTTCTCGCCCCGCACTACCAGTACGCGGCGACCCGCAAGCCGGGCGGCGCGGTCGCCGAATTCAAGTCGATGGTGCGCGCCTTCCACGAGGCCGGCATCGAAGTCATCCTCGACGTCGTCTACAACCACACCGCCGAAGGCAACCAGCTCGGACCGACCATCAACTTCCGAGGCATCGACAACGCCGCCTATTACCGGCTGGTCGACGGAGATCTGCGGCACTACAAGGACTTCACCGGCACCGGCAACAGCCTCAACATGCGCCACCCGCACACCCTGCAGCTCATCATGGACTCGCTGCGCTACTGGGTGCTCGAGATGCATGTCGACGGCTTCCGGTTCGACCTGGCGGCCACGCTGGCCCGCGAGTTCTACGACGTCGACCGGTTGTCGGCGTTCTTCGACCTGGTGCAGCAGGACCCGGTGGTCAGCCAGGTCAAGTTGATCGCCGAGCCGTGGGATGTCGGTGAAGGCGGTTACCAGGTCGGCAATTTCCCAGGTTTGTGGACCGAGTGGAACGGGAAATACCGCGACACTGTGCGCGACTATTGGCGGGGCGAACCCGCAACCCTGGGTGAGTTCGCTTCCCGGCTAACGGGTTCGTCGGACCTGTACGAGGCGACGGGACGACGCCCTTCGGCCAGCATCAATTTCGTCACCGCGCACGACGGCTTCACGATGCATGATCTGGTGTCGTACAACGAGAAACACAACGCCGCCAACGGCGAAGACAACCGCGACGGTGAAAGCCACAACCGGTCCTGGAATTGCGGCGTGGAAGGCCCTACCGACGACCCGGAGATCACCGAGTTGCGGTGTCGTCAAATGCGCAACTTCTGGGCAACGCTGATGGTCAGCCAGGGTACGCCGATGATCTCGCACGGCGACGAGATCGGCCGAACCCAATGGGGAAACAACAATGTGTACTGCCAGGACTCCGAATTGTCCTGGATGGACTGGTCATTGGTGGAACACAACGCCGACCAGCTGGCGTTCGCCCGCAAAGCGACGACGCTGCGCAAGAGACACCCGGTGTTTCGGCGCCGACGCTTTCTGAAGGGACAGCCGATCCGCAGCGGTACCGGAGTGCACGACATCAACTGGCTGACGCCGTCCGGGCAGGAGATGACCGCCCAGGACTGGGACAACGACTTCGGTAAATCGATCGCCGTGTTTCTGGACGGTCAGGCGCTGGCCGAACCCAACCGTCGTGGCGAACGGGTGGTCGACGACTCATTTCTGTTGTGCTTCAACGCTTATCACGAAGAGGTGACCTTCGTAATGCCCCGCGAAGAATATGCCCGAGAGTGGATCGTGGAACTCGACACGACCTGTCCTACCGGCGCGTCCGAGCGGGTGTTCCGAGATGGCGAAGAGCTGGTAGCCCCCGGACGCTCCATGTTCGTGCTGCGTAAGACGTTGTGACGCATGCCTTTTCCAATTTCGGCAACGTATCGGTTGCAGTTGCGCGGCGAGTCCAGCGGTTTTGCGTTCACCCTGGCCGACGCCGAGGACCTGTTGGACTACCTCGACGAACTCGGGGTGTCACACCTGTACCTGTCCCCCATCCTGACCGCAGCCACCGGTTCCTCGCACGGCTATGACGTCACCGATCCCACGACGGTGTCCGCGGAGCTGGGCGGGCCGGAGGGCCTGGCCCGGCTGGCCGCGGCGGCGCGCTCACGCAACATGGGACTGATCGTCGACGTTGTGCCCAACCATGTCGGCATCGACGATCCGCAGCAGAACGGCTGGTGGTGGGATGTGTTGCGGCACGGGAAAGATTCGCCGTACAGCTCCTACTTCGACATCGACTGGTCGCTGGACGATGCCGGCCGAATTGTGCTGCCGCTGTTGGGTTCCGACGACGACGTCGCCGACTTGAGTGTCGACGGCGATCTGCTGCGGCTGGGCGACCTGGCGCTGCCGATCGCCCCCGGCACCGGCGACGGCGCCGGGCCGGACGTGCACGACCGGCAGCACTACCGCCTGGTGGGCTGGCGGCGCGGCGTCGTCGGCTACCGCCGCTTCTTCTCGATTACCTCGCTGGCCGGGTTGCGCCAGGAGGATCAGACGGTATTCGACGCCAGCCACGCCGAGGTGGCCCGCTGGTTTCGGGACGGACTCGTGGACGGGGTACGGATCGACCACCCCGACGGGTTGGCCGATCCGGCAGGATATTTGGCGTGGCTGCGCACGCTGGTAGGGCCCGAGGCGTGGATCGTGATCGAAAAGATCCTGGGGGTCGACGAGGCGCTGGAGCCGACCCTGCCGGTGGCCGGCACCACCGGATATGACGTGCTGCGGGAAGTGGGCGGTGTGTTCGTCGACCCCACCGGTGCCCCGGCGCTCACCGCGCTCGTCGAATCCGCCGGGATGTCCTACGCCGACATGCCCCAGATGTTGGCCGACCTCAAAATCCGGGCCGCCACCGACACGCTGGCCAGTGAACTGGCCCGGTTGCGGCGCAGCATCGTGGCGACCGCGGGGGCGGACGATCCGCTGCTGTCCGACGCGGTGGCGGCGCTGCTGACCCACATCGACGTCTACCGGTGCGACTACCGCGGGCTGGCCGCTCTGCTGCCCACCGCGCTGGCCGAAACCCAAGCCGGGCGACCGGAGTTCGGCCCGGCGCTGCAGGTGCTGGCCGCCGCACTCGCCGACGGCGGTGAGGCCGCCACCCGGCTGCAGCAGTTGTGTGGCGCGGTCACCGCCAAGGCGGTCGAAGACTGTCTGTTCTACCGCGATGCGCGGCTGGTGTCACTGAACGAAGTCGGCGGCGAACCGCACCGATTCGGCGTCGGCGCCGCCGAATTCCACCAGAGCGCCGCGACCCGCGCCCGGCTGTGGCCACGCGCCATGACCACGCTCACCACCCACGACACCAAACGAGGCGAGGATGTCCGGGCCCGGATCGGCGTGCTGTCCCAGGTGCCCTCGCTGTGGACGGAGTTCGTCCGACGCTGGGAGGCCCAGGCCCCGTCGCCCGAGCCGGCGACTGGACAGTTCCTGTGGCAGAACATCTTCGGGGTGTGGCCGGTGACCGGCGAGGTGACCGACGAACTTCGCGACCGGCTGCACGGCTACGCCGAAAAAGCGATCCGCGAAGCAGCGTGGCATACGACGTGGAACGATCCGGACACCGAATTCGAAGACGCCGTGCACCGGTGGGTGGACACCGTCCTGGACGGTCCGGTGGCCGGCGCGCTGACCGAACTGGTGGTCCAGCTCAATCCGCACGCCGCCAGCGACGCGCTGGGCCAGAAGCTGTTGGCGCTCACCGTGCCCGGCATACCCGACATCTACCAGGGCACCGAATTGTGGGACGACAGCCTGGTGGATCCGGACAATCGCCGCGAGGTCGATTACGCGGCCCGCCGTGCTGCGTTGAAAGAGTTGCAGCATCCCAAGATTCGGGTTGTCACCACCGCGCTCCGGATGCGGCGCACGCGGCCGGATTGCTTTGTGGACGGTGACTACGTACCGGTGCTGCCGGTCGGTCAGGCCGGCGACCACGTGGTGGCGTTTCGCCGTGGCCCCGACATTCTGGTTGCGGTGACCCGCTGGACGGTGCGGCTGGCCGACACCGGCTGGGGTGACACGGTCCTGCCGCTGCCCGACGGTTCCTGGACCGATCGGCTGACCGGCGCCATGGCCAGCGGTCCGACGTCGGCCGGTGAACTGTTCGCGGACCTGCCGGTCGTCCTGCTGGAGCGTGACCGTGGCTGAATTCCGGGTCTGGGCGCCCATTCCCGAGCAGGTGCGACTTGACGTCGACGGTGCCGTGCACGACATGGCCCGTTCCGACGACGGATGGTGGCACGCCGACGTAGCCGCGCCACCGGAAGCGCGCTACGGCTTCCTACTCGACGACGACCCCACCGTGCTGCCCGATCCGCGCTCACCACGCCAGCCCGACGGGGTACACGAACGCTCCCAGTTGTGGGATCCGGCGACGGCGGTCTGGACGGACAGCGACTGGGCCGGCAAACGGGTCGAGGGTGCGGTGATCTACGAGCTGCACATCGGCACTTTCACCGACGGCGGCACCTTCGACTCGGCGGTGGACAAGCTGGACTACCTGGTCGATCTCGGCGTGGACTTCGTCGAGGTGATGCCAGTGAATTCCTTTGCCGGAACCCATGGTTGGGGTTATGACGGCGTGCTGTGGTACAGCGTGCACGAACCCTACGGGGGGCCCGACGGGTTGGTCCGGCTGGTCGACGCCTGTCACGCGCGGGGCTTGGGGGTGCTGATCGACGCGGTGTTCAACCACCTCGGGCCGTCCGGCAATTACCTGCCGCGGTTCGGCCCGTACCTGTCGTCGGGCAGTAACCCCTGGGGTGAGGGCATCAACATCGCCGACGCCGACTCCGACGAGGTGCGCCGCTACATCATCGGCTGTGCGCTGCGTTGGATGCGCGACTTCCACGCCGACGGGTTGCGGCTGGATGCGGTGCATGCACTGGTGGACACCACCGCGCTGCATATCCTGGAGGAGCTCGCCACCGAAACTGATTGGCTGTCACAGCAATTAGGGCGTCCGCTGGCACTGATCGCCGAAAGCGACCTCAACGACCCGCGGTTGATCACTCCGCGCGATCAGGGTGGTTACGGGATCACCGCGCAGTGGGCCGACGACATCCACCACGCCATCCACACCTCGGTATCGGGGGAACGGCAAGGCTACTACGCGGACTTCGGCGCGGTGGCCACGCTGGCGCAGACCCTGCGCCACGGCTTCTTCCACGCCGGCACGTATTCGTCATTCCGTCGCCGCCGGCACGGCCGTCCGCTCGATCCCGCCCGGGTGCCGGCAACCCGACTGTTGGCCTACACCTGCACCCACGATCAGGTGGGCAACCGTGCGCTGGGAGACCGTCCCTCGCAGAACCTGACCGCGGGGCAACTCGCCGTCAAGGCCGCTTTGGTGCTCGGGTCGCCGTACACGGCAATGCTTTTCATGGGTGAGGAGTGGGGAGCGTCGACTCCGTTCCAATTTTTCAGTTCGCACCCCGAACCCGAGCTCGCGCAGGCCACCCGCGACGGCCGCAAGGCGGAGTTCGCCGAACACGGCTGGGACGCCGACGACATCCCCGACCCGCAGGATCGGCAGACGTTCCTGCGCTCGAAGTTGGATTGGGCCGAAGTCACCTCCGAGCAGCACGCACGGCTGCTGGATTTCTATCGAGAGCTGATTGCGTTGCGGCACAACGAGGCCGATCTGTCCGACGCGCAGCTCGATCATCTCGTCACCGACTACGACGAAGAACAGCAGTGGATCGTGCTGCGCCGCAACCAGTTGGCCATCGCCTGTAACCTCAGTGCCGGGCCGGTGAGCGTGCCGGTGACGGGCGAACCAGTGTTGGCCTGGGACACGCCTGACGTCGGCACCGACGCGACCCGGCTACCCGGTCATTCGGTGGCAGTGCTGCGCTGTCCATGAACACCCGCACCGCGCGCGAGGTAGTCGAGCTGTACAACTTGGTCGTGTGGAATCAGCGTGACTTCGCGCTGGCCGAAGAGCTGATGGGCGCCACGGTGATTCGCCACGACGTGGGTGAGGCGACCACCCTCACTCACGAGCAGGCGGTCAACCGAATCGTCGAACACTGGGCGATGTTCGAGACCATTCGCTTTGACCTGAACCTGGTGATCGCCGGTGACGACGGCGAACACGTCGCGGTGGTCTACCAGTCCCCGATGACATTGAAGGATGGCACCGCGGTGGACATCGGGAGCATCGAAATCTTCCGGGTCGTCAACGGCCGGATCACCGAAGTATGGAACTGCGGCTACAAGCAGGGTATCTGGGCATGACTCTGCCCGCCCGCCGCAGCGGATTTTCGCGGGCAACACATCTTTGCCCACCTCATCGCGACTTTCTCACCTACCAGCGACAATTCGCGTCCGAAAGTGTGCCGGTCGCGGTTGTGCGGATGGTCCCGCAGTCAGGCCACGACGGCGCATTGTCGCTGTGAGGTGGGATTGTTGCTCGGAGCTGGGCGAAGACGAGCCCATTCCCGGCGCGGTGACGGCTGGGGCGCGTGGGAACAGTGAGCCGACCACCGACCGCCGTCGACGGTCGCCCCCATCGGCCCCAATGCACCGCACGCGTTGCCCGCGACGGTGCGAAACCGCCAAGGATCTACCAAGCGCGGTGCCCGACGCTATTGGCATGACGACGATCGCCCCGCAACCGGCCACCGCCACGTTCGAGACCCGCTCAAGCAAGCGGTGCAAGACCAGCAACCTGGCCATCCTCAGCCTGGCCTTCGGCGTTCTGCAGTACTTCTTCCTGTTCATTCCGTGCTGGCTGGTGACGATCCCCTTCGGGGTGAACGCGCTGTATGAGACCGACGTAAGCGACCGCACCGGGCGCCGGTTCGCCATCGCCGGCATCACGCTGTCGGCGGCCCAATTCGCTGTTTACGCGTTCGTATTCGTGTGGTTGCTGCTCACTTGATCGGTCACACGCTGGGTCGCCCGGTGCCCTGGACCGCATCGGCGATGGCATCCGCCAGCGGCTCGATGTCGTCATGGCTCAGCTCGGCGATGGTGACGCGCATCCCCGGTGGCGCGTCGATCCGGAACCGGGTGCCCGCAGCCGCCGCCCAGCCTGCACTGAGTAGCCGGGTGATGGCCGCCGTCTCGTCCGGAACCGGCACCCAGACATTGAGCCCCGATCGCCCCTGCGCGGCTACGCCGCGCTCGGCCAGGGCGTCGCACAAGGCGTTGCGGTTGTTGGCGTACCGGTCCCCGGCGGCGATCACCAGGTCCGTCACCTCCTCGTCCAGCCACATGCGCACGGCCAGGTCCTGCAGCAGATGACTGACCCAGCCCGGCCCCAGCCGAAGCCGCCCATGCACCCGTTCGACGGTGCGGCGGTCCCCCGCCATGACCGCCAGGCGCAGGTCCGGCCCGTACGCCTTCGACGTCGACCGCACGAACGCCCAGCGGCGCGTCGCACCGGCCAGCGGGTGCAACCGGGCACCGGAGATGCCGGCGCAATGGTCGTCCTCGATCACCAGCACGTCGCTGGTCTTGCCCGCCAGCAACCGGCGCAGTGCGGCGGCACGCTCCTTGGACAGCGCCGCCCCGGTCGGGTTCTGCGCACGGGGGGTGACGATGACCGCCTGCACCCCGCGGCGCAGCGCGCGCGCCATGCTCAGCACCAGTGGCCCGTCGTCGTCGACCTGCACCGGCTCGGCCGAAAGACCAAGGGCTGCAATCAGATCGAGCAAGTTGGCCCACCCCGGATCCTCGACGGCAACCCGGTCGCCCGGGCGCAGATGAGCGGTCAGCGCCCGCTCGATGCCGTCCAGCGCACCGCTGGTGACCGCGAGGTGCTCGGCGCTGACACCATCGGCGGACAGGTCGGCGCGGGCGTGATCGAGCAACGCGCTCGACATGGCCGGCTTCCCGTACAACACCGGTGCACCCGGCGGCGGGGCCAGCTGGGCCGCGGCGATCGGCAGCAGCTTGGGACTGGGGTTGCCGCTGGACAGGTCGCGCGCGCCGTCGGGAACCTCGATGCCGAGCAACGAACGGGAGGTGGTCGCGGGACGGTGCCGCACCCGGGTGCCGCGCCGCCCCGCGGTCTCGATCGCGCCGCGATCGCGCAGCAGCCGGTAGGCGGCGGCCACGGTGTTGGGGTTCACGCCCAACTGGGTCGCGACTTCCCGGATCGACGGCAAGGTGTCGCCGGGGGCCAGGGCGCCTTGCGAGATGCCCTCTTCGACGCTTGCGGCAATCGAGTCGGCGCCGGTTCCGGATATGTTGTATCGTACTGGCACGTTAACCATTATGTACTAGTACAACATCAAAGGCAAGCCAATGGCCACCGCATATCAACCTGCTCCGCACACAACCCCCAGCCGGTACCGGGATCGGGCCCGCTATGACCACGAGACCGTGCACCGCATCCTGGACGAGTCGCTGATCTGCCACCTGGGCTACGTCACCGACGGCCGTCCGGTGGTGCTGCCGACCACCCACGCGCGGGTCGGACAGACCCTCTACCTGCACGGGTCATCCGGTGCCGGTCCCATGCTGGCCGCCCGCACGGCCGGGATCGGCGTCTGCGTCACCGCCACCGTGGTCGACGGGCTGGTGCTGGCCCGGTCGGCGATGCACCACTCGCTGAACTACCGCTCGGTGGTGGCGATGGGCACCGCACGCCTGGTGCATGACCCGGCAGAGAAAGCACGCGCCCTGACCGCACTGCTGGACCACATCCGACGCGGCAGGGCCGCGGACTGCCGGCCCCCGAACGCGCGTGAACTCGCCGCCACCGCGGTGCTGGCCCTCGACCTGGTCGAGGTGTCGGCCAAAGTGCGCGCCGGCGGAGTGGCCGACGAGCCGGAAGATCTGGTCCTGCCGCACTGGGCCGGGGTGATACCACTGTGCCTGGCCACCGGAACACCGGTACCGGCCGCCGAACTCGATCCGGCTACCCCACTGCCGCCGTATCTGCGGCCCTGACCCCGGCCGTCAGGTGCGCGGCGGCTCCGCCGATGGTGACCCCGCCGTCACCGATGATGGTGCGCAACAACGCTTCCTGCTCGCGCTGGCCGCGGGCGGCCGCACGGTCGAGGCCGTCCGGCCGGGTCAGGGCGACGACACTGCGGACCAGATTGACCGGCAGCCGCAACAGCGGGAACCACGGCGGCATGTACACCGGCAAACCCAGCGCGCGCATGGCGCGCGGCCCCAGGAACCCGCTCGTCAGCGACAGGTGTTGGGCCCAGGCCAAGCGGCGGCGCAGGCCCGGCAACGTGCGATAGTGCCAGGCCAGCGGGTCATCGACCATCGGGACCGCGAGCTGTTTGGTGGACTCGTCGGGATCGGAGAGCGCCGTCAGGGTGTGGAAGAGCACCCGGATCCCATCGCGAAAATTCCTTGGCAGCCAGTCGTCGTCGACCCCGATCAGCCAGCCGGCGTAGCGGGTCAGATGCGCGATCGCGTCGAGGTCACCCGGCGTCTGCAGAATGCCCATGCCGAGGGCACCGGCAGTCGGGGCGATCAGGGCGCCCACCAGCGTGGCGGCCATATCGGTCTGGTTGACCGGCAATCCCCAGTCCGCTGCGCGCCAGTCCGGCATCGCCGCCACGTGTCGACGAACCAGGGCGTGGATCAACCGGACCCGAAGCGTCGAGCAGTAGCCGACACCGTGCGGGACCATCTCTGCGTCGGCGATGACATCGATGGCCCACCGCATCGTCTCGGCGAAGCGCTGGTTCGAGCCTTTCTCCAGCGCGCCGGTGCGCACCAGAGTCTTATTGAATCCCGAGAACTGGTACCCGCCGAGCAGCGAGACGTCGCGCGCGATGTACATGCCGTCGGCGCCGCCTCGGCGCAGCGCGCGCTGCCCACGGCGCATCACTTCCCAGTCGACCCAGTCCGGTGTCGCCTCTACCTGAAAAAAGAAGTCGCGCAACGGTTCCGGTGCTTGCGGCACATTCGCGATGCCCTCGGTGAGGGCACGTTCGAACAGCGAGCGCCCGCACGTCAGATCCGTCGACGCCATCCAGTCGACCAAGCGGTCCATCGGCGGGTCACCGACGGTGAGCCGTTCACCGAGATGGCGCCATTGCTGCGGCGACGGCCCCCGCACTCCCAGCGCCATCGCCAACAACCGAACGGCCGCGGGGACACTTCGGGGCCGGTCGGGGTGGCGGGTGGGAATGGGCGTCTGGGCAGTCATTTCGCCCCTCCTGAGGGAAACCGAGTTTTGGATAACGGCTGTGATCCGAATGTAGAGCGCGGGTAAGGTGCTGTCAATGAAGCGCGCGGGGGTGGTTCGCGACTACGGCGGGATCAGCGCCGACGACCGTCGCGCCGAACGCCGTCGCAAACTGCTGGCAGCTGGCCGGCAGATCTGGGGTGAATCGGGAGTCGCGGAGGTGACCGTGCGCGGCGTGTGTACCGCGGCCGGCCTCATCCCCCGCTACTTCTACGAGCAGTTCAGCAACCGGGAGGAACTGCTGTTCGCCGTGTCCGACGACGTGCGCGATCAGCTCCTCGATGCGCTGCTCCTGGCCGGCGTGGCCAATCCCGGCACCTTGACGGACAAACTGCGGTCCGCGCTGCAGGCCTTCCTCGACATCATCGCCGCCGACCCGCACATCCACCGCATCGCCACCGGCGACGTGAGCACCGTCGCCGGGCTGGCCGAACACCGCACCAGCATCCTGGAGATGATCACCGATTCGGTCATCGAGCAGGCTCCGCGGGTGCTCGCCACGCAGCCGCCCCCGCCTGACCAATTGCGCCGCGGCGCCCAGTTCATGGTCGGCGGCGTCAATCAGATCATCGATGCCTGGCTGCGCGAGCCGGTCGAGAGCACCGACGGTTTGGCGACGATCTGCGCCGATCTGTGCGTCGCCGTGGTCCGCGGCGTCGTCACACCCGCGGACTGATCGTCACGCCCGCGGACTCGCCGGAACGGCCTCAGTGCACCAGGTAGCGGAAAGCCGGTGAACCGGGCAGCAGCGTTTCCACGTGCATCTCGGTGTCGCGGATGCGCGCCAGCAGACCATCCAGATCCGCGGCCGATCCCAGCTGGATGCCGACCAACGCCTCACCCGTCTCGCGGTTGTTGCGTTTGACGTACTCGAACAGGGTGATGTCGTCACCTGGGCCGAGCACCTGGTCGAGGAACCGCCGCAGCGCCCCGGGTTCCTGCGGGAAGTCGACCAGGAAGTAGTGCTTGAGACCGAGATGGACCAGCGAACGCTCCAGTACCTCACCGTATCGGGAGACGTCGTTGTTGCCGCCGGAGATCAGGCACACCACCGTCGAGCCGGCCGGGACGTCGGCCTCCAGCAGGCCGGCCACCGACAAGGCGCCGGCGGGCTCGGCGATGATGCCTTCGTTCTGATACAGGTCGAGCATCGCGGTGCACACTGCGCCTTCGTCGACGGTGGTGATCGACACCATGTCGCCGGCCGCCGCCAGAGCCGCATACGGCAGGGCGCCCGCGCGCGCCACCGCAGCGCCGTCGACGAACTGATCGACGGCATCCAGCGTGACCGGCGCACCCGCGGCCAGCGCGGCCATCATCGCAGCGGCACCGGCCGGCTCGATCCCCAGCACCGACGTGGTGGCGGTGCGTTCGGCGAGATAGGTGGTGATGCCGGCGATGCAGCCGCCGCCGCCCACCGGAACCACCACCAGGTCGGGTTCGACTCCCAGCGCGTCCAGGATCTCGACGGCGATGGTGCCCTGGCCGGCCATGGTGCGCAGATCGTCGTACGGCGGCACCAGCGTGGCGCCGGTGCGGGCCACGTCCAGGCGGGCGGCCTCGGCGGCCAGGTCGTAGGTGGACCCGCCGACGATCAGCTCGATGAACTCGCCGCCGTGATAGAGGATCCGGTCGCGCTTCTGCTTGGGCGTCTTGGCGGGTACGTAGACGCGGCCGTGCACCCCCAGTGACCGGCAGGCGAAGGCAAAGCCCTGGGCGTGATTCCCGGCCGACGAGCACACCACGCCGGCGGCCAGCTCCTCCTCGGACAGCTGCACCAGCAGGTTGTAGGCCCCACGCAGCTTGTACGAGCGGACCACCTGCAGGTCTTCGCGTTTGAGAAAGACCGTGGCGCCGGTGATCTGGGACAGCCGGTCGCTGAGCTGCAACGGAGTGGGTGTGACCACCGGCGCGATCCGCTTGGCCGCGCCGTCGATGTCGGCCGCACACAGCGGCAGACCGGTGGGGTCAGACAGGCTCCTGCTCAGTTCGGCGGACACCGGTCAATGGTGCCATGCCACGGCAACGCCAGCTCAGTTCACCGGGGTGAGCACAAACACCGGAATCTGGCGGTCGGTCTTGGTCTGGTAGTCCGCGTAGTCCGGGTACGCCGCGACGGCACGCTCCCACCAGACGGCCTTCTCGTCGTCGAAAACCTCGCGGGCGTCGTAGTCGCGCGTAACGGTGCCGTCCTGCAACTCGACCCGGGGGTTCTTCTTGACGTTGTAGTACCAAACCGGGTTCTTCGGGGCGCCGCCGAGCGAGGCGACGATCGCGTACTCGCCGTCGTGCTCGACGCGCATCAGCGGAGTCTTGCGCAGCTTGCCGGTCTTGGCGCCGACCGTGGTCAGCAGGACGACTTTCATGCCCTTGAGTTCGGTGCCTTCGGTTCCGCCGGATTCGGCGATCTTGTCGGCCTGCTCGCGGGACCAATCCCAGGGGCTGGGTTCGTATTCACCTTCTAACGGCATGCACCCACTCTAGGCCCGCGCCCGACCGTCACCGCAGACTGCGCACCCCGGCCATCTCGGCACGGGTCGCCGGTCGCGCCGCGGCAGCGACTCGATCGGGTTGCCCCTTGCGCAGGGTGGCCAGCAGTTCCCGGTAGGGCCCCACCAGGTACACGGTGTCGCCGGCGATGAGCCGGGCGTCGCGGCGCGGCAACAGTTGCGCCGCTGCGTCGTCCCGGGTGATCGCAATGACGCGGATCTGGTTCGACATCTCGAACATCTGCTGACCGTCGAGTTCGCTGCCCGGCTGCACGTGCATTCCGCCGACCAGAAACGACCGGTTGCCGACCGAGAACGTGCCCAGCACCTGCAGGCCGATCGCTGCGCCGACGAACCACGGCACCGCCATTTCGACGGTGGATCTGACGTTTTCGAAACCGAAACGCTGCGCCACCGCAGACCCGAGCTCGTGGTCGTAGACGCGGAGCACCAAAGGTACTCGGCCCCAGCGGTTTCGCCCGCCCTCCCCCTGCGAGCCGAACAACCCGCGCAGCACAATCCCGGTCTCGATGTTGATCATGTCACTGCGGGTCAACACCGCCACCGCACGGGCGCGATCAGCACGCGCCGCAGCCAGGACCTTCGGCATGGTGGCGTCGCCGAAGATGACGGGCACGTCGAGTTCGTTCATCGCCGACAGATACGGGTTACCGGGGTCGCGTTCGATCACCGCGACGTCGTGACCGGCCGCGGTGAGGTCGCTGACCACCCGCATCCCGAGCCCGCTCAACCCGACGACGATGACGTGGCTGCGCAGATGCCGGGCCCGCGGCCGCCCGGACGCCATCACGAAGCGGCGCGACAGCAGCACATCGGCGACGAACGCGACCAGCAACGCGGTGGTCGTCACGCCGCCCAACATCAACATGGCGGCGAAGATCCGCAACCAGGTGGGCTGCTGCGCGAAGCTGAAGTCCCCGTAGCCCGTGGTGGTGATGGTCTCGTTGGTGAAGTAGAACGCGTCGACCCACGACATTCCGGGATGGGTGTAGGAGAAGTGCAACAGCGTCGTCGACCCGGCGATCAAGCAGACCAGCGCCGCGATCACCGGGTAGAACGCCGGGTTGACGTCGCTGGGCAGAGCGCGCAGCGACGCCAGCGACCGCCGTAGGCGCGACGGGCGGGTACGTGTCGTCTCGGTCCGAGGCGCCCGGATGCCGTAGGCGGCCGCATCGTCCCGGGTGCCGATCATCGACATCCAGTCGCCGGCACGCACCGTCAAGTCGCGGCCCGGGCAGGCCACGACATCGCCCGGGGTGCAACTGTTCTCGCCGCGGACGACGGCGACGGGCGCCAACTGCCCGAAGATGTCGCGGATGGTCGCGTCCCGGGTCGCGTCGGCGCCGAACACAACGAAGTCGATACCGGCCACCTGCAGGGGATGTGTGGTGCGCGCCAGGCACGCTTCCACGACCGCGGGTGCGGTGAGGGTCGCGACGTCGAAGATCGCGCTCGGCCCCTCGTCGGCGGCCACCGCTTCGCGCAGCACGTCGTTGGTCAGCCGGGCCACCACGCGTACGTCGGGATTGGCCCGGCGGGCCAGCAGCGCGATTTCCAGATTGATCGCGTCGTCGTCACCTGCACAGACCACGGCGGTGGCCGTCGCAATTCCGGCCCTGGCCAGTTCACCGTTGACCTGCTTACCGGCCAGATCTGCAGCGCTGAGCCGCACGACGCTGGCACCCGCGCGTACCAGTTCGTCGATGACCGTCGTAGCCAGCGCGTCGTCGCCGCTGACGATCACGAGCTCGTGCATGGGAACCTCCTCGACGCGCCGGCCTGGCTCATCGTCGCGCGAGATATACCGAGATCCGAGTGGCTCCGCTTCGATTACGCTGCAGGCGTTAGCTTTTGCCGTTCATGTGCTACTGGCGGCTTTCACCACTGCTGTTGCCGCGAGACTACCAGCGGGATTCCCCGCGGACAGTTCCGGCGCTCGTCGGGTTTGCCTGCTCAATTACTTTGCACCGCAGCACCATTCGATAGCTCGACGCACGACTCACCGCCAACTGGGGATCGCCTGCGGGTTCCCTGCCACCTTGCTGACGAGAGCGCAGGACGATCAGCGCGTCCGGGCCAGTTCGGCGATCACGTTGACCCGCCGGGTCGCAGTGGCGATCTCGTCGGCGAACTCCCGGCGTCGCTTGGCCAGGTCGGCCTGGTCGGGACCGTCCACCAGCTCCCGATGCCGCGCCAGCCGCAGTGCGGTCTTGAACAGCTCCATCGACCGGGACTCGGCGTTGGCGATGCGGCGCTGCAGTTCCCACTGCTTGCCCACCTCCAGGCATTCGGTCAAAAACGCATCCTCGTCCAGTGCTTCGTCTTCGAGGGCGGCCAACCGATCGGCGACGATGTGATAGGCGTCCAGGAACGGGCGCAGCACCAGGTGCGCCAACAGCAGATCCGCCGACTCCAGCAAGTGCCGTACCTCGGCGGCGCTGACCGCTTTGGTGGTGTCTTCGACCGGGCCGATCAGGCGCACTTCGGCGGCGAGTTCCATCTCGAACTGCGCGCGCGCCGAGAACAGGAACTCGAACTTCAGCAGCTCGCGCAGTTGCAGCGCCTCGTCGCGGACAGATGCCGGCGAAACCGTGCCCTCGGTCGGGCATTCCGAAGCCGCCAGCAACGCCAGCTCGGCGATGGCCCGGTCGACCAGGATGTGGATGGCGGTGTTGCGGTAGAACGCCGCGACCAGGTGCTGGTCGGCGCCGATCCCCCACACCGCCTCGGTGCCGGCGTCGTACACGCTGACCACGCCGGAAGCCACCATCTGGTGCAGGGTCCAGCGGATCGTCGACTTGTTGGTCAGGTCCGCCGCCCCGGCCACCGCCCATTCACGGGCGGCGATGTAGCTCGCCAACGGCCGAACCGTGGCGAGTACCTCGCTGATCGACAGCGAACGGTCCGCGCCCAGCAGGGCCAGGCTCACCACCGCAGTCGGTGTGACCGGGGTGGCGCGGTTGATCCGGTGTTCGACGTCCAGCGCGATACGTTCCACGACGGTGCCCGTGCCCGACGGGTCCGCCCGCAGCTCCTCGAGGCGCTTGCGCAACGGCAACGGTTCGCCGAAGTCGAGATAGGCCCGGCCCAGTCGTTCGCCCTGCTGGCGGGACAGCCGGACCAGGAACCGGAAGTCCTCGGGACGTTTCGCCGCGCCGTAGGCCTCGGTGGTCATCGCTTCGACCTCGTGCAGCTGGTCGTACACGATCGACGTCGGCACCAAATACACTTCGGGTCCGTCGATTTCGTCGACGGCGTCGGTGAGATAGCGCAGGATGCCGAACACCGGCGGGCGCAACTTGCCGGTGCGGGTGCGTCCACCTTCGATCGACCAGGTGAGGTTGGTGTGGTTCTGCACCAGCTGCGCGGTGTAGGCCCGCAGGACGAACCGGTAGACCGGAATGTCCTTGGTCTGCCGGCGGATGAAGATGGTGCCGGTGCGCTTGGCGAAGCCGCCCATCGGGAAGAAGTTGAGGTTGGCGCCGCCGAAGGTGAAGGCCGACGACAACCGGTTGGCCGCGATCTCCTCCGGCAGCAGCATGCCGTCCAGGTAGGAGCGGTGCGAGAACGCGAACGCCAACGTGGCCTTGCGGTCCAGAGCGCGCAGCTGCGCTATCTGGTCCTCGTCGACCAGCACGTCGTAGGCCCGCATCAGCCAGCGGCTGAATCCCCGCCAGGCCTGCACCGCGCGCTCGTCCAGGGACGCCGCCACTTCGCGCAGGTAACCCGCGGCCTCCACCCGCACGCTCTCCGGGTCGCGGCCCAGCTCGCCGGCCAGCGCGTCGAGCCGCTCGCCGAACCACTGCGCATCCAACAGCTGGGTAACCGCGTCCGGGTCGGTCGCCAGCGGCGTCGTGGCTTCGTCGACAAGCCCGGTGCGCTGCAACAGCTTTCGCACCCCGCTGCGACCGACTTCGCGTGCAGACACTCTTACTCCCTCGCTGTCAGGCCGGTTGCGGCGCGGTCATAACGGTGAGCGTACGTCCGTGGCCCGCCAAATAGGGGCTCAATCATCCCGCCGAGTCCGTATCCCGCGACGCGTCAAGGCGTGTCCCGGGGTCGGTCTAACCACCCAGGCAACCGGGGCCGAGCAACTCCTTGAGGTCCCCCATCAACGCCGGCGACGGCGTCACCCGCAGCGACTGGTCCAGTTCCAGCGTGGTGATCCGCTCGCCACTGATCAACCGCAGATGCACCTGCGAGGTGCCGGGGTGGCGGGTCAGCACCTGCTTGAGCGCGCTGACCTTGTCCACCGTGCACTGCCGGGTCGGCAGGCTCACCGCCAGCGGCCGGTTCGGTTGGGCGTTCGAGAAGTCGGGCACCACCAGCTCGTTGGCGATCAGGCTGATCCGGTCGTCACGCACCGCGACCTTGCCGCTGACCAGCACCACCACGTCGTCGGCGATCTCGGCGCCGAAGTTAGAGTATGTGTGCGGGAAGAACATCACCTCGATACCGCCGGTCAGGTCCTCCAATTGTGCTGATGCCCAGGGCATTCCGTTCTTGTTCACCCGTCGGTTCACCGACGCCAGGATGCCGCCGACCCGCACCTGCGCGTCGTTGGGGACGTCGCCGTCCAGGATCGCCGGGATCGCGGTGTCGACCTGGGTGGCCAGCAGGTGCGCCACCCCGTTGAGCGGGTGGCCGGACACGTAGAGCCCCAGCATTTCGCGCTCCAGCGCGAGCTTGTGTTTGTCTTCCCATTCGTCGTCGGGCACTTTGATGGCGAAGACGGCGTCGCCGGCACCGTCGCCGTCGGCGCCGCCGAACAGGTCGAACTGGCCCATCGCCTCGGCCTTCTTGGTGCCCAGCACACTGTCGACGGCGTCGGTGTGCACCAGGAAAAGGCCCTTGCGGGCATGCCCGAGCGAATCGAACGCGCCGGCCTTGATCAGCGACTCGGTGACCTTCTTGTTGCAGGCCGAGATGTCGATCTTGTTCAGGTAGTCCGAGAAGTCGGTGTATTTCCCCTTCTCGTTGCGGGTCTTGATCAGTGAGCCGACGACGTTGGCGCCGACATTGCGCACCGCGCCCATCCCGAAGCGGATGTCCTTGCCGACCGAGGCGAAGTTCACCAGCGACTCGTTGACGTCGGGCGGCAGCACGGTGATGCCCAACCGGCGGCAGTCGGCGAGGTAGACCGCGGCCTTGTCCTTGTCGTCGCCGACGGAGGTGAGCAGACCCGCCATGTATTCGGCGGGATAGTTGGCCTTGAGATAAGCGGTCCAGTAGGAGACCAATCCGTAGCCGGCGGCGTGCGACTTGTTGAAGGCATACCCGGCGAACGGAAGGATGGTGTCCCACAACGCTTTCACCGCTTTTTCGGAGAAACCGTTGGCGGTCATGCCTTCGTAGAAACCCTTGTACTCGGCCTCGAGCACCTCGAGTTTCTTCTTGCCCATCGCTTTGCGCAGCGCGTCGGCCTTGCCCATCGTGTAGGAGGCGACCTTCTGGGCGATGAACATGATCTGCTCTTGGTAGACGATCAAACCGTAAGTCTCGGAGAGGATTTCGCGTAACGGTTCCTCGAGCTCGGGATGGATCGGTTTGATCGCCTGCCGATTGTTCTTGCGGTCGGCGTAGTCGTTGTGCGCGTTCATGCCCATCGGTCCGGGGCGGTACAGCGCCAGTACCGCGACGATGTCGTTGAACTCGGTGGGCTGCATGCGGCGCAGCAGGTCGCGCATCGGGCCGCCGTCGAGCTGGAACACGCCGAGCGTGTCGCCGCGGCCCAGCAGTTCGTAGGTCAGCTTGTCGTCCAGCGGCAGCGTTTCCAGGTCGAGGTCGATGCCCCGGTTGGCCTTGATGTTCTCGATCGCGTCGCCGATGATCGTCAGGTTGCGCAGGCCCAGGAAGTCCATCTTCAGCAGGCCGATGGCCTCGCACGACGGGTAATCCCAGCCGGTGATGATGGCGCCGTCCTGCGGTCGCTTCCACAGCGGAATCGCCTCGGTCAGCGGCTCGCTGCTCATGATCACCGCGCACGCGTGCACCCCGGCGTTGCGGATCAGCCCCTCCAGGCCGCGCGCCGTCTGGTAGATGGTGCGCACGTCGGGGTCGGTCTCGATCAGGCTGCGGACCTCAGCGGCCTCCTTGTACCGCTCGTGGGCCGGGTCGGTGATGCCCGACAGCGGGATGTCCTTGGCCATGATGGGCGGCGGCAGTGCCTTGGTGATCCGGTCGGCGATCGCGAATCCGGGCTGCCCGTAGTGGATTCGCGCCGAATCCTTGAGCGCCGCTTTGGTTTTGATGGTGCCGAAGGTGATGACCTGGGCGACCCGGTCCTGACCCCACTTGTCGGCGGCGTAGCGCACCATCTCACCGCGCCGCCGGTCGTCGAAGTCGATGTCGATGTCCGGCGCCGACGGGCGCTCGGGGTTGAGGAACCGCTCGAACAGCAGACCGTGCGGGATGGGGTCGATGTTGGTGATGCCCATCGCGTAGGCGACCAGCGAACCCGCCGCCGAACCACGGCCCGGCCCGACCCGGATGTCGACCGACCGCGCGTAGTTGATCAGGTCCGCGACGATCAGGAAGTAAGCCGGAAAGCCCTTGTCGCAGATGACTTTGATCTCGTAGTCGGCCCGGTCGAGGTAGTCCTGGCCCACGCCGGCCGGGAAGCGCCGCTGCAGGCCGGCCATCACCTCGTGGCGCAGCCACGACGCCTGGTCGTGCCCCTCGGGCACCGGGAAGACCGGCATCCGGTCCCGCGGCGTCCACACGTCGGCGTAGGACTGGACCCGTTCGGCGATCAGCAGGGTGGAGTCGCAGGCCCCGGGCACCTCGTCGTCCCAGAGTCGGCGCATGTCGGCGGCGGACTTGAGGTAGTAGCCGTCGCCGTCGAACTTGAACCGGTTGGGGTCCGAGAGCGTCTTGCCGGTTTGCACGCACAGCAGCGCCTCGTGGTTGTGCGCGGCGTCACGGGTGACGTAGTGGCAGTCGTTGGTGGCCAGGGGCGGGATACCGAGCTGACGGCCGATGTCGAGCAGACCTTGCCGGACCCGCTGTTCGATCGAGATTCCGTGGTCCATCAGCTCGAGGAAGAAGTTGTCCGCGCCGAAGATCTCGCGCCACTTGGCGGCGGACTCCAGCGCTTCGCGGTCATGGCCCAGCCGCAACCGGGTCTGCACCTCGCCGGACGGGCAACCGGTGGTGGCGATGATGCCCTCGGCATGCTCGGCGATGAGTTCGGCGTCCATGCGCGACCATTTGCCCAGCTGGCCTTCAAACGACGCCAGGGACGACAGCTTGAACAGGTTGCGCAGGCCGGTCGCGTTCTCGGCCATCATCGTCATGTGGGTGTAGGACCCGCTGCCGGATACGTCGTCGCCCTTCTGCCCGGGATCGCCCCAGGTGATGCGACGGGTGTCAAAGCGCGAGCCGGGCGCGATGTAGGCCTCGACCCCAATGATCGGCTTGATCCCGGCCTTGCACGCCGAATTGTAGAACTCGCTGGCGCCGAACATGTTTCCGTGGTCGGTCATGCCGATCGCGGGCATGCCCAGCCGGGCGGCCTCAGCGAACATCGGGGAGATCTTCGCGGCACCGTCGAGCATCGAATACTCGGTGTGGTTGTGCAGGTGCACGAACGACGACTCACTCATAGGGAGGCAAGTCTATGACCGCGCACCGACACGGTCCCGGCGTGTCGCAGCACGTGTCTTGGCCTGTTTCAGCCGTACAACTCGACGAAGTTGTCGAGCGACTTTTGCACGTCACCCTTGGCCGCGCGGGCCGCGACTTTGCCGATCGGACCGAACAGCGCGGGGCCGCCCAGGTCAACGGACAGGCCAAGGGTGGCGCCGTCCTTGGATTGCGTCACCGTCAGCGTGACCTTGTACTTTGCTCCGCCCTTGCCGTCCCCGGCCATCGCGACCTTGTGCGGCGGATCCCACTTGGTGATCGTCCAGGTCACCCGGTTGCGCAGGCCTTTGGAGCGCGCGACGCCCACCACCTGCGTGCCTTCGGTGATGTCGTCGACGTCGGGCAACTCGCTGCGCCAGCCCTCGTGCAAGACCAGCCAGTCGCCCAGGGTCGACAGGTCCGAGACGTGCTCCCACATTTCCTGCGGGGTCATCGGTACGTCCAGGGTCAGGTCAACGGATGCCATAGCGGTGAGCGTAACGCCAGCGCGACCGGCGGCCCTCCACCCCGGATACGCTCAGCGGCGAAGCGGAGGGCAGGTCGGTGGTCGAGAATCGGGCGGGGTCGCAGTTCGGGCCGTATCGGTTGGTGCGGCTGCTGGGTGCCGGCGGTTACGGCGAGGTGTACGAAGCTGAGGACACCGCCATGCACCGCGTGGTGGCGTTGAAGCTGCTGAGCAGCACCTATTCGCAAAACCCGGTGTTCCGCGAGCGGCTGTTCCGGGAGGCCCGCACCGCCGGCCGGCTGCGGGAACCACACGTGCTGCCGATCCACGGTTGCGGCGAGATCGACGGCCAGGTCTACATCGACATGCGACTGGTGCGCGGCGTGGATCTGGACACCGTGCTGCGCCGGGACGGCCCGCTCCCGCCGGCGCGGGCAGTGAATCTGGTGCGCCAGGTCGCGGCAGCCCTGGACGCCGCGCACGCCGAGACGGTGTTACACCGCGACGTCAAACCGGCGAACATCCTGCTCTCCGGTGACGACTTCGCCAGCCTGGTCGACTTCGGCCTGGCCAGCGCGGCCGGCGACGCCCGGCTGACCGGTACCGGAAAGGCGGTCGGCACGTTCGATTACGTTGCTCCGGAACGGCTTTGCGAGAATCCAGTGATCGACCCGCGCTGCGACGTGTACTCGCTGGCGTGCGTGCTCTATGAACTACTGACCGGGGCACCACCGTTTGCCCAGCACCAGGATCTGACCGCGCTGATCAACGCCCAGCTGACCGCCCCGATCCCGCGGCCCAGCCAGCAGCGGGCCGGCATCCCCGCCGGGTTCGACGAGGTCATCGCGCGGGGCATGGCCAAGCATCCCGACGACCGTTATTCCAGCGCGGGTCAGCTGGCCGCCGCCGCGCACAACGCACTGGGTCCGGCCGCGACCACCCGCGAGTGGACCACCGCGCCGCCGCCGGTGCCGCTGCCCCCGCCCGTGCCGGCCGCGCCACCGCCGTGGGTGCCACCCGAGCGCCGAAAACCGCGCCGTCGCAGGGTGATTGCCGTCGCGGCGGCCATCATCGTCGCGGTGGCGGCCGCGGCGGCCGTCGTTGTTGTCACGCGCCGGGATGCTGCCACCGGGCGCGCGGCGACCAGCACGCCGCGGCCGTCCTCGACGGTCCCGACGGTGCTGAAATTCCCGGACCTGGTGCAGGCCCGCGGGGTGGCCGTCGGTCACGACGGCAGCGTCTACGCGGTCGAGCTGAGCAGCCACTCCCCCAATGGCCGGGTGCTGAGGTTGCCCCCCGGCCAGCCCTCGCCTACCGAGCTACCGTTCGGTGAGCTGTACGGCGAGGGGGTCGCGGTGGACCCGGCGGGTGCGGTCTACGTCGCCGACTTCCACGCATCCGCGGTGTGGAAGTTGGCGGCGGGCGGTCGTGGGCCTGCTCCGCTGACGTTCGGGCACCTGGGCAGACCGGTCGGGGTGGCGGTCGGCGCCGACGGCACCGTCTATGTCACCGACGCCACGCTTCGGCAGGTGCTGAAGCTGGCCCCCGGCGCGACGAGTGCCACCGCCCTGATGCCGACCACACCGCTGAACATGCCAGCCGGAATCGCGGTGGACAGCACCGGGAACCTTTACATCGCCGATGTGGAGGAGCGGCGGGTGTTGAAGCTGGCTGCCGGTGCCGACACCCCCGCCGAACTGCCGTTTCCCGGCCTGCAGCAACCGTACGGTGTGGCTGTGGACAAGAACGGCAACGTCTACGTCACCGACATCGACGGCCGCGGGGTCTTCAAGTTGGCCAGCGGTGCGAGCACTGCCACCCAGGTCGCCTTTCCCACCCTCAACTACCCGTTCGGTATCGCCGTGGACGACGCCGGCGATCTGTTCGTCGTCGACTGTCACCGCGGCGACGACTGCGCGACCGGCAAAGTCCTCGAATTGGGTGCCGCGCAATGACTGCCAGCTTCCTCCCGGGGTCGCGGTTCGGCCCGTATCAGCTGCGCCAGCTGCTGGGCAGCGGCGGATTCGGTGAGGTCTACGAAGCCGAGGACACGGTCATGCACCGGGTGGTGGCGCTGAAGTTGCTGTCCAGCAGCTACTCGCAGAACCCGGCTTTCCGGGAGCGGCTGTTCCGGGAGGCCCGCACCGCCGGACGGCTGCACGACCCGCACGTGGTGCCCATTCACGGCTGCGGGGAGATCAACGGTCAGCTGTACATCGACATGCGCCTGATCGACGGTACGGATCTGCAGAGCACCCTGGAACGTGGCGGCGCGCTCAGCCCGGCCCGGGCGGTGCACGTGGTGCGGCAGATCGCCGCGGCACTGGATGCCGCGCACGCCGAAACGGTGATTCACCGCGACGTCAAGCCGGCCAACATTCTGCTCGGTCCCGACGACTTCGCCTGCCTGGTGGACTTCGGCCTGGCCAATGCCGCCACCGACACCAAGCTCACCAGCGAGGGCACCACCATCGGATCGTTCGCCTACCTGGCACCGGAACGTCTGGCGTCCGGCCAGGTCACGCCGGGTGCGGACATCTATGCACTGGCCTGTGTGCTGTATGAATGCCTGACCGGGGCCGCACCGTATGAGAGTCGCACCGAAATACCCGCTCTGGTCGCCGCGCACCTGACCTCCCCGCCGCCGCGCCCCAGCCAGGACCACCCGGGGATCCCGATCGGTTTCGACGAGGTGATCGCGCGTGGAATGGCCAAGGACCCGCAGGTTCGCTTTCGCAGCGCCGGTGAACTGGGTGCGGCCGCTCAGCACGCGCTGAGCACCCCGGTGCAGCCCTGGACTCCGCCGCACGCGGTCCCCACCCAACCGTGGACACACCCGGGCGCGCCCACTGCGCGCACGCCAATGAAGTTGCACCGCAAGCCCCGTCGCCGTGCAGTGCTGGCCGTGGGCGTGATCGCGCTGGTAGCCGCCATTGTCGGCGTCGTCGCGGTCTTGGCCACGCCCGACACGACCCGGCATGCTGCGCCCACCACCAGCGCATCGCCGACGCCCGGCGGCTCCGGCTCGCCGTCCACCAGCGCCGCCCCCGCCCTGAACGCCACCCGATTGCCGATTATCGGAACCGGTCAGCTCGCGGGCGTGGCGATCGGCCCGGCCGGGGAAATCTACGTCGTCGACACCAGCAGCCCCAGGGTGTACAAGCTGACCGCCGACTCCGATGCGCCCGCCGAGGTGCCGTTTCGCGGACTGGTCCGGCCCAAACGGGTGAGCGTGGACGCAGCCGGCAACGTCTATGTCGCCGATGTCCCCCGGGACGGCGCCGGGAGGATTCTGAAATTGGGGCCCGGCGCCGGTGATCCGGTCGAGTTGCCCTTCGGCCGCATGCTTCCCCATGGCGTCGCAGCTGATGCTGCGGGGACTGTCTACGTTGCCGCAAACGACCGGGTGCTGGCGCTCGCGCCGGGTGCCGCGACCCCCACCACGCTGCCGTTCGGTACCGGCATTTTCGAGGACGTGGCGACGGACGGCGCCGGCAACGTCTACGCCCTGCAGGCGGGCCGGGTGCTGAAGTTGGCCCTAGGCGAGAGCAACCCGACCCAGCTGCCGTTCGGACAGCTGGGCAGGGCGCAAATCGTCGTGGTGGACGCCAAGGGCGACGTATACGTGGCCGACAACGCCGACAACATGGGTCGGCTGATCAAGCTGTCCGCGGGTGCCTCGTCCCCGACCCTGCTGTTCGCGCCGGAGAATCAGTCCTTCGGTGGTATGGCGATCGATGCGGCGGGCGGCATCTACGTGACCGAGAACAACCGGCTGCTCAAAGCCGCGGTGGGCTGATGACGGAGCCCAGCGATCTGAAATCGCTACTGGCACAAGGTGGCCCGCTCGATCCGGTCCGTGCGGTGCACCTGGTAGGCCAAGTCGCGGCGGCGATCGACGATGCGCACGCCCACCGCAGAATCCACCGCGACGTCAGCACCGCCAACATTCTGCTGGCGCGCGACGGTTCAGCCTATTTGGCCGACCTCGGCGGAGCGACGCCCTCGGCAGACCGGACCCGGGTGCTGGTCACCGACACCGACGCGGTCTACCGCGCCGACATCGCCGCGCTGGCCGGGGTGCTTTACGAGTGCCTGACAGGGCAACCGTTCGACCCGGCGACGCCGGTCGAGCGGCGAGCCGGAATCCCGGCTGAGTTCGACGCTGTCATCGAGCGCGCAACGGCAGCCGATCCCGCCAACAGGTACCGCAGCGCCGGCGAATTCGCCGCTGCCGCGCAGCGCGTCCACCCGCCGATCCCGCCCCCTGCGCCGCCGAACAGCAACCCGGCACCGCCGTCCGCGGCGGCCACCCGCACGTTCACCCTCCCGCCTCCTGGCCAGTCATCCAATAATTATGTCCCGCAACCTATTCCGATGTACGGACAGTCACCTACCGTATCGTTTCCGCACTCCCGGCCGATGCAGCTGCCGATACCGCCACCACGACGGCGCCGCTACATCGGCCCGGCTGTCGCCCTCGTCGCCGTGATCGCCGTGGTGGTGACCGGCGCAATCGTGATCCCCAAGGTCGTGCACCGCAACGACTCGACGGCATCCACCACCAAGGCCGCCCCGCCGCGGCGCACCTACACGGCGCAGCCGACTGTGCTGCCATTTCCCGAGATGTTCCCGACGAAAAGTGTCGCTGTCGACGGCTCCGGCAACATTTACGCGCTGGCCGCGGTGATCCCGCATCCGGGCATCAGCATGTTCGAACCCGGCCCGCTGCAGCTCTGGAAGCTGGCGCCGGGGGCCAGCGCGGCGTCCCCGGTGGAAATTCCCGGGGTGAATTTTCGCTCCGCGACGGACCTGGCGGTCGATAAGGCCGGCAATCTTTTCTACAGCGAAGGCGCCCAGGTTTACCTGTTGGAGGCGGGCAAATCCAGCCCGATTCGGTTGCCGTTTCGGGGATTCACCTCGGTCAGTGGCATCGCGGTCGACGATGCGGGCAACACCTACGCAGTCGGTGCACTCATGGACGAGGGCCCGAATGTGAAGTACGGGGCGCGCAAGCTCGCACCGGGACAAAGCCGACCGACCGACTTGTCTTTCGAGGGGCTCCATCTGCCCCGTGGAATTGCGGTCGCCAAAGACGGCACCGTCTACGTGTCCTCGAATATCAGAGGTACCGGACGTGGCCAGGTCTTCAAACTTCCCGTCGGCGCCACCGCTGCCGTCGTGGTGCCCATCCCCGGACTCATCGAGCCGAATCACATCGCGTTCGACGACGCCGGGGACATCTTCGTCGGCGACGGCTTCGGCAAGGGTTTCTTCCAGTTGCCGCCCGGACGCGATCCGGTGCAGGTGGCGCTGGGTTCTCATGCCATGAGTGTGGCGGTGGATTCCGCAGGTGCGGTCTACGCGCTGACCGCGGCGCGCACGAACCGGTCCGATCAGCTGGTGAAACCCGGACAGGTGCTCAAGATCGTGCCGGACCGATAGCCGCTGCGCTCTCACCGCGATTTTTGCCGCGATTTTTATCCGGGCCCGTTTGATACGGTCCGAGCCATGAGCTTGCACGAGCGTCATTTTGTGGCGGAAGGGGCCCTCCCTCCCGCGCGCGACTTCCTGACGTCGGCGGGATTCGGCGGTGTGGCTGCCCTGACGGTGGCGATCATTCTGGCGGTCATCGCATTCATCGCCGCGCGCCGGGCCGCCAAACGTGAAGCGCTGCAGCAGGACCAGCGTGACCGTCATCATCAGGAGCTTCGCGAAGACGCGCAGCGCAGCGCGGCCCTGGACCGCTGCTGGCAACGGCTGGTGTGGGTGGTGGAGACCGCGGGGATCGAACCGGCAGCACACGAGAACGCCACCCTGGGTCTGGGGCCCGAGCTGGCACTGGAGATGCTGCGCGGGCTGCTGCGTGACGCCGAGTTCCTCGGGGACGAGACGCTGGCCCGGTCGGTGACGGTGTACCTCAACCAGTTCTCCCTGGTGTTGGCGCAGCAGGCTGGACCGCTGTCTCAGCTCGCGGCGCGGCAATCTGCGCCGCGACGGGACGCGCCGGCTGCCCGCGAGCCCCGGGAATCCCAGCCGTCGGTCCCGCCCGCTGACCAGCCCCCCGCCCCCGACCAGCCCCCGGCACCCACCGATGAGGCCGCTATCGAACCGGCCGGCAAAGGAAGGCGCCGGCACGGGTGAGCACCACACGACAACACATCGAGGATCTCGACCCCGCGGAGTGGGCGGCGTTGACGCTGCGCGCCGCCGCGGATTCGGTCGCCGCCGCCGAGCGGCTCGGACAGCAACCGCCCGCGGCGTTGCTGGCGCTGGCGGCGATGAGCGAGCGCGACCTCGTCGAGCACCGAAATCGATCCGGCCCGGCACGCAAGCGGCTCTCGCCGGTGATGCGACTGGTCGAGGCCGACCACAAGCGGGTCGCGGCCGAGGCGCACGCGCGGGAGGCGCAGCAGGGCCGCAAAGACGCCGAGGCGGCCGTGGCGATGGCCCGGGCGCAGGCTGAACAATCGGCGCGGGTGGCCACCGCGGCGCGCGAGCGGGCACGCGAAGTGCAGGCCCAGGCCGCGCGGCAGGAAGAGCAGTGGGCGGCCGAGCGGCAAGCCGCGCAGCAGGCCTTCGAAACAACATTGGAAACAACAAAGGCTGAACGCGCCGCCGAGCGGGCCGCCGCGCAGCGGGCCCTGGAACAGGTACGCGCCGAACTTGCTCAGGTGCGCGCCGACACGGCCGCCGAACTCGCCACGGCCACCGAGCAGGTCACCGCCGCGGAAAGCCGCGCCGAACAGCGCATCGCAGAGCGCACCGCGGACCGGGCGACCGGGCGCCAGGCGTTCGAGCAGGTGCGCGCCGAGCTGGAACGGGTGCGCGCCGATGCCGCGGCCGAGATCGCCGCAGCCAACGAGCGGGCCACAGCCGCCGAAGCCCGTGCTGAGCAGCGCATCGCCGAGCGCGCGACTGCCCGGGAAAGCGCCGAGCGCGCGTTGGAGGAAGTGCGCCGCGAACTCGACCAGATCCGGGCCGATGCCGCGGCCGAAGTCGCCTCGGCCCGCGGGCAGGCCACCGGTGCGATCACCGCCGCGCACCGGGCAGCCGAAGCTGAGGTGGCCCGGGCCAAGGCAGAGCTCGAGCAGCTCCGCACCGCCGCCGCGGCCGAGATGACCCGGCTCAAAGCGGAGACCGAGCAGGTGCGCACCTCGTCGGCCGCAGAGTTGACTGAGGCGCGCGCGCAAGCCGGCCAGCAGCTCGCCGCCCTGCGCGAAGCAGCGCAGGCCGAGGTGGCGCGTGCCCGCGCCGAGGCCGAGAATGCCGGCGCGGCCGTGACCCGCGCTTACAGCGAGATCGAGCAGTTGCGCGCGACTTCGGCGACCGAACTGGCGGCGGCCCGCGAGCAGGCCGCCGCTGCTCAGGAAGCGGCGCGGGTGCGCGAGCCCGGTGTGGCGGCGGCGAACCTGTTGGCGCTTCCGGTGCCCCCGCTGGGGGTGGCCGCCCACACCAGGTCCATCGAGTTGGCGCTGGCCACCGTGCGCGAACTCGACCGCATTCTGGAAGCGGGCCCGGCCGAGGATGTCGAGACGGTGCGCAACCTGGTGGATACGGCGCAGGCGGAGGCACGAGACCTCGCCGAGCAACTGCACAACCTGCCCTCGCACTACTCCGCGTCCTGGCAGGCCGAGGCGGCAGAAGAGTACGCAGGCGCCGCAGCCGCAGCTTATGGTGCTCTGCTGCAACGCATTTCGGTTTTAGTCGACCAGCTACGCCAGCAGGACGAGAACGCGAACGCCGAGGTGATCTCGACGGTCACCAACTGGCTGGACGCCCACCCGTGGCGACAGGGCTGACGCCCGGTCAGTGACTCGGGCCGCCGCGCAGCCGGTTGCCGATCCGGATGCCGGGCAGCAGCAGGCTGCGCGGCAGAATCCTGCCGCCGGTGCTGACGATCTTGGGCACCACACCGGGCACCACCCCGCGCTTGCCGGCGAGCATGCCCGCAATGGCCTGCTCGGCGACGTCCTTCGGGGACACCTGCGCGATCGGGATGCTGAACCGTTCGGCGCTGGCGATTTCAGCCCACTCGGTCGGAACCGGGCCCGGGCACAGGGCGGTCACCGACACGCCGGTACCGTGCAGCTCCTCCTGCACGGCCTCGGAGAACGTCAGCACGAACGCCTTGCTCGCTGAATACACCGCCATGAACGGAATCGGCTGGAAGCCCGCGATCGAGGCGATGTTGAGCACCGCACCGGCGCCCCGCTTGACCATTCCGGGCAGCACGGCACGGGTCAGCTCCATCAACGCCAGTGCATTGAGGGTGACCTGCTCGCTTTCCCGCTCCTCCGGCAGCTCGTAGAAGCGCCCGCTGGTGCCGAAGCCCGCGCTGTTGCACAGCCCGGCGATCGGCTCGTTGCGCAGCCGTTCGGCCAGCTTTGCGCGGGATTCGTTGTCGGACAGGTCAAGTGGGAAGACCTCCACGTCGACGCTGTGTTCCGCACGCAGTTTTTCGGCCAGCTCGTCGAGGCGTTCGCGGCGCCGCGCGACCAGGATCAGCGGAAAGCCCCGGCGGGCCAGCCCGTTGGCCAGTTCGGTGCCGATGCCTGAGGAGGCGCCGGTGATGACGACGGTCGATTGCTTGCTCGGTTTGGGAAGGCTCACGACATCACCAGTGGATTCCGCGGGTGGCCTGCAGGAACGTTTCGCTGCGTTTGTCGAGATCCTTTGTGTCGGTATCGCTTTCGCTGCCTTTGGCAGCAGACGAGTCGTCGAACATGCCGAATGCGCGGTTGCGCACCCGGTCCATGACGGCCGGGTTGACGGCGTCGGCGACGGCGGCGAACTGCCCGAACGGCGAGCTGGCCCGCCGCGGCCGGTGGATCAGCGCGTCGGTGATCACGCCGGCGGCCTGGTCCGGCGTGAGTGCCGGGAACTTGTCGTACATCTTGGTCGGGCTGATCATCGGCGTGCGCACCAGCGCCATGTGCACGGTGGTGAACCGGACGTTGTCGCTGACGGTCTCGGCCTGCAGCGCGTCGCACAGGCTGTCCAGCGCGGCCTTGCTGGCGATGTAGGCGCCGAACCGCGGTGCCCGGGTCTGGACGCCGACCGAGGACACGTTGAGGATGTGCCCGAAGCCGCGTTCGCGCATCCCTGGGACGAATTTGAGGATCAGCTGCACCGCGCCCAGGTAGTTCAGCTGGATGGTGCGCTGGTAGTCGTGGATCCGGTCGTACGACAGGGCCAACGATCGCCGAATGGACCGGCCCGCGTTGTTGATCAGGATGTCGACGCCGCCGAGGTCCTCGATGACCTTGTCGGCCATCTCGGCGATGGCGTCGACGTCGGACAGGTCGCACGGGTAGACGTGGGCGGTACCGCCATTGGCGCGGATGTCGTCGGCGACCTTGTCCAGGTTCTCTTTGGTGCGCGCGACGAGCGCTACGATGCCGCCCGCCTCGGCGATCTTGTGTGCGGCCGCCTCGCCGATGCCCGAGGACCCGCCGGTGATCAGCGCGATCTTTCCATCGACCGCCTCTTCGAGTGTGCGGCCTTGCACGGCGTCGCGCAGATTCCGCCAGTAGAAGGGCCGATATCGCCCGGCGGAGTTCGGCGTGTTGATGATGTTCGACACGGCCGCGAACGGTTTTTCAACCAGGTTCGTGAGATCACCGAGATTCATTGACAGTTGCTCCTGAGGGCAGTGTGGACGGTGTGACACAGGTCATAAAGCCAACCTAGGATATCGACCGATGAATAGGTACCGAATGCCGATGTCGGGCAAGCTCGTCTCAGTCGTCGCCGTGATCGCGGCCACCGTGCTGCTCGGCGGGTGCGGTTCGCGACCGTCGTACCCGGACTCGTCGACCGGGAGCGCCGCACCGGGCCTGTCGGCCAGCATCACCACCACCTCGCCGACACCGGCCCTGGACTGCGCCCGATCCACCGTCAAAGCCCAGCAGCTGGTGTGTAACGACCCGGAACTGACCGTCCTGGACCGCCGGGCGCAGACGGCGTATCAGCAGGCACTGGCACGCCCCGGGGCTGACCAGTCCACGCTCGCGACCGCGCAGAACGCTTTCATGACAGTGCGCGACGGCTGCACCGACCGCGTCGACGTCCGGACCTGCCTGGTGGAGGCCTACCAGACGCGGCTGGTCGAGTTGGCGATCGCTGACCCGGCCACGGTCGCCCCGCCGGTCGTGACCTACAACTGTCCGCCCGGGGACGGTCCGTTGACCGCACAGTTCTACAACGATCTGGATCCCAAGGCGGCGGTGTTGAACTGGAAGGGCACCCGGATCATCCTGTTCGTCCAGCCGTCGGGCAGCGGCGCCCGCTACGGCCGGCAGGGCTCCGAGTACTGGGAGCACCAGGGCGAGGTCAGGCTGAACCTCAACGGCATCAACTTCGTGTGCCACACCCAGTGAGCGGGACGTGTCAGCCCTCAGCGCGTAACACGCTCAACGCGTGTTCCAGGTCGGGCGGATAGGGGCTGACGATCTCGACACGCCGGCCATCGGCCGGATGCGCGAAAGCCAACGACCGCGCATGCAGCCATTGACGTTGCAGGCCAAGCTTTTTCGCGAGTTTCGGATCGGCGCCGTAAACCAGGTCACCGCAACAGGGGTGGTGCAGCGCGGCGAAGTGCACCCGGATCTGGTGGGTGCGGCCGGTTTCCAGGTGCACGTCGAGCAGGCTGGCGGCCACGTGTGCTTCCACGGTGTCGTAGTGGGTGATGCTGTGCCGGCCGGTGCTGGTGACCGCGAACTTCCACTCCGGGCCGTGGTGCCGGCCGATCGGCGCATCGATGGTGCCGCTGGAGGGATCCGGATGTCCTTGCACCAGTGCGTGATACCGCTTGTCGACGGTGCGCTGTTTGAACGCGCGCTTGAGCACGGTATAGGCCTGCTCGGAGCGGGCCACCACCATCACCCCGGACGTGCCGACGTCCAGACGGTGCACGATGCCCTGCCGCTCGTGCACCCCCGAGGTGGTGATGCGGTAGCCCGCGGCGGCCAGGCCGCCCAGCACGGTGGGCCCGGTCCAACCGACCGAGGCGTGGGCGGCCACCGCGGCGGGCTTGTCGACGGCCACGATGTCGTCGTCGGCATACAGCACTGTCATGCCCTCGATGTCAACGGGCCTGTTCTCCAACGGTTTCGGCGGTTCGGGCAGCCGCACCTGCAGCCAGGCACCCGAAGTGAGTCGGTCGGATTTCCCGGCCGGTACGCCGTCGAGTTCGACACCACCGTCTTCGGCGATGGCCGCCGCGGCACTGCGCGACAGTCCCAGCAGCCGGGCCAGCCCGGCGTCGACGCGCATGCCCGCCAATCCTTCTGGGACCGGCAACGTGCGCTCAGTCACCCGCGTTCTCGGGTTCCGGCGTAATAGCGTTGTCGCCGTTGACTTTCCGTCGACCTGTGGTGTCGAAATCGAAGCCGAAGATGGACAGCACCACCAGCAGGATGGCGCCACCCACCACCGACGGGTCGGCGACGTTGAACACCGGCCACCAGCCCACCGACAGGAAATCCACCACATGTCCGCGCAGCGGGCCCGGCGCCCGGAAGAAGCGGTCGACCAGGTTGCCCATCGCACCGCCCAGGATCATCCCGAGCCCCAGCGCCCACCAGGGCGAGACCAGCCGCCGGCCCATCCAGAAGATGCCGACCACGACACCGGTCGCGATCAAGGTGAGCACCCAGGTGTATCCGGTCGCCATCGAGAACGCGGCACCGGAATTGCGCACCAGCGTCCAGGTCACCGTGTCACCGATGATCGACACCGGCTGACCGGGAGGCAGCAGTTTGACCGCCAACACCTTGGTCACCACGTCCAGCGCGAGCACCACAGCCGCAACCGAGACGAGCAGCCGCAACCGCCGCGGCGCGGCAGCCCCGGGTGCGCGCGGTTCCTCGGCGTCACCGGCTGAAGTCAGCGGATCTGCGGATCCGGTTGGTTCGTCAGGCACCTCACCATCATCCCCTAGTGCTGCCGAGCAGACGCAAAAGCACCCGACACGCGGAGCGTTCGGGTGCTTTTGCGTCTGCTCGCGAGGGGGGCGGGCGTGCGGGATGATGCCGGGATGGGGCGCGTCGCCGTGATCACCACCGGAGGGACGATTTCGACGAGCACCGGCGCCGACGGGGTGCGCCGGCCCGCCCGCTCGGGCGCGCAACTGTTGTCGGGATTCGACGTCGATATCGACCTCGACGTCGTCGACGTGCTGGCGGTCGACAGTTCCGAACTCGTTCCGCCGGACTGGGATCTGATGCGCGCGGCCATGCATCGGGCGGTCGCCAGTGGAGCCGACGGGATCGTCGTCGCCCATGGCACCGACACCATGGAGGAAAGCGCGCTGTGGCTCGAACTGACCCACGCCGGCCCCGTCCCAGTGGTACTGACCGGCGCGATGCGCAGCGCGGACGCGCCGGACGCCGACGGCCCGGCCAATCTGCGCGACGCCGTCGCGGTGGCGGCCAGCCCGGTGGCTCGCGACCTGGGGGTGCTGGTGTGCTTCGCCGGCCGGGTGTTGCAGCCGCTGGGTTTGCGCAAGGAGGTCACCCAGGATCTGAGCGGTTTCGCCGGGCAGCTGGTCGGCACCGTGTTGGACAACGATCTGGTTTTGACGCACCCCAAGCAGCGGACGTTTCTCGGCGAGCTGTCGGCCGCTGACGCGCCGCGCGTCGACATCGCGGCGGCCTACCTGGGCAGCGACGCGGTGGCGCTGGACGCCTTCGCCGCCGCGGGTGCCCGCGCGGTGGTGCTGCAGGCGCTGGGATCCGGCAACGCCGGACGCGCGGTCGTCGACGGTGTCCGGCGCCTGTGCCGCGCCGGGGTGACGGTCGCGGTGTCCACCCGGGTGCCCAACGGCGGGGTGAGCGCCGGTTATGGTCCCGGCCACGAGCTGGTGCAGGCCGGCGCGGTGCTGGTGCCGCGGCTGGCACCGCCGCAGGCCCGGGTGCTGCTGATGGCGACGCTGGCCGCCGGCCTACCCGTGGGCGACATCCTCGACCGCTGGGGTTGACCGAACGTGCTCGCGCAGTGCCTCGACGTAGTCGGGCCAGTCCAGGCTGTCGACCGGGTTGGCGGCCGCCAGGTCGGCGGTGTCGAGGGGGAAAGTTCTGGCCTGGCCCGGTCCCGTGCCGCGCGTTTCGAACCGCACGGTGACGACGCCGTGGCCGGCGCCCTGCACCCAGCCGTGCCCGAAGTCGCGGTGCGCGACGTCATCACCGATCCGCCAGGACCCGCCGTCCTGCCCGGTCAGCAGCACCGCACGCAGGGTCTCGAAATCCTGGTGCGCTTCAGCCGGTTCCGGCGGCAGGTCCAGGTCGGGAAACAACGACTGCTGGCGCACGTCGCTGAGGCCGGAAAAGCCCACGCCGAGCAGACGAATGGGCCCGATCTGCAACGGATCGAGCAGCAGCCGGCGGGCCACCGACACCAGCGCACCGGGTTCGGTCGTCGCGTAGGGCAGCGTCGCCGAGCGGGTCAGCGTGCTCATGTCCGACTTCTTCAGCTTCACCGTGACCGTGCGGGCGCCGCGACCGTCTTTGAGCAGCCGACGGTGCGCGTGCTCGGCGATCGGCTCGATCGCGTCGCGCAGCTGGTCCAGCGTGGTCAAGTCGGCCGCGAAGGTGGATTCGGCGCTGATCTGCTTGGCCTCGGCACGCTCGGCGACGGGACGGTCGTCGATGCCCTGCGCTAACCGGTGCAGCGCGGGCCCCACGGTGGCACCGAGGATGTCGGCGACCTCCGCGTCAGCCAGCGCTGCGAGCTGCCCGATCTTCTCGATGCCCAGGCGGTGCAGTTTCTCCTCGGCGACCGGGCCGATCCCCCACAGCCGCCGCACCGGTAATCCGCTCAGCAGCTCTTGCTGCTCGGAGCGGCGGACCACCCGGACACCGTTGGGTTTAGCCAGATCGGAAGCGATCTTGGCGATCTGCTTGCCCGACCCAGCACCCACGGAGGCGACCAGACCGGTTTCCTCACGCACCCGTCGGCGCAGCGTTGCACAGAACGTCTGCACCTCGTCGGCCGACGCACCGGCCAGCTGGGCCGGTTCGCCGAACGCCTCGTCGAACGACAGTTGCTCGACGACGGGGACCAGACTGCGCACCGCGTCGAAGACACGGCGACTGGCCACGCCGTACACCACGCCGCGGGGCGGCAGCACCACCGCGGCCGCACCGACCTGTCGGCGAGCCTGATGCATCGGCATCGCCGAGCGCGCGCCGAACACCCGCGCCTCGTAGCTGGCCCCGGCGACCACTCCCCGACCGCCCAGCCCGCCGACCAGTACCGGCCGGCCCTTGAGGGTCGGCCGGGTCAGCTGCTCCACCGATGCGAAGAACGCATCCATGTCCAGGTGCAGCACCCATCGGGACTCCACGGTTGTCGATGCTATGGGGCTGAGCGCGAGCGCTCAGAACGGCTCGGCGCGGCCGCGGTGCCGGGATGTCTTTAGTTAACCTAAAATATAATATTAAACGCATGTTTAATTAGCTTTATCGATGGTGATCCCCCCTCAGCGGATGCCGGTTAACGTTGACACGGGTCGAGGGAGATCGCTATGTCACTTGTCGTTGTGCCGGAATGGGTCCAAGCCGCCGCTCAAGATCTCGCAGGCGTGAACGGATCACTATCCGAAGTCTCCCAATCGCTGGCCGGCTTCACGACCAATATCGCGCCCGCGGCCACCGATGAAGTATCAGGTGCGGTCGCCGCGCTCTTTGCCGAATTCGGCGAGGAATACCAGGCGGTCAGCGCCCAGGCGCGCGCGTTCCACGCGGAGTTCGTCCGGGTGCTCAACGCGAGTGTCGGCGCCTACCTGGGTACCGAAGCTGCCGCAGCCGCCGCGTTGCCGGCAGCGTCCATTCTGGATGGCCTGACCGGTGCGCTGGGCAACCCCGCCGCGCTGCTGGGCGGCTCCGGCGGATTGCTGGGCGGACTCGGTCTGTTCAACCCGGGCGGGTTACTCGGTGGTCTTGGTCTGCCGTCGCTCAATGCGCTGCTGCCCGGCGTTTTCGGACCGGCGCCCGGTCCGACGCCGGTGAGCCTGGCGGCGATCACCGGACCGTACGAGAGACTGTTCGCCAATACGATCGCCAACCTGCAGAGTCTCGGAAACGGCTTGGCCGCCAACCCGTTCCCGTTCTTGCGCCAATTCATCGCCAATCAGATCAGCTACGGCCAGATAATCTCCACCGCGTTTGCCAATGCCGGGCAGCACTTGAGCAGCGGGGCCGCGAATATGGTTTTGGCGGACCTGGCACCCACCGCGTCGATACCGGCACGAATCGGGCAGAACTTCGTGAATGTGCTGGGCACGCTTACCGACTTCTCGTATTCCGTCGGAACCAATATCAACCCGTTGACATCACCGATCGCCCTCAGCCAGTTGGAGCTTGGCGCCGCGTTCTTCGGGTTCCCGATCGCGCTGGGTATAGATTTCATCGGCTCACCGATCACCACGGCCAACGCGATGTATTCCGTCGCGTCGGCCTTCGGCAGTGCAATACAGAGCGGCGACGGTTTCGGGGCGTTAGTTGCGGTCCTCACCGCCCCGGCGGTCGTCACCGACGGCTTCCTCAATGGTCAGGTGACGTGGAGTGTCGGCCTACCGGGGGTCACCCTGCCGCTCGGGCTCGGTGCGCTAAGCGGCGTGACTGTGCCGCTGACCGCGCAGATTCCGCTCGGCGGAATCCTGACCCCCCTCGACGTCACGACGCTTGTGGTGAATCCGCTGGGCAGTCCGACCCCGCTGCTGTCGGTGCCCCTCGGCGGGACGCCGACCGGCGGCATCCTGCCCGGTCTGCTGCTCTACGCACCGCAACAACTGGCCGAAGCCATCGGCGCACCGCATATCAGCGGTCCGCTGGTGCCCCTGCCGGAAGTCGTGTTGCCGGGCATCGGTTCCCTGCCGAACCTGGGCGGTCTACTGGACGGGGTGCGCAGCCTGCTGCCCGACGTCGCCCTGCCGGACTTGGGCGGGCTGCTCGGTGGGCTGGGAGGCCTGCTGCCGGGTCTCGGTGGCCTGCCAAACCTGGGCGGCCTGCTGCCCGGTCTCGGCGGCCTGCTACCGGGTCTCGGCGGCCTGCCAGACCTCGGTGGCCTGCTCGGCGGCGGTGGCCTGCTCGGGACCGGCGGCCTGCTCGGCGGCGGTGGCCTGCTCGGGACCGGCGGCCAGACGGGCGGGGGCGGCCTGCTCGGCCTCCTCGGCTAACACGCCCCCCGCGCCGGCGCGGAACCTATCCGGTCGCGCAGGTTATCGCCACCCGCACCCCGTCGCCGATTTCCGTCGCATCCGCGGGCTCACCGAATTCGAACCTGGTAGCCAGGATCTCGCCCGCGATCAGGTCCCGGTGCGTGGCGGCCCACTCCTCGCGCTCGGCAGGTACCGCAATCACCACGCTGATCCGGTCGGACACGTCCAGCCCGGTCGACTTGCGCAACTCCTGTAGTTCCCGGATGCGGTCCTTGGCCCAACCCTCGGCTTCCAACTCCGGGGTCACGGTCCCGTCGAGCACCACCAGGCCGGCGCCGCCGGGCAGCGCCGCGGTGAATTCCGGGTCGGCCGCGACGAGGCGCGAACTGTACTCCTCAGGCTGCAGCACCGCCGGACCCGCCGTCAGCGTGCCGTCCGGGTTCACCACGCCCTGGCCCGCTTTGACCGCCTTGATCGCAGCCTGCACGTCCTTGCCCAGACGAGGTCCGGCCACCCGGGCGTTGACGGTCAGCTCAAACCGTCCGTAGGTGTCGATCGCGTCGGTGAGCTCGACCTGTTTGACGTTCAACTCGTCGCCGATCAGGTCGGTGAACGGCGCCAGGGTCTCCGGATGCTCCACTGCCACGGTCAGTTTCAGCAGTGGCAGGCGTACCCGCAGCTTCTTGGCCTTGCGCAGCGAGGACGCCGCCGAGCACACCTCCCGGACCTGGTCCATCGCCGCGACCAGGTCCGGATCCGCGCGCAGCTCACCGGCCTGCGGCCAATCGGTCAGGTGCACCGAGCGCCCGCCGGTCACGCCTCGCCAGATCATCTCGGAGATCAACGGCAGCAGCGGCGCGGCCAACCGCGCGGTGACCTCCAGCACCGTGTGCAGCGTGTCGATCGCATCGGCCTCTTCGACCCAGAACCGCGAACGCGACCGTCGCACATACCAATTCGTCAACGCCTCAGTGAACTGGCGCAACTGTTCGCAGGCGCCGGAGATGTCGCAGACATCCAGCGCCGCGGTCAGGTCCTCACGCAGCACCGCCAGCTTGGCGAGGATGTAGCGGTCCAGCACATTCGCCGAATCAGTGCGCCAGACACCGACTTTCGGCGCGTACAGCGCCAAGAAGCTGTAGGCGTTCCAGAACGGCAACAGCACCTGGCGCACCCCGTCGCGGATACCCTGCTCAGTGACGATCAGGTTGCCACCCCGCAGGATCGGCGAAGCCATCAGGAACCACCGCATCGCGTCGGAGCCGTCCCGGTCGAACACCTCGGTCACGTCGGGATAGTTGCGCAGCGATTTGCTCATCTTCTGGCCGTCGGAGCCCAACACAATCCCGTGTGCCACGCAGGTTTTGAACGACGGCCGGTCGAACAGCGCGGTGGCCAGCACGTGCAGCGTGTAGAACCAGCCGCGGGTCTGCCCGATGTATTCCACGATGAAGTCACCGGGATAGTGACCGTCGAACCAGTCCTGGTTCTCGAACGGGTAATGCACCTGCGCATACGGCATGGAACCGGAGTCGAACCACACGTCGAGCACATCGGAGATGCGGCGCATCGTCGATTGCCCGGTCGGGTCGTCGGGATTGGGTCGGGTGAGCTCATCGATGAACGGGCGGTGCAGATTCGACGGCCGCACCCCGAAATCGCGTTCCAGCTCATCCAGGCTGCCGTAGACGTCGATGCGGGGATAGGCCGGGTCATCGGACTTCCACACCGGAATCGGGGTGCCCCAGTAGCGGTTTCGGGAAATCGACCAGTCGCGCGCGCCCTGCAGCCACTTGCCGAACTGGCCGTCCTTGACGTGTTCGGGGTACCAGGTGATCTGCTGATTCAGCTCGACCATGCGGTCCCGGAACTGGGTCACCCGCACGAACCACGACGACACCGCGCGGTAGATCAGCGGGTTACGGCAGCGCCAGCAGTGCGGGTAGGGGTGCTCGTAGGTTTCGTGCCGCAGCAGCACCGCGCCATTCACCGCAGCGGGCCCGCTCTGGTTCTTCAGATCGCGGATGATCTGCGGGTTGGCGGCAAAGACGTGCTGGCCCTGGTAATCCGGCACGGTCGCATCGAATCGGCCTTTGGCGTCGACCGGGGTGACCGCCCTGATCCCGGCCGCATCCCCCACCGCCATGTCGTCCTCGCCGTACGCCGGAGCCATGTGCACCAGACCGGTGCCGTCCTCGGTGGTGACGAAGTCGGCCGGCAAGACCTGAAAGGCGTTGGGCGAGTCCAGGAAATAGGCAAACGGCGGTAGATAGCGGGTGCCGAGCAGCTCCGAGCCACGCAGTGTCCCAAGCACTTCGGGCTCCTCGCCCAGTTCGCGCGCATAGGCGGACAGCCGCGGCTCGGCCAGCAGGTAGCGTCGCTCGCCGGCCTGCACATGCACGTATGTCACGTCCGGGTGCACCGCGACCGCGAGGTTGGAAGGCAGCGTCCACGGCGTCGTCGTCCAGATCAACAGATAGGTGCCGTCCAGCGGGCCACCCTGAACGCGGAACCCGACCGTCAGAGCCGGGTCCTGCCGGCTCTGGTAGACGTCGTCGTCCATCCGCAATTCGTGGTTGGACAGCGGGGTCTCGTCGCGCCAGCAGTACGGCAGCACCCGGTAGCCTTCATAGGCCAGGCCTTTGTCCCACAACTGTTTGAACGCCCAGATCACCGACTCCATGTAGCTGAGGTCCAGTGTCTTGTAGTCGTTGTCGAAGTCGACCCAGCGGGCCTGGCGGGTGACGTACTGCTGCCACTCGTCGGTGTAGCGCAGCACCGACGCGCGGCAGGCGTCGTTGAACGCGGCGATCCCCATCGAGTCGATCTGGGACTTGTCGGTGATGCCCAGCTGTCGCTCAACCTCGAGCTCGGCGGGCAATCCGTGGGTGTCCCAACCGAATCGGCGCTCCACCTTGTCGCCGCGCATGGTGCGGTAGCGGGGCACGATGTCTTTGACGTAGCCGGTCAGCAGGTGTCCGTAGTGCGGCAGACCGTTGGCGAACGGCGGACCGTCGTAGAACACGTATTCGGTTGCGCCGTCCCGATTTGCGATGCTGGCACGGAAGGTGTCGTCGCGGAACCAGTAGTCGAGCACCCCGAGTTCGAGGGCCGGAAAATCAGGCGCCCCGGCAGCGAGTTTCGGATAAACCCGATCGGTCACGTACGTCGTCTCCCTCTAGCCACCTCTGGCCGGGGACGACGATGCGCTGGTGCGCAAGCGCCGCGGTACCACCCCGCTTGCCACGCTGGCGCGTGACCGCTCAAGAGGGCTGTGACGGGCCCACCCGTTCGGTTCTACTGGGCCGTACCGGCTGTTCTTCCGAAGGCTCCCCGGTGATGGCCGGATCAACGCCAATTGGATTCTAATGCCGAATGGAACTGCACGACTCCGAGGGACTGGCTCACCGCAGGACGCGCCTGCAGTCGGCTAGTCCCTCGGAGTCCGCGGTTGGTCGATATCCATGCGTCACGCCTGGACTTCGAGCACACCAATGCGCCACAGTGCGGCGTAGACGTGCCGCAGCGGCACGGTGAGCAGGCGGGCGGCGCCGTCGACCAGTGGGTCGTTGCCGGCGGCGGCGACGTCGATGCGGCGGGCCGGCTTCGTGGGCGCGGGTACGTCGCGCACGACGTGCAACCGTGGTGCGGCGGTGAGGGTGGTGACTTCGTCGTACAGTGCAGCGGTCATGATCGCCTCCTAGCGGTTGACCAAACGTTGACAGGTGGACCTCAAAGGAATCTTGGTAAGTCCCGTCCCGCAACGGTTCCGGTCGGAGGAAGTGAGCGACTCAGCCGCACACGTCGCGCCGAAGACCGGTCAGGGACGAAACATCCGGATCTCGACCCGGACTGCCACTGGAACTCATGCGTCCCTCACCTCCTCTCAGCCACGACACACATGTTGTCTGGGTGCACGAAGGAGAACAGAATCCGACCATCGCCGGATATCCGCACCCCTCTCGTCAGAGCTTTGGCACTACCCGACGTGTCCGGTAAACCGGAAGCCACCTGGGCTCAACCCTTAAGCCGGGAAGAGCTGTCCTGACCCGGGGCGTCTTTCGACGTTCGGGGTCAGTGGCCTATGTTCGTGTAGCCGCCTCACCTAACGAGGTGCTTGCCTGACCGATAATGCACCACAGGCCCTGCCCGGTCAACGCGCCATCCCGCAGTTTCGCGATCTTTATGTCATCTCCATGCGGGCACACAGCTGTCTCGCAGCCTTGAGGCGCCCTGACCTGGGGCGACTGTGACGTGTTCAATGTCATAGTGCGGGTCCCTGTTGGGCGCGAGCGCCCTCAGATGTGCGGTCAGAGGCCGCACTTTGCGGCATTTCGGGGACGCTCGCGCTGAGCGGGTGAGCGGCCCCGTGTCAGGCCACGAGCGACCCCATATGTGCGCTCAACGCCCGCAATCAGCGGCATTCGAGGGACGCTCGCGGCAAGGATGGGGTCAGTCGGCCAGGCTTTCCAGCCGCCCGACGGTGTCGATGTACTCCTCGACCATGTCCAGCACCACCGCGCGGGTGGGCCGCACCCGGTCCAGGGAACCGACCACCTGTCCGACGAAGTAGGTCGCCAACTCGCGTGCCTTCGCGCCCGGATGTGCCGCGGCCTGATTGATCCGCACCTGCGAATCGGTGACCAGGGCGGTCTGCAGTGGCATTCCCAGCGGCGCGGGGGTGTCGGGCCGCTCCCATTCCTCGGTCCAGGCGGTGCGCAGCATCCGCGCCGGCTTGCCGGTCATCGAGCGCGACCGCACCGTGTCTGAGGAGGTGGCGGCCAGGAACTTGTCCTTGACCACCGGCGCGGTCTCAGCTTCCTCGGTGGTCAGCCACACCGATCCGCACCACACGCCTTCGGCGCCCAAGGCCAGCGCCGCGGCGATCTGGCGGCCCCGGGCGATGCCACCCGCGGCCAGTACCGGAGTGGGCGCCACCGCGTCGACCACTTCGGGCACCAGCACCATGGTGGCCACGTCACCGGTGTGTCCGCCGGCCTCGGTGCCCTGGGCAACGATCAGGTCTACCCCGGCCGCGGCGTGCCGGCGCGCATGTTCGGTCGTTCCAGCCAGCGCGGCGACCAGCACGTCGTGGCGGTGCGCCCGCTCGACAAGGTCGCGCGGCGGCGGCCCGAGCGCGCTGGCGATCAACCGGATGTTGTGGGCGAACGCGACCTCCAGCAGAGGCTCGTAGCCCTTGGGCGAGATGTTCAGACCGCCACGCACCGGTTCGTCGTCGGCGGCCTGACCTACCTCGTACCGGTTCAGCAGCTCGTCGACGAAGGCGCGATGCTCCTCGGGCAGCAGGTCTTGGGCCTGCCTGGAGTTGATCCCACCGGTGTCGGCGCCGACGTACTTGGGCGGCAACAACAGATCGACGCCGTAGGGCTTGCCGCCGGTCTGCTCCTCGATCCAGGTGAGTTCGCTGTCCAGACGTCTGGGACTGTGCGCGGTGGCGCCCAAGACGCCGAACCCGCCCGCATTGGTCACCGCGGCCACCACATCGCGGCAGTGGCTGAAGGCGCAGATCGGAAACTCGACGCCGAGCATCTCGGCAACCCTGGTTCGCATGCCGCCGACGCTACGCCGCGACCACTACCCGTTCGAGGGCGCTACGCCGTCCGGCGGCCAGCTGGCCACGCCCTCTTCCAGGGGCACCTGCAGGCTCCGCAGGACGGAGGCAACCATCCGCCATGCGCCGATGGCGGTCACGAGTTCGATGAGAACCGTTCTGTCGGTGCTCAATTCGGCCTCGCAGGCCGCCCAGCTGGATTCGCTGACCACGCCGTCGGTCACGATGTCGTCGGTGGCGGCGAGCACCGCCCGCTCGGTGGGCCCGAACCCGTTGTAGGCCTGCCAATCCCGGACGCCGAGCAGATCCTCGGGCGACACTCCCAGGCGGGAGGCGACCCGCCAGTGCTGGGTCCACTCGTAATCGCATCCGGTGAGCCAGCCGATACGCATGATCACCAGCTCACGCAGCCGGCGGTCCAGGTCGCCGTGCCACAGCATCATGGCCAGCATGTCGTTGAATACCCGCGCCAGCCGCGGATGGTTCAGCAGCGTCTGGAAGATGCTGAGTTCGGCCATGTAGTCGGGTACGCCCGCCTCGTCGGCGGCGGCTTTGGCTTCGTCGACGGGCAGCAGGGGGATGCGGGCGGGCTTGTCGGCGCGGGTCATCTGAACTTCACGTATTCAGCGGGGACAGCAGCGCCAACCACGGCTGGAACACTACTCGCCCGAAGTGACGCGGTGCGCGAATCAAACCATCGGCGCGTTGATCCCGACGACGAGGTCCCTGCGCACGGAAGATGGCCACGAAGCCCGGTGCAGGACGGCGAGGTGGCACGACGATGGAGTCCAGACAGGTCACTCCGGTGGCTGTCATCGGCATGGCCTGCCGGCTCCCCCGCGGCATCGATTCCCCGGCCAAGTTCTGGGACGCGCTGCTGCGCGGGGACGACCTGGTGGGCGAGGTGCCCGCCGACCGCTGGGACGCCGACGCCTATTACGACCCCGAGCCGGGGGTCCCCGGCCGGTCGGTGTCGCGCTGGGGTGGCTTCCTGGACGACGTCGGCGGTTTCGACCCAGAGTTCTTCGGCATCAGTGAACGCGAGGCCACCGCGATCGACCCGCAGCACCGGCTGCTGATGCAAGCCTCGTGGGAGGCTGTCGAACACGCCGGGCTGCCCCCGACGTCGCTGGCAGACTCGCTGACCGGCGTCTTCATCGGGATGTGTCACGACGACTACGCCCACGTCACCGACGCGGCCGGCGCCCTGGGCGACGCTTACGGGTTCACCGGCACCGCGTTCAGCATGGCTTCGGGCCGGGTGTCCTACGCCCTGGGTCTGCGGGGGCCGTCGATCACGGTGGACACCGCGTGCTCGTCGAGTCTGGTTGCGGTGCACATGGCGTGCCGCAGTCTGCATGAATACGAGAGCAACCTGGCCCTGGCCGGCGGGTGCATGGTGATGCTGGAACCGCAGATGTTCGCCTCCGCCTCCGGGCAGGGCATGCTCTCTGCCGCCGGACGGTGCCGTCCGTTCGACGCCGGCGCCGACGGGTTCGTCCGTTCCGAAGCGTGTGCGGTGGTGCTGCTCAAACGGCTGCCCGACGCGCTGCGCGACGGCGACCGGGTCCTGGCCGTAGTGCGCGGCACCGCGACGAATCAGGATGGCCGCACTGAGACGATCACGATGCCGTCGTTGCACGCGCAGGTCGCGGCGTACCGCGCGGCATTGTCGGCGGCCGGCGTCGACCCGGGCACCGTCGGGCTGATCGAGGCGCACGGCACCGGCACAGCGGTCGGAGATCCGATCGAATACCGCAGTCTGGCAACCATGTACGGGGTTGACGGGCATCGGTGCGCGCTGGGTTCGGCGAAGAGCAACCTCGGGCACACCGAGGCGGCCGCCGGCGTGGTGGGGGTCCTCAAAGCGGTGCTGTCTCTTCAGCACGCAGTGGTGCCACCGATGGCGCACTTCACCGCACTGCCCGACGACCTGGCTGCTATTGACACCGGACTGTTTGTGCCACAACAGGTTACGCCGTGGCCCGGCGGTATGCCACGGCGGGCCGCGGTGTCGTCGTACGGCATGTCGGGAACTAATGCGCACGCCATCCTCGAGCAAGCGCCCATGGTTTCGGTCCCTGCTCGGGAGGAGTCACGCTCGCGGATCTTCGCGTTGTCAGCCAGCTCACCCGACGCGCTGCGCCAGACAGCGCGCCGGACCGCGGATTGGGTGGCGACGCAGCAACCCTCAGCCACGGACTTGGCCTACACGCTGGCGCGGCGGCGCGCGCACCGCACGGTGCGCACCCTGCTGTCGGCCACCGACAACGCCGAATTGGTCACGCGGCTGCGTGCCGTGGCCGATCGCGATGACCCGCTGCGACCTGCGGTGGGCCGTGATGACCGCGGTCCGGTGTGGGTGTTCTCCGGGCAGGGTTCGCAGTGGGCGGCGATGGGCGCGGACCTGTTGGCTACCGAACCGGCTTTCGCGGCGACGGTGGCCGCCGCCGAACCGCTGATCGCCGCCGAAGCGGGTTTCTCGGTGACCGCGGCCATGACTGAAGACATGGTGACCGGCATCGACCGGGTGCAGCCGACCCTGTTCACCATGCAGGTCGCGCTGGCCGCGGCGATGCAGGCCTACGGTGTCCGGCCGGGTGCGGTGATCGGGCATTCGTTGGGTGAAGTGTCGGCTGCCGTTGTCGCAGCGGCACTTTCGCTCGAGGACGGGGTCCGCGTCATCTGTCGCCGCTCGCGGCTGTGCATGCGGCTGGCGGGTGCGGGCGCGATGGCAGCGGTGGAGTTGCCCGCGCCGCAGGTCCGCGACGAGCTTGCCCGCCGCGGCATCACAGATGTGGTGATCGCCGTGGTGGCCGCACCGCAGTCCACCGTGATCGGCGGCGCTACCGACGTGGTGCGTCGACTGGTCGCGGGGTGGGAACAGCGCGACATCCTGGCCCGCGAGGTCGCCGTCGACGTGGCCTCGCACACTGCGCAGGTCACCCCTATCCTCGACGAACTGGCCGAGGCACTGGCCGAGCTGAATCCGCAGCCACCGCAGCTCCCCTACTACTCGGCGACCTCCTTCGACCCGCGCGAACGCCCCAGCTGCGACGGGCGCTACTGGGTGGACAACCTGCGCCACACCGTGCGGTTCTCCGCCGCGGTCAAGGCTGCGCTCGCCGATGGGCACCGGGTATTCGGGGAGCTCTCACCGCACCCACTGTTGACCCGAGCCGTCGAGCAAACCGCGCAGAGTCTCGACATGCCCGTGGCTGTGATCCCGGCGATGCGCCGTGAAGTGGCCATGCCCGACGGGTTACGCGGCCTGCTGGCCGATCTGCACGGCGCGGGTGCCGCAGTGGATTTCGCAACGCTGTGCCCCGAGGGGCACCTGGTGGACGCGCCGCTGCCGGTCTGGAGCAACCGGCGTTTGCTCATCACCGCCGCGAAACCAGCCGCCAATACCGTTGCCGCACATCCCCTGCTGGGTGCACACGTGCGCCTGATGGAGAGACCGGAACGGCACGCGTGGCTGGCAGAACTCGGCACCGACGCATTGCCGTGGCTGGGTGATCATCGAATCAACGGCGTGGCGGCCGTGCCGGGTGCGGCGTATTGCGAGATGGCTTTGGCCGCGGCCGCCGCGGTGCTGGGTGGGCGGGCCGAGGTCCGTGACATCCGCTTCGAGCAAATGTTGTTGCTGGACGGCGTGACACCCGTCGGAGCTTCGGCGACCGTGGAACCTGGCGGCGCTGTCACGTTCGTCGTCGAAACGGAGTCGGGCGGTGACAAGTCCCGACGGGCCACCGCGACCCTGCACCGTACCGAGGACGCCTCACCGCAACCGCACGACCTCGACGCGCTGCTCGCGGCCCACCCACAACGGGTCGAGGGCACCAAACTCCGAGAATGGTTCGGCGAGCGAGGGATTCGGTTCGGCACGGCATTCACCGGTTTGGATGTGACACACGTCGCCGCGGGTGTCGTCGGCACCGTCCTGGGTGAGATCGCCGTGCCCCATCCGATCCGCACGCGGCAAGCGGGATACACGATGCATCCCGCCTTGCTGGATGCCTGCTTTCAGTCGGTGGCAGCGCATCCCGCCGTGTACGGCATGGGTTCTGGCGGGCTGCTGCTGCCGCTGCGGGTACGCCGGTTGCGTGGTTACGCTTCGTCTTCGATGCCGCGGTATTGCCTGACCACGGTGACGACCTGCGTCGGCGGTGTCGAGGCCGACATCGACGTGCTGGATGACCGCGGCGTTGTGCTGCTGGTGGTCCGCGGGCTCCTGATGGGCACCGGAAACTCGGCGGCCGCCGACCGAGACCGGTTGCTCGACCAGCGACTGCTGGCCATCGACTGGCAACGACAGAAACTGCCCGAACCCGCAGGCGCCGGTGGAACCTATTTGCTCCTAAGCTTTTCCGACGACGACCCGCTGCCCAGCGAGTTGGCCGACACCTTGCGACAACGCGGAGCGCGATGCACCGTCTGCCGATGGACGGACGACCCCGCGCCACTGCACAGTGAGTTGGCCGCCGACGAAACTCGCAGTGTCGTGGTGATCGCCGGACCTGAAACCACCGACCCGCTGAAGACCGAACCCGTCCGCCGGCTCGTCCGCGTCGCCCGCGAACTCCCTGAGGTCCGCGGTGCTGCGCCCCGGCTCTATGTGGTGTCCCGGAATGCCCTACCGGTTCTGGACGACGACGCCGTCAACCTCGCTCAGGCCGGCCTGCGCGGGTTGCTGCGGGTGATCGGCGCCGAGCACCCTTATCTACACCCCACCCAGATCGACCTCGACGACAAGACCGCTGCGGACCTGGTTGCCTGTCAACTGCTTTCGGGCACAACCGAAGACGAGACCGCGTGGCGGGACAACGTATGGCTGACGGCACGATTGTGCCCGGCGCCGCTGCGCCCGGACGAGCGGATGACGACGGTGATCGACCCGCGGCACGACGGCATGCGGTTGCGGGTCCGCATCCCGGGCGACCTGCAAACCGTCGAGTGCGTCAAAGACGACCGCAGACCGCCGGGAGCCGGGCAGATCGAGGTCGCGGTCCGCGCGTCCAGCGTCAATTTCGCCGACGTGCTGGCGGCGTTCGGACGTTATCCGTCTTTCGACGGCGAGCAGCCGGAATTAGGTCTCGACTTCGTCGGCGTGGTGAGTGCGGTCGGAGCCGGAGTGACCGACCTGGAGGTCGGTGATCGGGTCGGCGGTATGGCGCCGGGCGGGTGTTGGGGAACCTTCGTCACCTGCGATGCCCGGCTCGCCGCGAAACTGCCGCCCTGCCTGGATGACGGCCAGGCCGCTGCCGTCACCACCGCCTATGTCACCGCGTTCTACGGTCTGAACGAACTCGCTCGCGTGCGCGCCGGCGATAAGGTGCTTATCCACTCCGCCACCGGCGGTGTCGGCCAGGCCGCGATGGCGCTCGCCCGTGCTGCCGGAGCGCAGATCTTCGCTACGGCCGGCAGCCCACAACGCCGGGAATTGCTGTGCGGCATGGGGATTGAGTATGTCTACGATTCGCGCAGCACGGATTTCGCCGAGCAGATCCGAGCCGATACCGACGGCTACGGTGTTGATGTCGTGCTCAACTCGCTGACAGGTACCGCGCAGCGCGCCGGCATAGACCTGCTCGCCTTCGGCGGCCGGTTCATCGAGATCGGCAAGCGCGATATTTACGACGACACGAGGTTGGGGCTCTACGCGCTCCGGCGCAACCTGTCGCTGCACGCCGTCGACTTGGCTCTGATGACCGCCACCCAGCCGTGGCGCATCCAGAAGCTGCTATCGGAGGTCTACCGGCTCGTCGCGGACGGTCTGAAGCAGCCGCAGCGCTCCCACTATCCACTTACCGACGCCGGCAACGTGATTCGGACGATGAGCGCCGCCGAGCACACCGGAAAACTCATCCTTGACGTTCCCGGGGCAACGACATGCGCTGCCCGAGTGCCGCCGGAACAGGCACCGGTGTTCCGGCGCGACGGCGCCTACCTGATCACCGGCGGACTCGGTGGGCTCGGCTTGTTTCTCGCCGAACAGATGGCCGGCGCGGGTCGCATCGTGCTCAATTCACGGACGCTGCCCTCCCAAGGAACGCTGGAGACAATCGAACTCATCCGATCTACCGGCGCGGACGTGGTGACGGTGTGCGGCGATATCGCCCACCCCGCCACCGCGGCCCGCCTGGTCGCCGCGGCAACGGCCACCGGCCTGCCCTTGCGCGGTGTGTTGCATGCGGCCGCCGTGGTCGAGGATGCGACGTTGACGACCATCACCGACGACCTGCTGGAACGCGTTTGGGCGCCCAAGGTCCGCGGTGCGTGGAACCTCTACCAGGCGAGCAGGACAGCCCCGCTGGACTGGTTCTGCCTATTCTCGTCGGCGGCGGCGCTGCTGGGCTCTGCGGGGCAGGGCGCGTATGCGGCGGCCAATAGTTGGCTGGACGGCTTCGCGCACTGGCTGCGGGCGCACGGTCGGCCCGCCACCGCGATCGCGTGGGGCGCGTGGGCCGAAATCGGCCGTGGCGCAACGCTGGCGGATACGGGCACCACGATGATCGCCCCCGACGACGGCGCGTACGCCTTCCAAGCCCTGCTGGGCCATACCCGTTGCTACTCCGGCTACACCCCCACCACCGGTTCAGCGTGGCTTTCCGCGCTCGCGGCACGCAGCCGATTCGCCGAGATGTTCAGTGCTGCCGGGCGGCGACACGACGGATCAGAGTTCCGCACCGCGCTGCTGGAGTTACCGGCCGATGAATGGGCGGGCCGGCTGAGACGGTTGCTGTCCGATCAGCTTGGCCAGATCCTGCGCCGCAGTGTCGATCCGGACCGGCCGTTATCGGACTACGGCCTGGATTCACTGGGGAATCTCGAGCTGCGTACCCGACTGGAGACCGACACCGGAATACGGTTGCGCTCCACCGATATCACCACGGTGCGCGACCTGGCCGATCGCCTGCACGGAAAACTCGCCCCGGTGCAGGACGCTCCGGTGTCAATGTGAGGGTCCCCGGCGGATACGAAATACCCTGAGAATTCGCCGGACTGACAGGAGCGCGCGGTGGTGGTGATGGGTCAGCTGGGTCTGGGGACAGTCCGCGACTGGGCCCCGGCTCCGGGTTCGGTCTGGTGGTGGCGTCCCGCGCCGGCTTCGGTGAGAGCGGCACGGCAGGCGCCGACGAGTGCCGTCCCGCCCAGTTACATCCAGGCTCGACATCTGCGCGGCTTCCGGGAACAACAGCAGCGCGGGCTGGACATGTCGCGGCTACTGGTGATCGCCTTCGACATCGGCGGCCAGTGTGACATCCGCGCGATGACCTACGTGCTCAACGCCCACCTACGCCGAAATGACACCTACCACAGTTGGTTTGAGTTCACCGCCCGAGACCACATCGTCCGGCACACCATCGCCGACCCCGCGGACATCGAGCTCACGCCTGAACAACACGGCGAAATGTCGGCGACGCAGTGGCAGGACCAGGTGCTGGCGACACCAAATCCGCTGCAGTGGGACTGCTTCCGCTTCGCGGTCATCCAGCGCCACGACCACTTCACCGTCTGCATCAGCGTCGACCATCTGCACGTGGACCCGATGTTCATCGGCGGCATCTTCTGGGAGATCAGGGGGATGTATTACGCACTGATCGACGGCGACGGTCCCATCGCCTTTCCGCCGGCCGGCAGCTACACCGACTACTGCGTGCGCGAGAGCGCCTACACCGCGGGGCTGTCCCTGCGCTCCCCCGAAATCCGGCAGTGGATCGACTTCTTCGACGACAACGACGGAACGCTGCCGAGCTTCCCGCTACCGCTCGGCGACACAACGATGCTCACCAGCGGTGAGTTGCTCTCGGTGCGACTGCTGGACGCTCAGCAGACCGCCCGGTTCGAATCCGCATGCACCGCGGCCGGCGCGCGGTTCAGCGGCGGCGTGTTCGCGTGCGCCGCACTCTGCGAATACGAGCTGACCGGCTCGGAGAGGTATTGCGCCGTCACCCCGGTCGGCACCCGTAGCACCGCCGCGGAGTTCATGACCACCGGATGGTTCATCGGCCACGTCCCGTTCGCCGTCCACGTCGGCGACTCCTTCGGCGAGACCGCCCGCAGCGCCCAGACCGCTTTCGACTCCGGCACCCACCTGGCCCGAGTGCCGTTCGAGCGTGTCCTGGAACTCGCCCCCTGGTTGCGCCGACCGCCCGCGCAGGGCAGCTTTCCCATGCTGTCGTTCCTGGATGCCGGCGTACCGCCGCTGTCCGCAGTCATCGCTACCCAACTGGACCGGATGAACATCCAGGCGTTCAGCGACGGTCGAATCGCGGCACGAGTATGCATGTGGGTCAACAAGTTTCATGAGGAAACCACCGTGACGGCGTCATTTCCCAGCAACCCGGTGGCCTATGAGTCCATCGATCGGTATCTGCAGACGCTGAAGCAGGTCTACCTGCGGGTGGCCGAGGGCCGCGAATTCGCGGTGCCCCACAGCCCTGTCCAGCTGCGGTCGCAGCGGCCCTGACGGGGGCTACCAGTCGATCTCCGGCGTCAGACCGAATTCGGCGAACGTACTCACAATGAGTTCGCGCAGAACGTCTTTGGTGTTCGGCTGACCGAGCAGGTACGCGGAAATCCTGATGAAGATCTTGCCGCGGTCCCGCCCGGAAACCAGCAGCAGTTGTCCCCCCATGCGCTCGAGTGTGCTTTTCTTCATGCCAGGTTCGAACGGTCGCATGTGCGCTTCGTCGGCGTCGGTGCCGTCGGGCCGGTTCAGCGCCGGGGGCAATTCGCCGATGTTGGAGACAGTCACCGGCAGCGTGGCGCCACCGGCTGCCACCCCCGCCAGGCGCCGGACCACCCGCTTCGGTGTCAGCGGTGTCAGCGGGAGGGGCGCCAACCATTCGTTGTCGGAATTGTCCATCGCCTCGAGGATGGTTTGGGTGATCTTGAGGTGCAGGTCCCGAAGGTCCGTCGCCACGGGTGTGGGATCGACGGCGACGTCCACAGCTGTGATCGCGTTGCCGCGGATGTCTCCGTTGGTTCGCAGGTTCGCCACCAGCCGCAGCGTGACCGCTCCGTCGTCATTCACCCGTCCGACCCGCACCGCGAGTCGGCATGCGACCCCCGCTACCAGCGAATGACTGCTGGCACCAAGGGTTTTCGCGAGGTTATCCCACTCCGCGAGCCCGATGTACGCCGTCAGGGCAGGCATCTCGATAGTCTGATCCGCATCGGCCGAGTGCTGGGCAGGCGGCGCAGCTTTGATCGATGATGTCAGTTCCTTGCGGTCACGCCGCGCCCGTCGCGCCACCGCCACCAGCGCATGACCGACATCGGGGAGTTCTTTGACGGTTTGCCGGAAGTCCTCGCGCAGCGCGCGCCTGCGGGGACGCGACCCCGCGGGTGGATACCCCAGGTCGTGTGTTCTGCCCTCGGCAGCATCAGCGATCGCCTGGCCGAATGCGATGGCGTCGACGACAGCATGGGAAACCACCAGACTGACGGCCGTGCCGCCGTCCTCGAGCGGCAGGACCCCGAGATGCCAGCCGGGACCCCATTCCGGGTCGATGGGTAGCCGCGCCCGCTCGTCGGCCCACTCGCTGACGTCGGCGCGCCGCCGCGGCGTAGCGACGACGTCCATGTCTTGCGGCGCCGGCGCCAACACCCAGCGGTCGCGCGCGAACGGCAATGGCGACCGCTCGACCAGGCGACCGAACATCCCCGATCCGAGGTTCTGGTGGAAGCGCCGCAGCGCGTCGAGGTCAGCACCGCGGTTGTAAATCCAGGTCACCTGAATCAGGGCACCGTGCACCGCCCGGGTTGCGAGAAATGCTGCCTGGTCGAGGTATTCGAGCAGATTGTCCGCGGGCTGGTCCTCGACCGTGGTGGGCTGAAGTGTCGAAGCGGCCGGCGCAGCGGCATCGGTGAGCAGTTCCCGCAGGTGGCCGGCGAGCGACGACGGGGTCGGGTGCTCGAAGACCAGGGACGCAGGCAAGGTCAGCCCGGTTTGCGCGCTGAGGGTATTGCGCAGTTCCAGTGCGGTCAGCGAGTCGATGCCGAGATCTTTGAACGCAAGCCCGATGTCGAGGGCTTCCGGATCGTGGTGGGCCAACACCGCGGCGGTGGCGTTGGTCACCAACGCGGTCAGCGTATCGAGCTGTTGTTCCGCGGTTTGGCCGGCCAGCTGATCCCGGACCCCGGGTTCAGGCGTCACCCGGTCGATTTCGCTGCCACTCGCGCGCGCCGTCAATTCGGTCAGGAACGGATGTGAGCGACGTACGGTGAACGCGGGCAGGAACCGATCCCATGTCACATCCGCGAGGGTGATCAAGGTGTCGTCGGCGTCGATGGCCTGCCGCAGTCCGGCCAGCGCAGTCGTCGGTGGGATCGGATTGACACCGATTCGCTGGAAGATGTCCAGCACCTCGGCGGGCATACTGCTGGCCTCGTCCGCCCACAGGCCATAAGCCGGTGCCACTGCCCTGATTCCATTGCAGCGCAACCGAATTGCCAGCGCATCTATGTGAGCGTTGGCGGCGGCGTAGGCACCTTGCTGGGCGCCGCCCCAAGTCGCAGCCGCAGACGAGAACAGGATGAAGGTCTCGGGTGGGTCTTTCTCCAGCAGTTCAACCAGATTGTCCGCGCCGACCGCCTTCGCGGCGTAACTGTCGGCGAGCTCCTCAGCGGTCGTGTCGGAGATGGAGTTCCATCCGATAGCTGCCGCCGCATGCACGACGGTCCGCAGCGGACCGTGGGCGGCGCGGATGTCGGCAAGCGCGGCCGCCAACGCCGTCCGGTTGCTCACATCCACCGAATACGCTGCGACAGTCACCCCGCGGGCCTGCAAAGTCTGGGCCAGTTCAGCGGTCTGCGGGTGTTCGGTAGCGTTGCGACTTACTAGCACAATGGGATTGGCGCCGGCCTCGGCGAGCCAACCGACCAGGTGCTTACCCAGCCGCCCGGTAGCACCGGTGATCAGAGCCGCTCCCGAAGCCGTCCAGCTGCCGGCACGTTCTTGCACCAACGGCGCCGCGACCAATCGACGCGCGCTCACGCCCTGTTGCCGGATCGCGAGTTGGTCTTCGTCCTGCACGCAGCTCAAAATCGCGTGCAGGTGGGCGATGTCGCGCGGTGTCGCGCTCGGCGGGAGATCAACCAATCCGCCCCACAGGTCCGGGTGCTCGAGGCACACCGACTGTCCCAGCCCCCACGCAGCGGCCTGGCTCGGACTCGGCGGGTCATCGTCGGTGGGTACCGTCGCACCGCCCTGGGTGATGACCCACAATGGAATTCCGAGACCGGAATCGCAATGTGCTTGCGCAAGAGAATGTGTGGAGAGCAGACCAACCGATAGGCCCGAGAAGTCGGGGTGTGGTCGTTCGTCGGTGGCCAGGAACGAGACGATCCCGTCATGGTGGGCCCGCGCACTGGCCGTCTTCAACAAGGCGGACAACGACTCTCGGCCGAGGTCGCTCGGATCTACCGTGAGCACGTCGGTCGCGAATTTCTCGGCGATACCGGCGACCCAGGCATCGTGGGCTTGTTCCGGGAACGCCAGCACCAGCCAGCGACGACGAGTGGTCGGGAAAGTGTTCGGGGTCACTGCGCGCCAGTCGACGCGGTAGCGCAATGTGTTCGCCGCTGACCGAACGCCGACGTCGCCGCGCCACTGCCGCAGGGCGCGCACGACAGCTTCCAGGGACGACCCGGTTACCTGGTCGCCCAAGCCCAATACCTCAGCGAAGGCGTCAACCGCCTCGGCGTCGACGGCTTGCCACAGCGCGCCTTCAACACTGGTGTCCAGGCCGGCGGCTCCGGACACCGGAGTGGGCGTCGCCCAATAGGAACGGTGCTGGAAGGCATACGTGGGTAGCCCAACGGCTCGGGCGTCGGGGTAGAGCGCCGCCCAGGACGGCGATTTGCCGTGGTTGTGGAGTTGACCCAGCGCGGCAGCCACGGTGTCCAGGTCCGACCGATCGCGATGCAGCATGGTGAGCACCGCCGAGCCGGGCCGCTCGGGGGTGCCGGCCAGTGTGTCGGTGATCGCCGCAGCCAGCACCGGGTGCGGCGACAATTCCACAAACAAGCGCTCGCGCTGGCCCAGCAACTCGGCGACCACGTCGTGGAACCGAACCGGCTCCCGCAGATTGCGATACCAGTAGTCGGCGTTCATCTCGGTGGTGTCGAGCGGCTGACCCGATCGCGCGCTGTCCACTGTGGAATACAGCGGGATGCGTGCCGGCGACGCGGACACCCCGGCCAGCTCCGTCAACAGATGGTCCCGCAGCCGCTCCACCTGGCTGCCGTGCGACGCGTAATCCACTGCGATGGAACGGATTTGAATATTGTCACGTTCACACGCCGCAGTGAGTTGCTCGAGTGCGACGGGGTCGCCACTGACAATGGTGTGCGACGGCCCGTTGATCGCGGCGATGCTGACAGCTCCGTCCCAACGTTGCAGCCGGGGCTGAAGCTCTTGTGCGGGAAGCACAATGGAGACCATCCCGCCACTGCCGGACAGTGTGGTGAGCGCCTGGCTGCGCAGCGCCGCGATCTTGGCAGCGTCGGCAAGCGACAACGCACCGGCAACGTAGGCCGCCGCGATCTCGCCCTGCGAATGCCCCACTACCGCATCCGGAACGATCCCGTAGGACTTCAGCAGTTCGGCCAGCGACACCATGATCGCGAACAGGACGGGTTGGACAACGTCCACCCGCTGCAGCGACGGCGCGTCGGGCTCCTCACGCAAGACGCCGAGCACCGACCACCCGGTGGCGGGGCGCAGAGCTGCATCGCACTCGTCGAGGCTGCGCGCGAATTCGCGGTGATGGTGGTACAGCTCCAAGCCCATGCCGGCGTACTGGGCGCCTTGGCCGGGAAAAACGAACACGGTCTCCGGCGGTTGGTGGTGTGCGGCGAGGTGGTGGCGCGACACGTGCGGATGGGGCAGGTCGGCAATCAGCGCTTCCAGGCCCTCCACCAGTTCGCGGCGGGGATCTCCGCCGAGGCCACTTGCGGTGATGGCGGCCCGGTACGGGTGGTGGGTACGGGTGGTGGCCAGGCTGAAGCCGAGATCGGTCAGTCCGGTTTCGGGGTGATCGTGCAGGTAGTCGCGCAACCGGTGGGCTTGACCCGCCAGGGCCCGCGGACCGCGCGCCGAGACCGGCCACACCAGTACCGGGGGTGCCGCACTGACCGACGCGTCGGATTCTATTGCGGCGTCAGGGGCCTGCTGCACGATGACGTGCGCGTTGGTGCCGCTGATGCCGAAGGAGGACACCGCAGCCGTACGGGGATGATCCGTGACCGGCCATGGCACCGCCTCGGTCAGCAGCCGGACCGCTCCACCGGACCAGTCGACACGTGGATTGGGTTGATCGACGTGCAGCGTCTCGGGCAGTACGTCGTGATTGAGCGCCTGAACCATTTTGATCAGCCCGGCGGCGCCCGCCGCGGCCTGAGTGTGCCCGATGTTGGACTTGATCGACCCCAGCCACAGCGGACGCTCGGGGTCGCGGCCGGCACCGTAGGTGGCTATCAGTGCGCCCGCCTCGATCGGATCGCCGAGGGTGGTGCCGGTACCGTGGGCCTCCACGACGTCGACCTGATCCAAGCCGATGCCGGCGTTGGCGCCCGCCTGGCGGATCACGTTCTGCTGCGCGGGACCGTTAGGTGCGGTCAGGCCGTTGGAGGCGCCGTCCTGGTTGATGGCAGATCCCGCGATCACCGCCAGCACCGGATGGTTGTTGAGTCGGGCGTCGCTGAGCCGCTCCAAGACCAGGACCGCTGCGCCTTCACCCCAGCCCGTGCCGTCGGCGTCGGCGGAGAACGCCTTGCATCGCCCGTCCACCGCCAAGCCCCGTTGCCGGGCGAACTCGGTGAAGATCAGCGGCGTCGTCATCACCGTGACCCCACCCGCCAGCGCCAGAGTGCTCTCGCCGTTGCGCAGCGACTGGCACGCCAGATGGGTGGCGACCAGCGACGAGGAGCACGCGGTGTCCACCGTGATGGCCGGACCCTGCAGACCCAGTGCGTAGGCCACTCGCCCGGACGCCACACTGGTGGACTGGCCGGTCAACGCGTACCCCTCCGCGCCGCCGGCAGCCTCCGCGCCGTACGGCTGCGACCAGGTGCCGACGAACACGCCGGTTTGCGAACGCACCAACGAGGCCGGGTCGAGTCGGGCGGTTTCCAGGGCCTCCCAACACACTTCCAGCAGCAACCGTTGCTGGGGATCCATGGCCTGGGCCTCGCGCGGCGAGATGCCGAAAAACTCCGCGTCGAACCCGGCCGCCCCGGCCAGGAACCCGCCGGCACGGGTATAGGTCTTGCCGACGGCGTCGGGATCGGAGTCGAACAAATCCGTCAGATTCCAACCGCGGTCGGTCGGGAAACCCACCATTGCGTCGGTGCCGCCAGCCACCAGCTCCCACAACGCCTCGGCCGAGTCCACTCCCCCGGGAAACCGGCAGGCCATGCCTACCACTGCTATCGGCTCGTCCGACGCCGTCTGCGCGGGCACCGGCGAACCCGCCGTGACCGAACCGCCGAACAGCTGCCCGAGGTAGGCGCCCAACGCCGCCGGGGTCGGATAGTCGAAGGCCAGGGTGGGTGACAACGGCAACTCGGTGACGGCTTTGAGGCGGTCCAGCAGATAAGTAGCTTTCACCGAGTCGAAGCCGAGGTCCTGAAAAGCGGATTCGGCATCGATGTCGCTGGTGCTGGAATGACCCAGTACCGCAGCCGCCTGCTCGCAGACCAGCCCCACCAGCAGCTCGTGCTGCTGATGTCGCAGCGCGCGCAGCCGTTGCGGCAAACCCGCGTCCGCGGCGGGGCGCACGTCAGTCTCGGCGGCCGGGTGCGGCTCCGGACGTGCGATCAGCGCGTCCCAGCGGGTGAAATCATCGCGCCCGTAACGCTGCACGCACTCCCTCCGCCTGACCTTGCCGCTCGTGGTCAGCGGAATGGAATGAGGCGGCACCAGAACGAGATCGGCCACACTCAGACCGTGCGCTTTTGCTATTGCCGACGTGATTTTGCGTCGGACGGCCCCCACCCGCGCGGCGGCGTCTTCGGCATCCGGGCGCACTTTGAACTCGACGATGGTGACCAGTTTCTCGACGCCGTCATCGCCGGTGACCGAGATCGCAACGCAGCGACCGGCGGTGATCTCCTGGATCGTCGCCTCGATGTCGTCGGGAGAGTGGTTACGCCCGTAGACGATCAGCAGATCCTTGATGCGGCCGATGATGAACATCTCGCCACCGGAGAAGAAGCCCAGGTCCCCGGTCCGCAGCCAGGGTCCGGCCGGGGTGCCGGCGGCGGCGTCGATCAGTGTTGCACCGAACGTGCGTGCCGACTCGTCGGGCTTCTGCCAATAACCGTCGGCGACGTTCTCGCCGTGCGTCCAGATTTCCCCGACCGTTTCCGCCGGACATTCGATGCCGGTCTCGGGGTCCACGATGCGCACGATCGGCGACTGGGGCGTGCCGTAACTGACCAGCGGCGTGCCCTCGCCGGGTGCGCAGCGCTTCGCAACACCGGCCGTCAGTTGTTCGGACTCGAAATACACGATTTCCGGCGGCCCGACTGCTTCACGGGTCGCCACGTACACGGTGGCCTCGGCAAGACCGTAGGACGGCCGCAGCGCCTTGGGCTGCAGATTGAATCGGGCAAAACGTTCAGCAAAGCGTTGCAGCGTGGCAGGCTGCACGCGTTCGGCGCCGTTGAGGATGTTGCGCACGTGACCCAGGTCGAGTCCCGCCAGGTCGTCGTCCGACGTCTTCGCCGCCGCCAATTCAAAAGCGATGTTGGGGCCCGCGGTGAATGGCTGGGTGTGGGTAGCCAACAACTGCATCCAGCGTGCCGGTCGCTGCAGGAACGCGGGCGGGCTGGAGAGCACACCGTGCACCCCGGCAACGATCGGAATGCTAATGCCCACAATCAAACCCATGTCGTGGAAGAACGGCAGCCACGACACGACCGTCGTATCCGGCGGCGCAATCCCGCCGTCCTCCCGGTAGTAGCTGGCGATGATCTGTTGGGTGTTGACCACCATGTTCTGGTGCGAAATCACGACGCCCGCCGGGGTGCGGGTGGATCCGGAGGTGTATTGCAGATAGGCGATGTCGGGCAGATCGGGGATCTCGTGTGGGGCTGGATCAGCGGTGTCGAGATCCAGCAAATCGAGTTCGATCATTGCCGGAGCGGTTTCCCCCGGCTCGATGTGTTCGGCGATGCTGCCGGCCACCGAGGACGTGGTCAGAATCGCAGTCGGCGACGCGTCGCCCAGGACCGAACTGGCGCGCTCGTCGCTGGCGCCACCTTGCGGAGCCGACAGCGGTACCGCGATCTGACCGGCTTCCAATGCGCCGAGAAACGCGACGACGTAATGCATTCCCTGCGGCGCCAACACCACCGCGCGATCGCCGGTCGCCCCATAGGTCCGCAAGATCCGCGCGACATTGCGGATCCGCCGATACAACTGCGACCAGGTCAGAGTTTCTGCGCTGCCTTCCGGGTCCTGCTCGTAATCCACGAAAGTGAACGCCGGCTCGTCGGGCCGCAGTTCGGCATATTCGCGCAGCAGAACGGGGATGGAGGGCTCGAACACGGCTCGACGATACCGTGATGATTTGGCCGGGGAGGGCAAAGCTTGATCTGGATTTAGCGCCCTGTCTTCGCCCTCTTCACCTCCCCGCAGATAGCCGATGAAAATCTTCCAAAAGCCGCACACGCTGTTGCAACAACGCCTAATATGGCCTCACCGACTGCACCTCTACGGCGCTCAACCCGCTGTAGCCAGCAGCCCCTCCGCTGGGGGCGAACCAGTCGGCCGCCCGGGTCCGAGCAAACTCGGCGTATGCGGCCTTCCTCATTACGATGTGTTGTAGATCACATGTCTGGGCTGGTGAGCGTCCGCCACCCCACCCGCGGGCCCAAATCCCGGTTCTCGAGCGCGCTGACCTGTACACACGCCGTACTGCACTGTCGCACAACAAGTATGAAAGCCCCAGCTCAGCCGGTCGATGTCCGCACCTGGCCGGCGACAGGCCGCCGAGAAGCGTCCAGATCCGGACGAAGGTCAGGTGCCCACGTGCACTGCAACATAAAATTTTTGTACGATCGCACGATTTTTCCACGCGTGCGCAACGAACCAGCTACGCTTTGGACGCATCAAGTTCTTCAGGCTGCTTCGCTGCGGGGGTCGATAGGTGGCTGGATTGCGGCACTGCAATGTTGCAGGCCCATTAAAGGTCCAGCGAAATTTACCGAAGCGCTGATAAGAGCGTGCGGCGGTGATAGGAACTTGGGGATAGGCAGAGAGGTGGAGGGTTAGTGGCTAGGACGGGCGTCACTCCGGTAGCTGTCATTGGGATGGCCTGCCGGATGCCGGGGGGCATCAATTCACCAGACCTGCTGTGGGACGCACTGCTCCGCGGCGACGACTTCGTCACCGAGATTCCTGCCGACCGTTGGGATAACGACTACTACTACGACCCCGAGCCGGGAGTGCCCGGACGCTCGGTCTGCAAGTGGGGCTCGTTCCTGAAAGACGTCGGCGATTTCGATCCCGAATTCTTCGGCATCAGTGAAAAAGAAGCCACTGCGATGGACCCGCAGCACCGCCTGCTGCTGGAGACCGCGTGGGAAGCAATGGAGCATGCCGGCCTCACCAAGGACACGATCGCCAAACAGACCGGTGTCTTCGTCGGCGTGAATTATGCCGACTATCAGCAAGTTCAGATGGCCTCGGACGCCTTCGACGGTCCGTACGGAAACCCGGGATCGCTGTTCAGCATGGCATCCGGGCGCATCTCCCATGCCCTGGGCCTCGCAGGGCCTGCATCCACGATCGATACTGCGTGTTCTTCCGGATTGTTCGCAATTCACCAGGCTTGCCGCAGCATCAGCGACGGCGAGAGCGACATGACGTTCGCGGGCGGCGTCAACGTGATGCTGGAGCCGCGCAGGTCGGCATCGGCCTCAGCGGGCGGCATGCTGTCCGGGACCGGGCGTTGCCACGCCTTCGATGCCAACGCCGACGGTTTCGTTTCCGGCGAGGGTTGCGTGCTGTTGCTGCTCAAGCGTCTTTCGGATGCGCAGCGCGACGGGGACCGGATCTTGGCTGTCATTCGCGCGACGGCGGCCAACCAGGACGGCCGCACCCCGAACATCACCATGCCCTCCGGGGAAGCGCAGGCAGCGCTGTACCAGACGACATTGCAGGCCGCGGGTGTCGACGCCGGCAGCATCGGCATGGTCGAGTCGCACGGAACCGGCACACCGGTCGGTGACCCGATCGAGTACACCAGCCTCTCGAAGGTGTACGCCAAAGACAACAGGGTCGCCATCGGCGCGTCCAAGACCAACTTCGGGCACACCCAGGCGGCTGCCGGCGCACTCGGGATGATGAAGACGGTCCTCGCCCTTCAGCACGGCATCGTGCCGAAGAACCTGCACTTCGAGTCGCTGTCCGACGAGCTGGCGCAGATCGACACCAAACTCTTCCTGCCGGTGGAAAACACCGAGTGGCCGCTGGCCGGCGATGGTCCGCGCCGCGCAGGCGTGTCGGCGTGGGGAATCTCCGGCACCAACGTGCACGCCATCGTGGAGCAGGCACCCGCTCCGACCTCGCCCAATGGCATCGCCACCACCCCGGCCGGCGATGACACCCTGCTGCTCCCCCTGTCGTCTTCCTCTGCAGACGGCCTGCGCCAGACCGCTTCGCGGCTGGCCGACTGGGTCGAGGCGCACGCGACCGAATTCGCCGCGCGGGACTTGGCATACACCCTGGCGCGCCGCCGTGGGCACCGTTCGGTGCGGACCACCGTGCTGGCCCGGAACACCGTGGAGATGGTGACCGCGCTGCGCGAGGTCGCCGACAGCGAAGCGCTCTACCCAGAAGTGGTGGGTCAGGAGGAACGCGGTCCGGTCTGGGTCTTCTCCGGTCAGGGATCCCAGTGGGCCGCCATGGGTGCGGATCTGCTGGCGAACGAGCCGGTCTTCGCGGCGAAGGTCGCCGAGATCGAGCCGTTGATCGCCGCCGAGTCCGGTTTCTCGGTGAGCGAAGCGATGATCGCGCCGGACAAGGTGACCGGCATCGACCGCGTGCAGCCGACCCTGTTCACCATGCAGGTGGCGCTGGCGGCGACGATGAAGTCCTACGGTGTGAGCCCGGCCGCAGTCGTCGGCCATTCGATGGGCGAGTGCGCGGCGGCCGTTGTCGCCGGGGCGCTGTCCCTGGAAGACGCCACACGCGTGATCTGCCGCCGGTCCCGGCTGATGATCAAGATCTCCGGTTCCGGAGCCATGGCGTCGGTGGAGCTGCCTGCCCAGCAGGTGCTTTCCGAGCTGATGGCCCGTGGCATCAACGACGCGGTGGTCGCGGTGGTTGCTTCGCCGGAGTCCACCGTGATCGGCGGTGCCACCGAGAGCGTTCGCGAGATGATCGCAACGTGGGAGGACCGCGACGTGATGGCCCGCGAAGTGGCCGTCGACGTGGCGTCGCACTCGCCACAGGTCGACCCGATTCTGGATGACCTGTACGACGCGCTGGCCGACATCGAGCCGTTGACCCCGGAGATCCCCTACTACTCCGCGACCTCCTTCGACCCGCGCGAGGAGCCGTACTGCGACGCCAACTACTGGGTGGACAACCTGCGCCACACCGTCCGGTTCTCGGCGGCGGTGCAGGCGGCGCTCGAGGACGGTTACCGCGTCTTCGGTGAACTGTCGCCGCACCCGCTGCTGACCCACGCCGTGGACCAGACCGCACGCAGCCTCGACATGACGGCCGCAGCGCTGGCCGCCATGCGGCGCGAGCAGCCGCTGCCGTTCGGCTTGCGCAGCTTCGTCGGCGACCTGTTCGCGACGGGTGCGACCGTCGACTTCTCCGTCGTGTACCCCTACGGCCACCTCATCGATGCTCCGCTGCCCGCGTGGACTCACCGCACGCTGCTGCTGAGCCGCGACGGGCACAGCTCGCGCGCGCTGAGTTCAAGCGTCGCCGTGCACCCGCTGATGGGTCAGCACGTGCGGCTGCCGGAGGACCCCGAGCGACACGTCTGGCAGGCCGAGATCGGCACCGACGCGCTGCCGTGGCTGGGCGACCACCAGGTGCACGGCACCGCCACCCTGCCCGGTGCCGCCTACTGCGAAATGGCGCTGGCCGCGGCCCGCACCATCTTCGGCGACGGCGCCGTGGTGCGCGACATCCGGTTCGAGCAGATGTTGCTGCTCGACGAGGAAACTCAGGTCACCCTCACCGCGACGGCCGAGGTGCCCGACGAGCTGAACTTCGCTGTCGAGACCAACGAGGACGGGGTCTCGGCGCGCCGGGCTTCCGCCGTGCTGCACGCCGCCGACGAAAACCCCGCGCCGGCACCGCAGGACATCGAGGCCCTGCAGTCGGTGCACCCGAGTGCCGTGCAGGGCGGCGACCTGCGCGACGCCCTGGACCTGTGCGGCATTCAGTACGGGCCCGCCTTCACCGGCCTGTCGGTCGCACACACCGCGGAAGAAACCGGCACCTCGGTGCTGGCCGAGATCTCCCTGCCCAGCGTCATCCGCACCCAGCAGACCAACTACGGGGTGCACCCGGCACTGCTCGACGCGTGCTTCCAGTCGGTGGCCGCGCACCCCAGCGTCGCGATCGCCAGTCTCGGCGGTTTGCTGCTTCCCCTGGGCGTTCGTGAGCTCCGGCTGCACGGACCCGTCCACACCGCCAAGTACTGCCACTCCCGGGTGACTTCGGCGACCGGCGGAGCGGTCGAGGCCGACCTCGACCTGCTCGACAAGCACGGCGCCGTGGTGCTGACCGTCCGTGGACTGCAGATGGGCACCGGTGTATCGGCCAGTGGCGAGCGGGCTCGCGTGCTGGGCGAGCGGCTGCTCACGGTCGAATGGCAACAGCGGCAACTGCCTGACGTGGCCGCCACCGAGCCTGGCTCGTGGCTGATCGTCAGCACCTCTGAAGCCGCCGATCTGATGGCGACGTCGCTCACCGACACGATGAAGCTGCACGAGGCGGAGTCGACGACGTTGTCCTGGCATCTGGATGGCGACCACGCCGCGATGGCCGAGCGGCTGCGCGACCAGCTCAACCGTGGCGGCTTCACCGGACTGGTGGTGCTGACCGCGCCGCGCAACGGCACCCCGGACAGCGAATCACCGCGCCGCGGTAGCGATTACGTCCACCACCTGGTTCGCATCGCGACGGAGCTGGCGGAGGTCCAGGGTGAGGCGCCGCGGCTATTCGTCGTCACCCGGGGTGCGCAGATCGTGCTCACCGAAGACGTCCCGAACCTCGAGCAGGGCGGATTGCGCGGGTTGCTGCGGGTCATCGGCGCCGAGCACCCGCACCTGCACACCACCCACATCGACATCGACGAGCAGACCGACGCCGAGCAGGTCGTGCGTCAGTTGCTGCTGGCCGGCACCGACGAAGACGAGACGGCGTGGCGTAACGACGAGTGGTACACCGCTCGCCTGTGCCCCGCGCCGCTGCGCCCCGAGGAGCGGCAGACCACCGTCGCGTCTCATCAGAGCGACGGGGTGCGCATGCAGATCCGCACGCCGGGTGATCTGCAGACGCTGGAGTTCGCCGCCTTCGACCGGGTTCCCCCGGAGCCCGGGCAGATCGAGGTCGCGGTCACCGCGTCGAGCATCAACTTCGCCGACGTGCTGAACGCTTTCGGCCGCTACCAGAGCCTCGACGGGATCCTGCCGGCGCTGGGCACCGACTTCGCGGGTGTGGTGACCGCGGTTGGCCCCGGCGTCACCAACCACCAGGTCGGTGACCACGTCGGTGGCATGTCTCCGCACGGCTGCTGGGCCACCTTCGTCACCTGCGATGCGCGCCTGGCCACCAAACTGCCGGCCGGGATGACCGATGCGCAGGCCGCGGCTGTGACCACCGCCCACGCCACCGCCTGGTACGGCCTGAACGACCTGGCCCGCATCAAGGCCGGCGACAAGGTGCTGATCCACTCGGGGACCGGCGGTGTGGGGCAGGCCGCGATCGCGATCGCCCGGATGGCCGGTGCGGAAATCTTCGCGACCGCCGGCAGCGAGCAGCGTCGACAGCTGTTGCGTGACATGGGAATCGAGCATGTGTACGACTCCCGCACCATCGACTTCGCCGAGCAGATCCGGCGCGACACCGACGGCTACGGCGTCGACATCGTGCTCAACTCGGTGTTCGGGGCAGCTCAACTCGCCGGCCTCAAGCTGTTGGCGCTGGGCGGGCGGTTCGTCGAGATCGGCAAGCGTGACATCTACGGCGACACCAAGCTGGGCCTGTTCCCGTTCCGCCGGAACCTGGCGTTCTGGGGTGTGGATGTGGGCATCATGTCCGTCAGCCACCCGCAGCAGGTCAGCGAGATTCTGAGCACGGTGTACCGGTTGACCGCCGAGGGCAAGTTGCCGATGCCCGAGGCCACCCACTACCCGCTGGCCGAGGCGGCAACGGCGATCCGGGTGATGAGCGGTGCGCAACACACCGGCAAGCTGATCCTGGACATTCCGCAGGCCGGACGCAGCAGCGTGGTCCTGCCCCCGGAGCAGGCGCCGACGTTCCTGCGGGACGCCTCGTACATCATCACCGGTGGCCTGGGCGGTCTGGGATTGTTCCTGGCCGAGAAGATGGCCGCGGCCGGAGCCGGCCGGATCGTGCTGAGCTCGCGGTCGCAGCCGACGCGAAAGGCTTTGGAGACAATCGAACTCATCCGTTCGATCGGATCCGACGTGGTGGTGATGTGCGGCGACATCGCGCAGCTCGACACGGCCCACAAGTTGGTGGCGACAGCGACGGCCACCGGGCTGCCGTTGCGTGGCGTGTTGCACGGCGCCGCGGTGGTCGAGGACGCCGTGCTGACCAACATCACCGATGAGCTGATCGACCGGGACTGGGCTCCCAAGGTGTACGGCGCGTGGAACTTGCACGAGGCGTGCGCCACGGCGGAGCTGGACTGGTTCTGCTCGTTCTCCTCAGCGGCCGCGTTGCTGGGCTCGCCGGGTCAGGGCGCGTACGCGGCGGCCAACAGCTGGTTGGACGCGTTCACCGCCTGGCGGCGCGCACAGGGCCTGCCCGCCACCGCGATCGCTTGGGGCGCGTGGGGTGAGATCGGCCGCGGCGCGGACTTCGCCGAGGACAGCGGCGCCGCGATCGCTCCGGATGAGGGTGCCTACGCGTTCGAGGCGCTGCTGCGCCACGACCGGGCGTACTCGGGCTACACCCCGCTCATCGGGACACCGTGGATCGCGTCGTTCGCTGCGCGGAGCAAGTTCCTCGAGATGTTCAAGACCGCGGGCGACAAGCGTTCTGGCTCGAGCAAGTTGCGCGCCGAGTTGTCCGAGCTGCCGCTGGAGGAATGGGCCGGCCGGTTGCGCCGGCTGCTGTCCGAGCAGATCGGGCTGATCCTGCGTCGCAACATCGACCCCGATCACCCGTTGTCGGAGTACGGCCTCGACTCGCTGGGCAATCTCGAGTTGCGCACGCACATCGAGGCTCAGACCGGCGTACGCATCACCTCCGCGGACATCACCACCGTCCGAGGATTGGCGGATCACCTGGTCGACAAGATGGCACCCAAAGAAGGTGTGTCCGCATGACTTGATGTGATCGCGAAATGACTTGTCCTGCAGGACTTCTAACATAGGAGGAAGCGTGTTCATAGGCGGAGGGTCTGAGCACGACAGCTTGCGTGTCGGTAACGCGTACGACTGGGACCCGGGTCAGGGCACCGTCATCGCGTGGGAGCCGACTGCCGGGTGCCTCGCGAAGGCACAGCAAGCTCCAGCTACTCCTGTGCCTCCGAGCTGCATGCAGGCGGGTCACCTTCGCGGTTACGTCGAGTTCCGCGACAAGGGGCTCGACTACTCGCGCGCGATCATGGGCTCGTGGGAAGTGCCCGGGCGCTGCGACATTCGCGCCATGACGTACGTCATCAACACGCACCTGCGCCGCCACGGCACGTACCACAGCTGGTTCGAGTTCAAGGATCCGGACAACATCGTCCGCCACACCCTGAAGAACCCGCGTGACATCAACTTCGTCGCCAAGACGTACGGCACGATGACGCAGCCCGACTGGGAAGCCCACGTGATGGCCACCCCGGATCCGTTGCAGTGGGACTGCTTCCGGTACGGCATCATTCAATACGAAGACAAATTCGCGTTGTACGCGGTGGTGGACCACCTGCACTGCGATCCGATGCTGATCGCCGGGTTGTACGTGGAGATCGTGATGAACTACAACGCGCTGGTCGAGGGCCGGGCCCCGATGACCATGCCGCCGGCGGCGAGTTACGACGATTTCTGCATCCGCGAAGCCGAAACCATTGCGTCCATGACGCTGGAGTCGCCGGAGGTGCGGACCTGGGTCGAGTTCGCCGAAGCCAACGGTGGGACGCTGCCCGACTTCCCGCTGCCCTTGGGCGACCAGTCGATCGCGTGCGGCGGTGACGTCCGCGTGGAGCAGTTGCTGGCCGCCGACCAGACGGCGAAGTTCGAGGACATGTGCCGCCAGGCAGATGCCCGGTTCAGCGGCGGGCTGTTCGCGTGCGCCGCCCTGGCGTACTACGAAATGACCGGCGAGCTCACGTATTACGGGCTCACCCCCACCGACAAGCGCAAGACTCCGGCGGAGTACATGACGGTTGGCTGGTTCACCGGGATCGTGCCCTTCACCGTGCCGATCGACCCGAACTCTTTCGAGGAGACGGCGCGCGCCGCCCAGGCATCCTTCGACGCCAACATGAACGTCAAAGAGGTGCCCTTCGATCGCGTCCTGGAATTGGCCCCGTGGCTGCGCAAGCCCGGCCCGCAGTTCACGATGATGAGCTACATGGATGCCGGCCTGCCGCCGCTGTCCGGCATCGTCGCGACCGCGCTGGACGGGGTGAACGCAGCGGCATACACCGACGGACGCAGCCCGGCGTACAAGTACTCGACGGTGTTCCGCCTGTTCGACGAGGTCTCGATCATGGTGTCCTACCCGAACAACCCGATCGCGCGGGAATCGGTGACCCGCTTCACCGACCAGCTGAAGTCGGTGTTCCAGCGGGTGGTGGCCGGCACGTTGGCGAACACTCCCGTTCGGGTGGCGCAATAGAGTCGACACGGCTCACCTTCGCTACGCGAAGAGATTTAACGGAGTTGATTACCGGCAATGAAAGCTGTCCTCGCCGTCCATGGCACCCGCGGCGACGTTGAACCCTGCGCTGCGGTCGGTGCAGAGCTTCAGCGTCGGGGGCACGAAGTGCAGATGGCGGTGCCGCCGAATCTCGTTCGCTTCGTCGAGTCGGCGGGCCTGAAAGCCGTTGCCTATGGCCCGGATTCGCATGCGCAGTTAGAGGAAGAGATCTTCCGCAGCTTCTGGCGGGTCCGCAATCCGCTCGGTGTGCTACGTCCGGGCGCGGAGTACCTCACCCGGGGCTGGGCTGAGATGGGCGAAACCTTGGTGGCACTGGCCAAGGATGCCGACGTCATCGTCTCGGGCCAGACTTATCAGGGTGTTCCGGCGAACGTCTGCGAATACCTCGATATCCCGTTGGCCGCACTGCACTACTTTCCGCAGCGCGTACACGGACACATCCTTCCGTTGCTTCCGCCGCCGGCAATCCGCACCGTGATGCGAGGGGTCTACGGCCTGTACTGGTTGATGACCAAGGGGCCCGAGAACGAGCAGCGCCGCGCGCTGGGCATGCCGACCACCAAGGTGTCGTCCGCGAAGCGGATCGGCCGGCACGGATGGTTGGAGATCCAGGGCTACGACGACGTGTTCTTTCCCGGGCTCAAGGAAGAGTGGGGTGACCAGCGTCCGTTCGTCGGCGCGCTGACGCTGGAGTTGCCGACCTCCTCCGACGACGAAGTCCTGTCCTGGATCGCCGACGGCACACCACCGATCTACTTCGGCTTCGGCAGTATGCGGGTGGAAACCCCCGAGAACACAGTCGCTTTGATCAGCGAAGTCTGTGCCGAATTGGGCACTCGCGCTCTGATTTGCGGCGGTGTCACCGATCTGGGTGACATCCCGGTTCCCGACAACGTCAAACTCGTCGCCGACGCCAACCACGCCGCCGTCTTTCCGAAGTGTCGCGCCGTTGTTCACCACGGTGGCCCCGGCACTCTCGCGGCCGGGATGAAAGCCGGCGTGCCCACCCTGGTGCTCTGGATCAGCGCCGAACAGCCCCTGTGGGCAGCCCAGGTGGTCAAGCTCAGGATCGGCAAAGCGCGACGATTCGCCGGCGTCACCAAACAATCACTGCTGAAAGATCTGCGCAAAATTCTCGAGCCCAAGTACGTCAATCGCGCTCGCGAGATGGCGAAACGCATGACCCCGACAGCGGTCAGCGTGCAGAAGGCCGCGGATCTGATCGAGGAGAAGGTTCGTCAATCTGGCTCGGCAGTACCAGTACGCGGGAGCGGAAAGCTCTCATGACCGCGACAGGTGTAACGCTAACGTCACGATTGACGGCGGCACCTCGTTACCCCACCGAGACCGGAATGACCTTGTAGGTTTGTAGGGGTGTCGAGCGGTTCTAGTGAGGCTGCCAAGGTCGGGGGGATCTACGACCGCCTAGGTCAGTTCGTGGTGCGGTATCCGTGGCTCACCATCGGAGCATGGATCGCCGTGGCGGTGGTGCTCTTCCTTTCCTTCCCGCCGCTGCAGGTACAAGCGGGAAAACACCCGCCCAGTCCGTTCCCTGACGATGCCCCGACGATGGTCGTCGCCAGAGAGATGGCCAAGGCGTGGAGCACGACACCCGACGGCAAGCAAGAAGAGAAAAGCGATTCGACCGCCGCAGCGGCGACGCCCACTGCCCTGCTGATGGTTGTCTTGACCAACGAGAAGGGTCTGACCCCCGACGACGACGCCACCTACCGAAAACTCGTCACCAAACTCAACGAAGACACGCAGGACAAGATGTCCGTGCAGAACGCCCTCGACGACCCGGAGATGCGCAAGCTATTGGTCGCCAAGGACGGCAAAGCGTTCATCCTGCCGGTGAATGTTCCTGGGGACCAGAACGATCCGGCCACCCTGGCCACCTACAAGCGGGTAGCTGCGATCGTCAAACAAACCGTGGCCGGCACGACACTGCACGCCGACCTCAGCGGGCCGTTGGCCACCATCTCCGACATCACCGACATCGGTCAGGAAGATATTCACTTCATCGAGATCGCCACCGTCCTCAGTGTGCTGATCATCCTGATCGTGATCTATCGGAACATCGTGACGATGTTCATTCCGCTTGCGACGATCGGCATTTCGCTGGCCACCGCCCAGGGCGTGCTCTCTGGCGCGGCTGAACTCGGCCTGGACACCAATTTGCAGGTCATCGTCTTCATGACCGCGGTCATGATGGGCGCCGGAACGGACTACGCCGTCTTCCTCATCAGTCGGTATCACGACTATTTGAGGCACGGCGACGATTCCGACATCGCGGTCAAGAAGGCGTTGATGTCGATCGGCAAAGTGATCGCCGCGTCCGCCGCCACCGTCGCGGTCACCTTCCTGGCGATGGTGTTCACCAAACTCGAAGTGTTCTCCGCGATCGGTCCGGCAATTTCGATCTCGATCGTGGTGTCGCTGCTGGCGGCAGTGACGTTCCTGCCCGCCGTGCTGGTACTCGCGGGCAGGCGTGGCTGGATCAAGCCGCGCCGCGACCTCACCACCCAACTGTGGCGGCGCTCGGGAATCCGCATCGTGCGCAAGCCGCGCATCCATCTGGCCGCCAGTCTTGTCGTGCTCATTGCCCTCGCCGCCTGCATGGGAGCCGTGCGTTACAACTACGACGACCTCAAATCGTTGCCGGACGAGGTCGACAGCTCCAAGGGCTACGAGGCGATGAACAAGCACTACCCGATGAACGCGATGACTCCGATGATGTTGTTCATCCAGTCATCCCACGACTTGCGGACACCGTCGGCGCTGGCGGATCTGGAGCAGGTGGCCGGTCGGGTCAGTCAAGTCCCGGACATCACGATGGTGCGCGGCCTGACGCGGCCCAATGGGGAACCGCTGGAACAGATGAAGGTGTCGTGGCAGGCCGGTGAAGTCGGTGGCAAACTCGACGAAGCTTCCAACCAGATCGAGAATCACGGGGGTGACCTGGACCGGTTGGTCGGCGGCGCGAACCAATTGGCGGACGCTCTCTCCCAGCTTCGCGACCAAGTCACCGGCGCCGTCTCCAGCCTCAGCGGAACAGTCGCGGCACTGACCGCCATGGAGCAGATGCTGGGCGGCGACAAAGCCATCAGCGCGCTGGAGCAGGGCGCACGGTTCACCGGTCAGATGAAGAACCTCAGCGACAGCTTGAACGCCTCGACCACGAATGCGGAGAACGTGGCCGCTTGGGCCGGACCGATGGTCCGAGCGCTCTATGCCAGCCCCGATTGCAATATCGATCCGGCGTGTGTGAATTCACGCGCCGGCCTGGCGGCAATGGTTTCCGCCGATGACAACGGAACATTGCTGTCCATCAAGGCGATGGCGCGCAATCTGCAAGCGGCGGAACAAGCTTCGACTATTGGTCAAACGCTGGCCAAGATTCAGCAGATGCTGACTCAAGCCTCCGACGCCCTCAAGACCATCAAGAACCTGCAGTCCACCATGAACCAGGCCCAAGCAGGTTCCAATGCCCTCGCAGACGGTAGCCGTGCCTTGGCCTTCGGAGTCAAGGAGCTGGTAGATCAGACCCGACGGATCGGGTCGGGTCTGAATGAAGCGTCCGGGTTCCTGCTGGAGATGAAGCACGACGCCAGCAAGCCGTCCATGGCGGGCTTCCACCTCCCCCCGCAGATCACGACCAGGGAGGAGTACAAGAAGGGCGCCCAGCTGTTCATCTCGCCTGACGGTCACGCGGCGCGATACTTCATTCAAAGCGGGCTCAGTCCGTTCAGCACTGCCGCGATGGACCAGATCACCGCGATCGAGAAGGCAGCGCGCGCAGCGACACCGAACACCGAGTTGTCGGACGCGAAAATCATGGTCGCGGGAGTTCCGACGGGACTTCGGGACACTCGCGACTATTACAACGCCGACATGAACTTCATCATCATCGCCACCATCGTCATCGTGTTCCTGATCTTGGTGCTTCTGCTGCGCGCTATTGTCGCACCGCTGTATCTGATTGCCTCAGTGCTGCTTTCGTATATGTCGGCGTTGGGCATCGGCGTTCTGGTATTCCAGTTCCTACTGGGTAAGGAACTGCACTGGAGTCTGCCCGGGCTCTCGTTCATCCTGCTCGTCGCCGTCGGTGCGGATTACAACATGTTGCTGATCTCGCGAATACGCGACGAGTCGCCGCACGGGGTGCGCTTCGGCGTCATCCGCACCGTGGGAACCACTGGTGGCGTGATCACCTCGGCAGGGCTGATCTTCGCGGCATCGATGTTCGGCCTGCTGTCCGCCAGCATCAGCACCATGCAGGAAGCCGGCTTCATCATCGGCATCGGCATTGTGATCGACACCTTCTTGGTGCGGACCATTACCGTACCGGCCTTGGCCGCCATGATCGGTCAGAAAAACTGGTGGCCGTCGAAATTGGACGGCTCCGGAAACGACGTGCTCAACGAGAAGCTGCAGCAGACGTGGAAGAAGATCTCCCCCCATCTGATCAGGCTTCATTTGATTCCGGACCCGGCCAAGCGGAGACCGCCGCCGAAAACACGCACCCGCGCCACCGCGCCCGCCAACCGGCGGAAGCGACCGGCGGGCGCCGCTACCAAGAACCGCCGGCCGGGGCACTTCGAACCCAGCCACTCGCTTCCGCTGTTCGACCTCACCGGGGTGCGCAAACAACTCACCGATGATCTGCAGTGGGGAGCTTCAGCCCCGGTCAATTCCAATGGCAAGAAGAAAAAGAAGCACGAGGACGAATTCCTCGGTCATTCACTGCCGCTGTTCGGCTACAGCGTTATCCCCCAACAACCGGTCGTCGCAGCGACGGTGGGCAATGGCGCCGGCAACGGCGAATCGAATGGCAGCGGAAGCGCGCCTCTGACGTAATGCCGGCTAGGCATCCAGGCGGGCGAATACGTCCTGTTGGTACAACTCGACGCATTGGGATCGCCGGATCTTGCCGCTTGTGGTGATCGGAATCGAGCCGGGCGACACCAGCACCAGGTCCGAGACCTTCAGTCCATGAGACTTCGAAATCGCTGATGTTACCTCACGTTTGACGTCGTGCAGGCGGTCCACCGATTCCGCGCTGTCGTCGCGCTTCTTGAGTTCGATGATGGCAACCAGCTTCTCGATGCCCTTGTCGGGAACGGCTATCGCGGCGCAGCGGCCCGAGGTGATCTCCTGGATGGTCGCTTCGATGTCATCGGGAGAATGATTGCGGCCGTAGACGATCAGCAGATCCTTGATGCGGCCAATGATGAAAAGCTCACCGTCAGAGACGAACCCGGAGTCGCCGGTCCGCAGCCAGGGACCTTCGCGCGTTTCCGGTGCCGGGTCAACGATCTTTGCCGCGAAAACACGTTGTGTCTCTTCAGGTTTCTGCCAGTATCCGGCTGCGACATTGTCGCCGGACGCCCAGATTTCACCGACGGTTCCCTCTGGGCATTCCCGACCGGTGTCGGCGTCCACAATGCGAACGTCCATGGATTGGGGTGAACCGTAGCTCACCAATGGTGTGCCCGACCCGATCTCACACCGGACCGCGGTACCCTCGGGCAACTTGTCGCTGTCGAAGTAGCCGATTTCTGGCGGATTTCCAGGTTCGCGGGTGGCGATGTACACGGTGGCTTCGGCCATCCCATAAGACGGACGGTGTGCCTCCGGCGGAAAATTGAACGGTGCGAATCGGTCCGTGAATCGCTTGAGCGTCGCCGGTTGCACCCGTTCGCTGCCATTGAGAATGCTGTGCAGTCCCCCGAGATCGAGTCCGGACAGGTCCTCGTTCCTCGTCTTGCGCACGGCTAGTTCGAAGGCAAAGTTGGGGCCTGCCGAGACGGTGCACTCAGGCTCGGCCATGAGCTGCAACCAACGCAGCGGCCGTTGCAGGAAGCCCACCGGGCTGGAAAGCACCGTTGTGAAGCCACCCAGGATCGGCATGACGATCCCCAGCAGCAGTCCCATGTCGTGATACATGGGCAACCAGGACACAATCGTCAGGCCCGGGGGCGCGACACCGCCCCGAGCCTTGAAGAAGTCCCCGATGATCTGCTCATAGTTGGCGAAGACGTTTCGGTTGTTGACCATGACGCCGGCAGGCGTACGGGTCGATCCGGACGTGTATTGCAGGTAAAGAAAATCCGGTTGTTCATTCCGCGCGGACCGTGACCGTGGCCCCGAAGGTCTCCGCCGTGAATCCAAGTCCAGCCCGTCAACCTCGACAATCGCCGGTTTGGTAGCCGGTCCGTTTGCCTCCACCACCTCTCGGACGTTCTCCGCCACGGTTGAGGTCGTCAAGATGACGGCCGGCGAGGTGTCGGCCAGAACCGAAACGGTCCGCTCGTCGTGGGCACCGCCGTAAGGTACCGACAGCGGAACCGCGATCAGGTTTGCCTGCATCGCAGCCAAGAAACTGACGAGGTACTCAAGCCCCTGTGGCGCCAGGATGAGCGCCCGATCGCCCGTCGAACCGTAAGCCTTGAGATCTTCGGCCAGGTTCGACACTCGCCGGTACAACTGCGCCCACGTCAACGAGGTACGAACGCCGTCCCAGTCCTGCTCGTAATCCACATATGTGAACGCCGTGTCGTTGGGCTGCAGACTGGCGCGCTCACGCAGCACGCCGGGAAGGGAGGACTCAACCACGGACATCACGTTACCTTCGACCCGTTGGTTTCCGTTCAGGAACCGTCAAGGTATCCAGATCAGTCGGCCGCCTGGCCAGTGGGGTTACTCAGCGGGATTGGTCTATGCCATTTGCGATCGTGAGCCAGGCCGATCTGGCGCATGATATTAAGCGCAGCGCCCGAGCCGTGCAGCCGCCGTAGCCCTTGCAGCATCGCGATATTTGCCCACAACTCATACCGCCACGCGCCGTAGTGCGCGTTTGCGGTCTTGCGTCCAAAGTGGTTGATATAGGCCATTTCCGTGGTGTACACCCCGAATCCGGCCCGGCGTGCCCGGAACGCGAGGTCGAGGTCGGGCCCCCACCCGTACTGCTTGAAGTCCACCAGGTTCATACCGCCGGTTTCCTCCCAGCATTCGCGGGAGACCACCAGGGCGGTTCCCTCCACGGAGGGCACTACGCGATATTGCGGCCGCGGCCGGTAATCCGCGGCGTGGGGCTTCTGCTCGTCCATCGCGTACGGGTACCCGTGGTCGAACATCGGGCCGACGATCCCGGCGTCGTCGGGCAGCCTCGGATCGAGCAAGCCGGCGACGAAGCCCTTCGAGATCCGGGTGTCGTTATTGAGGGTCATCGCATGGGAGTAACCCTCTGAGAAGGCAATTCGAAAGCCGTATTCACTACCGCCCGTCCAGCCGAGATTCTCCCCGGGTGTGTCCACGCGTTCGTTGCCGATCCGGGGGTAATCGCCTCGATTGTCGACGATCAAGTAGTCGGCGCCTTCGCGTTCCAGATCGCCTACCAAGGCGTGCGTGTACTCGTGTTGCCCAAAGACCGGGACGGTGATCAGAACCGACACGCCAGCAACCGTACATTGACGGTAACCACTCCGGGCCGGCATAGCAGACCGAGCGGAACGGATGCGGGACTCATATCAGCGGAATCGTTTACCACGACCGGCCTGCTCGAGCAGGTCGGCCGCAGTTACGACGCTGGTAGTGGCTTTCGTCAGCTCTGCGGCAACGTCGCGGGCTCGGCCAACCGGCTGCGCGCTCAGGACCCGCCGCAGATCTTTCGTCAGAGTTTTCGCGGTCGTGCGTGAAAAGCGGCGAGCTTTACCAACTTTGAGCCGCCGCACCACCGTCGCCCATATCGGTTGGTCAGAAGCAACCCACAGGATCAGGGTCGGCACTCCGGCGCGCAGTCCCGCAGCGGTAGTGCCGGCGCCGCCGTGATGGACTACTGCCCGGCATTTGGGGAAAACGACGCTATGGCTCACACCGCGTACGACCTTGACCCGATCCGAATTGGGCAGGTCGGTGTAATCGGTTGCGCCAGAACAGATTAGAGCGCGCTGGTGGAGTTCCGCGCAGGCCGTGGTGATCATGCGCACCATGTCGGCCGGCGATTCCACTGGCATGCTGCCGAATCCGAAGTAGATCGGTGGGGTGCCCGAGGCAATCCACGCCAGCGTCTCGTCGTCCGAGTCCGTTGGCAACTCTGCGGTAAGTGCCCCGACAAACGGGCGCTGTGCAGTCCATTCCTCACTCAGGCCGGGAAAACACAGCGCGTCGTAAGCCTGTATCTCCAGCGATCCGCGCTGCGCCATCCGCCGTGATGCTGGCGCGGTGGTGTGCGGTAGGCCGAGGTCGCGCCGTTGCGCATCCTCTGGGCGTTTGATCAAGCGCCACTGCGCCCAATCGGTCACCCGCATCGCGGATCTGAGCAACGGCGCCGGCACCACAGAGATCAGGTGGCCATTGGGCCGCATCGGGACGTGATGCCATGCAGCAACCGGAATGTCGTAATACTCAGCGACGTTGGCGGCGGATTCCTGATAAGAGACACCGGTGAAGATCAGGTCGGCCCCGGCGGCCAGCGATTTCAATGTCTCACTCACATCGGCCCACCGCTGGTGGATGTGTTCCATCGCATCGCGAACGGGTTTGATGGGGTCTTTGACAGACCACGGGGTGACGAAAACATCTGGTATGTCCCCAGTGGGCGGACCCATGGGAACCGCCGCCAGCCCCATTTTCTGAACGAAGCCGACTTGATCAGGCGGAGTGGCCATCACGACGTCATGCCCTCGACGCAGCAGCTCAAGACCCACCGCTGCGCAGGGCTCGACGTCGCCCCGCGTCCCGCAGCTGGCAAGGACGAATCTCATCGTCCTTCAGTCATTCGCAAGTTTGTAGACCAGCATGACGTGCGGAACCCGGTACAGCACGTCGAACCAGTCCAGCGGCAGCGGCGTTTCGGAGACTTCGAGGGCGTTTTTTTCGATCCACTCGAGCGCTGTGCGGTAGTCGCCGGCAGCTTCTAGTCGGTAAGCCACTCTGAACAAGCCGATATGGCCTTTGGTCAGCAGTTTTTCCACCCTCGTCTCGGGCAGATCCTCAAACGCGATGATGCTGCGTCGTGCCACTCGCCGGCATTCCTTGATCAACGCCATCGGGTCGTTCGCGTGGTGCAGCACGAAACTGAGCACAACGTGGTCAAACGCATTGTCCTCGAAAGGTATTGATCTGCCGTCGAACACACTGAAGTCGATCGGGATCGTCGTCGCGTCGTGGACGTCGATGCCGGATGCGGTCGCCCCGTGCATCTCTGCGAGGTATTTGCACAGGTGCCCCGTCTCGCATCCGACGTCCAGGACCGTGTCGCCCCGGTTGATGTGGTCACCCAGCGTCCGGGCCTGGCTTTCCAGCCGCTTTCCCAGCACCCGAGGGGACCACGGCATGAGTGTGGCCTGCGCTCGCCGCCCGGCGCGTCGCAATCTGGCGCGGCGGTCCAGCCGCGGACCATCCTCGGTGAAAGAGCGTTGCAGCGCGGTCATGTCGTTCCATTCGCTGGGCAGTGAAGGTCGTAGAGTATCAGTCCAGCCGCTGGTGGCAGGGCGATTTCAGGCACTAGCGTGCAACTTTTCCCCGCCCCGCTGGCCAGCGATACCGCCGACCTGCGGGACGGCCGGAATTTTGACGATTGTGGCGATAATCCAGCGTGGGACTACCGGTCATGAAATACTCGGCCGGTGGGCCAACTTGCGGTCGAGGTCGATGGCCTCACAAAAACATTCGGAGGTAACGCCTACGCGCTGCGTGGGGTGGATTTCTCCGTTCCCGCGGGGTCGGTGTGCGCGATCCTGGGCCATAACGGCGCCGGCAAGACAACTACCCTGAACATCCTGTGCACGCTGCTCCGTCCCTCATCGGGCCGCGCAATGGTCGCCGGGTACGACGTCGCCCGGCAGGCGGCCAAGGTGCGCTCGGAGATCGGTATCACCGGGCAGTTCACCGCGGTGGACCCGATGTTGACCGCCCGGGAGAACCTGGTTCTGTTCGGCAGGATGCGGGGACTCGGCCGTAAGCAAGCCAAAGCCCGCGCTGACGAGCTGATCGGTCAATTCGACCTCGTCGCGGCCGCCGACCGGCGGGTATCGACCTTCTCCGGCGGCATGTGGCGACGTGTCGACTTGGCCAGTGCGTTGGTGGTCACACCCAAAGTGCTGTTCCTCGATGAGCCCACCACGGGCCTTGACCCCCGTAGCAGGCGCGACGTGTGGAGCATCGTCAGTTCGCTGGCCGAGCAGGATGTCACGGTGCTGCTCACCACGCAGTACCTCGAAGAGGCCGACGTGTTGAGCGATTCCATCGTGGTTTTCGACCACGGACAGGTGATCGCCAATGGGACCGCCGCGGAACTCAAGCGCCAGGTGGGCATGAGCTACTGCGAGGTGACGCCCGCCAACCCCTCTGATCTGCCCCAGGTTGCTGAGGCGCTGGCCGGGCTCGACGGCATCGACCTCGATGCCGACAACAACTCGGTGTCAGTGCTTGCCCGCGATGGCGTGGCCACTCTGGGCGAGGTATTTCGCCGGCTCGACTCGATCGGAATCGAGATCGCCGACATCTCGCTACGCAAGCCTTCGCTCGATGAAGCATTCCTGCACCTGACCAATCAGACCGTCCCGCAATCATGACAGCGCTGGTTGCCCTCACCGAGCGATCTCTGCGCACTACGCTGCGCGATGCCGGAATCATCTTCGAGATATTCGTGCCCATCATCAGCCTGGTCGGGCTGACGATGGCCACCCACGGCCTCATCGATACCGGGCGTCTGACCTACCCGCAGTACGTGTTACCCGCAGTGGTGGTTCAGTCGATGATCATGGCCGCAGCGCTCACCGCAGACCGTGCGGGCCGCGATCGCTGGTTCGGGCTGGGCACACGGTTGCGGACTATGCCGATCACCGCCATGGCACCGGTTGGCGCGCGCATCACAGCCACGCTGGTGCGGGCGTCGATAGCCCTCACCGCGACCATGATCGCCGGATATGCATTCGGCTTCCGGATGGCCGGCGGACCGGTCTATGGACTGGCTTTCATCCTGCTCGCCCTGGTCCTTTGCCTGGCCGTGTCGTTGGGCGCTGACGCCTTGGGGTCCAGCGGGGGCAGCATCGAAACAACGAGTCAACTGCTGCTGATCCCCCAGTTGATGCTGATTCTGCTGTCTACTGGAGTGGCACCGGAGAAGACTTTCCCCGAGTGGGTGCGGCCGTTCGTGCGCAACCAGCCGGTGTCCCAGACCGCGGAAACGCTGCGCGGGTTGGCGAGCGGACAAGTACCTGTCGACCATGCGAAGGCGGCCTTGGGATGGTGTTTGGGCATGTTCTTGATTTTCGGCGCAATCACCCTGCGGATGCAGAGGCGTGGACGATGAGCTCGCAGGTCGGCTCGTTGAATGCTCTGTTGAGTCAGAGCTGGCTGCACGCCGGTCGGATCATGATCCGGTGGCGTCGCGAACCAGCGGCGGTGCTGGCGACGGTGATTCTGCCGATCTGCCTGCTAGTGGTCTACAAGGCCGTGCTCGGTGAGCAGATCCATAAAGTCACCGGCGTCGACAGCATCTACGGCCTGGTCCCGATGTGCGCGGTTCTGGCCGGGATGTTCGGTGCGTTGGGTGGCGCCGTCGGCATCCCGATGGAGCGGTCGTCGGGGTTGCTCAGCCGCATGTGGGTGCTGCCGGTGCACCGGGCCAGCGCGATCGGCGGACGGTTGATCGCCGAAGCGGCACGCGCACTGATGGGCACGATCCTGATCACTGCCGTCGGAACGGCGATGGGGCTGCGCTTTGCGCACGGTTGGCACACCGCGCTGGCGTACATCGTCATTCCGCCGCTCGTGGTGGTCGGCTTCACCGCTCTGGTGCTGACCCTGGCGGTGCGCAGCAACGGACGCGCCATCGTGACGTACCTGGCCGCTGCGATCACCTCGCTGGTGTTCATCAGCTCAGGGACCACCCCTGTCGCGCTGTTTCCACACTGGATCCAGCCGGTGGTTCGGGTGCAGCCCATGTCACCGCCGATCGAAGTCATGCGCGCTCTGGCCCACGAAGGCCCCGTCCTGCTGCCCTTGGCGCTGACGCTCGGCTGGGCGATCGCGTTGATCGGGCTCTTCATTCCGCTTGCGGTGCGCGGTTACCGGGTTGCCGCTGAGTGCAGCGCGTGAGTTAGGGCCTCGCCGCCAAGACCCTCGTTCAGTCTTTGAGTTCAGTCTTTGACGAAGCAGTAGATGCGGTAGGAGAACACCCCGGCCTGTGCCCAGTCGTAGAGGCTTCCCCCGGGGATGCCGGCCTGGTCGCGCGCGTAGCGCTGTAGGAACCCCGGCAGACGGCGACTGATCACCGCTTCGATGCGCGGAGAACGTTCCTTCATCCCCCGCTTGACTTCCTCGTCAATCACCCTCTTGGAGACGAGCCGCAGCGGGATGTCGGCCAGCACCGCCTCCCACTCATCCACCAGGTGAGACACGCGGAAATCCGTGTAGAGAAGGTGCCCTCCCGGACGCAGTACGCGGGTCACCTCGTTGAAAAAGCGCGGCAGGTGCGGATAGTGATGAGAGGCCTCGACATTGATTACGGCGTCGAAAGATTCGTCGTCGAAGGGCAGATTCTCGGCGTCACCGTGTACGAAGTCGAGTCCAGGCAGTTGATGACGCTTGCGGCAGAACGCGATACCAGCCGAGTTGAGGTCCAGGCCGGTGTACGCGGCCGGTGTGAAAGTCCTGGTGATGTACGAGGCGCCGCCACCGTGGCCGCAACTGACTTCCAACACCCGCTTTCCGGTGAGGTCCACTTGGATCGCGGTCTGGTGGTAGAGCTGGATGCAGTACCGGTCGGGTTCGTCGGTGTCCGACAAAGGAATTCCCAACGGAGGGTCTTCTTCGTAGGCGAAGTTGATGAACAGCATCTCGTCACGACCCATCAGGCGGGTCCCTATCGGATAGCCGTATTTCGCTACGGCTTTCATGACGAACGGGCTGGATCTCACTCGCGCGCGAAGACTCACTGGGTGAGTATGTCAAAGCTTCGAGGGCGCGGTTACCGCTTCCCTGAATTGCTTCTGCGACGGTCGACGAAGGCACCCGCCTCACCGGCCATTGCCGCTGTCAGCAAGGCCCTGGCGCGCCATCCGGACGGGCCCGGGCCGCCGCCCATCAGCGCACCGTCGAACTTGTCGCGCCACTTGCGACCATGCACGCGGCCCAATCCGCGCACCAGCGCGTAATTGGCGTTCCACTCGTATCGCCAGCTGCCGAAATTAGCCTTGGCTGTTTTGCCACCGAAGTGGTTGATGTAGGCCATTTCGGTGACGTACACGCCGTATCCGGCGTTACGGGCACGCAGAGCCAGATCCAGGTCGATCCCCCACCCGTAGCGACCAAAACTGTGTAAATCCATGCCGCCCAGCGCATCCCAGCACTCGCGGGACATCATCAACGCCGTACCCTCCACCGCGGGAACGGCGCGATATCGCGGTCGCGGGACGTAATCCGCGGCGGCCGGCTGTAGCTCCGGTATTGCGCAGGGAAAGCCTTGGTCGATCATCGGGCCGACAATCCCCGCATCCTTTGGCAGGCTTGGATCGAGCAGGCCGGCCGCGAACCCTTTCGACAAGCGCGTGTCATTGTTAAGCGTCATCGCATGGGTGTAGCCCTCGTCGAACGCGGTGCGGAAGCCCAGGTCACTGCCCTTGGCCCAACCAAGATTCTCACCGGGTGTGACGACCCGTTCGCTGCCGATCTTCGGATAGTCGCCGCGATTGTCGATGATGAGGTAGTCGGCACCCTCGCGCTCGAGATCGGCGATGAGATCGTGCGTGTACTCGTGCTGGCCGTAGACCGGCACGGCGATCAGTAACGACACGACGTAACCGTACATCGGCTGAGGTCCGCCCGAGGGTGGTTCCGCCCATGGTCGACTCCGACAGTTCTTCTGCATCGGGGCAAACATGCGGTTCGTCGCGTCTGCTCAGTCAAAATCCGAGCCGCAATCGCCGCCTCAGATCCGTGGGCCGCTGCTAGCATCGCGCCGTGGCCGAGCCCATGTTTTCCATCATCGTTCCTACCTTCAACGTGGCGTCGACTTTGCATGCCTGCCTTGAGAGCGTCGCCCGCCAAACCTGTAGCGACTACGAACTACTCGTGATGGACGGGGACTCGTCCGATGACACCGTCGGGGTTGCCGAAGGTTTCCGGCCCCAATTGTCGCAGCGTCTGGTGATTCAGAGCGACCCCGACGATGGCGTCTACGATGCGATGAACCGCGGCGTCGAAAAATCCACCGGATCATGGGTGTTCTTCTTGGGCGGCGACGACACCTTGCACGACGAGCAGACACTGGCCAAAGTCGCTGCGTACATTGGCCAGCACGAGACCAGCGACCTGGTGTACGGCGACGTGCTGATGCGATCCACCTCCTCCCGCTATGCCGGGCCCTTCGACCTCGACCGCCTACTCTTCGAGAAGAACATCTGCCATCAGTCGATGTTCTACCGACGCCGGCTCTTTGCCGGGATCGGCCCCTACAACCTGCGCTACAAGCTCTGGGCGGACTGGGATTTCAACATCCGTTGCTTCTCGAATCCTGCGTTAGACATCCAATACATGGATATCGTCGTCGCGGACTTCAACGACGTTTCCGGGCTCAGCAACGGCCGGGATCGAGAGATGGAAAAACGATTGCCGTTATACGTCAAGGCGTCGGCTTTGGAATTGCTCGACCGGAGGATCGCACGCCTCAGACGACCCAAACTGAGAAGTGTGCGGTGAAGAGCCGAACAGACCAGTGAGTTTGCCTCGGACTTGATCCGCAGGAAGATAACCCCTGCGCACAGCGCAATTCGCCAGATCGTCCTGCTGCGCGGCCGAACGACGCACCAGTGGCACGAGGTGGCAATCGTGACCGGCAGCTCGGTGTCACCAACTAGGATGAGTCAGCGCCGGTAACGCGGCGGCTACAGCAACAATGGGTGCGGGACGCCGCCATCAAACGTTGAGGAATCCGATGAAACGAGCCCTGATCACCGGAATCACGGGACAGGATGGTTCATATCTCGCCGAACTGTTGCTCAGCAAAGGCTATGAGGTGCACGGGCTCATCCGCAGGGCTTCGACGTTCAACACATCGCGGATCGACCATCTGTATGTCGACCCCCATGAATCGGGTGCACGATTGTTCCTGCACTACGGTGACCTGATTGATGGGACCCGCCTGGTGACCCTGCTGAGCACGATCGAACCCGACGAGGTCTACAACCTTGCGGCGCAGTCCCATGTGCGGGTCAGCTTCGACGAGCCGGTGCACACTGGCGATACCACCGGCACCGGATCCATGCGTTTGCTGGAAGCGGTGCGACTCTCGAGGGTGCAATGCCGGTTCTATCAAGCTTCTTCATCGGAGATGTTCGGTGCGTCGCCACCCCCGCAGAACGAGCTGACACCGTTTTATCCACGCTCCCCCTACGGCGCGGCAAAGGTCTACTCCTACTGGGTGACACGGAATTACCGCGAGGCCTACGGGTTGTTCGCGGTCAACGGCATCTTGTTCAATCACGAATCACCGCGTCGTGGCGAAACATTCGTCACTCGTAAAATCACGCGAGCGGTAGCACGCATCAAAGCCGGCATAGAGTCTGAGGTCTACATGGGCAACCTCGATGCCGTTCGTGACTGGGGCTACGCACCTGAGTATGTCGAAGGAATGTGGCGAATGCTCCAGGCGTCAGAGCCGGATGACTATGTATTGGCCACTGGTCGGGGGTACACGGTACAGGAATTTGCCCAGACAGCCTTTGCGCATGCCGGTCTGGACTGGCAGGACCATGTCAAGTTCGACGAGCGATATTTGAGGCCGACCGAAGTCGACTCGCTGATCGGTGATGCTTCCAAGGCAGCCGACGCTCTCGGGTGGCGGGCTTCGGTCCATACCGGCGAGCTGGCACGAATCATGGTGGACGCCGACATCGCTGCGCTCGAGTATGAAGGCAAACCGTGGATCGACAAACCAGTGCTCTCTGGTCGGACATGAGCGCAAACACCGCTGTCGGCGTGCTTGACCGTGCCGTCCCGGTTTATATCGCAGGTCACCGCGGGCTGGTCGGATCGGCCTTGGTGCGGAAGTTCACCGATGAAGGCTTCACCAACTTGATCCTTCGCTCACGCGGCGACGTCGATTTGACCGATCGAGCCGCAACATTTGACTTCATTCAGGAAGCCAAACCCCACGTCGTCATCGATGCCGCAGCCAGGGTCGGCGGCATCATGGCTAACAGCACGTACCCCGCCGATTTTCTTTCCGAGAACTTGCAGATTCAGGTCAATCTTCTCGATGCTGCCGTCGCCGCGCAGGTACCGCGCTTGTTGTTTCTCGGATCTTCATGCATATACCCGAAGTTCAGCCCGCAGCCCATCCCAGAAAGCGCCCTTCTCACCGGACCCCTAGAACCCACAAACGACGCGTACGCGATAGCGAAAATCGCCGGCATCATCCAGGTCCAGGCGGTACGGCGACAACACGGTCTGCCGTGGATTTCGGCGATGCCGACCAACCTCTACGGGCCTGGCGATAATTTTTCGCCATCAGGCTCCCATCTGCTGCCGGCTCTGATCCGCAGATATGAAGACGCGAAAGCGAGCGGTGCACCGGAAGTGACCAATTGGGGTACCGGAACTCCCCGTCGCGAATTGCTGCATGTCGATGACCTGGCAAGTGCGTGTCTGTTCCTGCTTGAGAACTTCGATGGGCCTGAGCAGGTCAATGTCGGCACCGGCGTCGACTACACGATCAGTGAGATCGCCACCCTGGTGGCCGCAGCGGTAGGCTATACCGGCGAAACCCGTTGGGATACAACCAAACCCGACGGCACACCGCGCAAGGTCCTAGATGTCTCAGTGCTCCGGGAGGCCGGTTGGCAACCCGAAATCACCCTTCGCACGGGTGTCGAGGCCACCGTGGCCTGGTATTTAGAGCACGCAAGTACAGTGCGACAGTAAACGACCAACTTGCGCAGAACGGCCCTAGTGGAGCGCGAAGACCCACCGGACGCCGCCCGAGGCGCGCTGCCGCCTGCAGGTGCCCTACATCTCGGTGGCCCGCACCATCAGCTGAAATGGGGATTAGACCGATTCGACTCGAGATCCGGGTGCGCTCAGGCTCTGGGACTCGCCGCGGGCGTACAAAGTACCGCGGGCCGCGAGCGAAAAAAATAAACCTACACCTAACGCAACGAGTGCCGGTCCGAGGCCCAACACAAAGCGAACGCTACTAGCCGTGGCGCTAGCGAGCGCCCCCTCAAGCAACAAGTGCTTGCGCGCACTCATATTGTCGGCGTCAACTGGCCGGATTTCTGGCGGCATTATTGCCCTAACATCGGCATCATCAAGAATCCACGCATATTCGTCAAGGTTGGGGAAAGTGACGTCAACCAGATAACTATGATCTCTCACCTTTAGTGATTCGCGGCTGTGTGTTGCCATGTACGCTCTAGCATTACTTGCCTGTTGTCGAGCAGACTTATTCCAATCAATCGCCTGAAGGATGGCCATATAGTAGCCCAGAGCCGTAATCAACACTACCGTAACGAAAACCCACGCTACGGCACCCGTTCTCGCGTACCGCTTCAGGCGATCACTAGATATATGATCAGCTATCAAAAATACCGCTACGAACGCGACTGGATAGACGGGAAGTAGCATATCCATATACCGCACTCCGATAGCAGTCCCTCGACCATATGCAACTATTGCCAGCTGGATAGCTACCCAGGCGGTAATGCCCACCGCAACCCATGCCCGATCATGGGACGGCGGCCGATTGATCATTGTATTTCGGCAGAACCATATAGCTGGACCTTGAATACCGATTATTCCTAAAATTGTGGGACCGGCAAGAAAGAGAAGTCCCAAGAGGAACCCTAGAGGGGTTACATTCGAGGGCGTACCAGACGCATTTACGACGGAAATTTCCCACAGCAGCATGCCTATACCGATCAACGCGATGACGGTCACGCCCAAAAACTCACGATTGCACCGTTCTCTCACCTTTGTCACTAGCTGCAAGGTGACGAGTACTGCGGCGGTAACAATCGCAGCAATGCCTGACGAAGAGAACGACAAGTAGCTGAGGATCGCGGCGGCTAATCCAATGAACCAACGCCACGTGAAAGGAGCTGCTGAGGCAAACGTAGCAATGGCCGCGAGTCCGAACAGCAGGGTCAGATAGAAATGAAAATTGAACCCTAACAGAGTGTTCTCGTATCCTAGTGGAAGTGTAAACACTACCACAATGAAGCAAGCAAAAAGCATATGTCGCCTCGGCGCAACAAGCGGAATCAGTAAAGCGCAAAGCCAAGTGACTAAGAAAGCATGAATGACGGCACAGAAAATCATTTCCATGTGAGTGTTCCACTCGCCCGCTAGCTCCAGATGAATTAGCGTCAAAAGCCGTGTGAATACAATTCGATGTTCGTTGTGGGGTTCAAACAAATCACCAATAGAGTACGTGCCGTGCAAGTAAGGCAGGTAGGTTTTAACCGCTTCACCATCCCATTGGTCAAACAACGGCATCGTCGAACCCAGAGTGGCGATCACGATGAGTTTGACACCAAAGACCGTGCACGCGATCGCTGAGAGGAGCGCCAACGTCCGTGGTCGTGCATTTGAAGTCTCGTCGGTGGGACTTCGCGCGGCGACTGTCGTTTCGGCGCCGTCGGGTGGTGTCGATGATGGCATATGTTGCGGTGGGCGCATGATCGGATCATCCGGTGTGGAAGCACAGTCTGCAGACATCGAATGGGTCCTATCGTTTGCACCGCTCACGGACGGAATATCACCGGTAAACCGAGGCCGTAAGGGTGCGACCCCCTCACGCTCAGTGGACTTTCTTCGAAATCAAGGTGCCGGCCGCTGCTCAATGACAGCCACTGCGGCTTGCATGAGGACGTTGCCACATTCCTTCCGGCGTCTTCGCCCTCGGGCAACTAGTTCGGCCGCATCGGGCGGGCTCGACGCGGCGGACTCGGCGTAGCTCTGACACATGACCTCGAGTAAAGATGCTGAATCCCGTGACTTAAAGTAACGCACCTCGGACTCGTTGATCTCCAGGTTGACTGGTATGTCAGACACAATGCAGGGTATGCCTAGCGCAACCGCATCATAGACAGCACCACCACCTGGCCCGCCCTCAAACATCGTGGGCTGTACTAGTGCCACTGAACCGCGTACAAGTGCGATTTGATCTGGCTTTGGGATGCGGCCCAGGATTGCGACCCGGTCTTCAATGCCTAGTTCGCTCAGTAGTTGCTGCAGCCCGGGAAAGTACTGAGGGTCACGATAGTCAGATGTATCCCCGGTGCAGACCAATTGGAGCTCCGGATAAAGTCGGGCCAGGGATGCAAACGCTTTAAAGGCCGTGCCATGATCCTTGTGTTTCCAGAACTGATTGCAGATTACAAAGTAGTTGGGGCGAACCGAGTACTTCGCGCAAACAATCTGCGGGTCGAGTTGGAACCAGTCCGGCTGAGGGGCCGCGCTAAAGGGAAGTGCTAAGACTTGCGCATAAGCGCCTGGGAAGTAGGTCCGCACGTCAGTGGCTACGCTGCGAGAGTTCACTATTACTGCCTTGGCTTCTCGCAGCATGCGCCCCATAGCTAAGTCTCGTTGCGTTAGCTCTTGCGGTGAAAAGAAATGCGGCAGGTATTTGTGCTGCATATCGTACAGATAACCCAGCCAGGGAATCTCGTCACCGAATGCTAGAGTTTCGAAAGAGGGCAACAGTATCTCGAGTTGCAAATCTCTGAAGGCACGGCGAATAGCAGTACTACCTAGGTCTATTCGGTGAACTGCGACTGTCGTGCGCGCATCAGGGGCCGAGGCGTATAAATTACGCAAATCCGGCGTCCGCTGAGTCGCAATTTGCTGTCCCCGAAGTCGTTTAGCCATACGGTATATTCTTAGTTCAAGTGCTTGAACGGCGACGCGTGGTCCATGTGTGGGAACGAGAACATGCAACTCAGCCGCTCGGTCTGCTGCCGCCAAACTTTCGCAGATTGTCCGCAGGAAGTCGATGCCCCCCTCCCACTCGATGAATTTGTGCCCTAGGACGCCGATCTTCATAGCGGCATGCCTTGAAGGCGAGCCGGGACCCCCATATATACACCGGGATTCACGATCGACCGTGTGACAACGGCTCCCGCGCCGATGACAGTCTCTGAGCTAATGCTTAACGTCTCCAGAATTCGAGAACCGGTGCCTAACAGACACGCATCGCCGAGCGCAACACGACCGGATATTGCGGCTCCAGGATTGATCACGTTGAAGGAGCCAATCCGAGCGTCGTGGCCCACGGTGCAGTTCCAATTGAATAAATTGAAATCGCCAATCTCTATATCACAGGTCATGACCGTACCCTGAGTAATTATGTTGCCTCGGCCTAGTCGGACTATACTTAGATCGATGTCCAGCGACGGGTGGACGAGGTTTGGAAATCTCAGCACCGGGTTGGCGAGGAACTTATGCGCGATACTACGGCGCAAAGTGGGCTTGCCCGCACCTATTACTACGTCAGCTTCAACGTCTCGATGCAACAGTTGCTCGTCTAATAGCTCTACCTGACCATATAGCAGGCTTGTACCTAGTTCGGCAGCCCTATCCGTGACATATCGAATGTGCGACCACCTCGCCCCCATAGGGTCGATGCGCCGGGCTAATTGCGCGACCTCCTTGGCCTGCCCGCTGGACCCCGCGATTAATAGATCACGTGGCATTGGAGTAGAAATTGTCGATTTCCTTGGCAATCTGCTCCACGTGTTGCGGCTGCAGTCCAGGCCAGCTGGGCAAATTAATTCCACGCCAGGCCAGATCTTCCGCTACTCTGTGCTTGCGATAATTCCGGGCATACATGGGCATAGTATGCACTGGATAGAACAGCGGTCGCGTTTCAATTCCTGCGTCCGCGAGATGCATGCGCAATGCGTCGCGCTGCTCAGATTGATCGACGAGGATGGAAAACATCCAATAGCTGTGAAAAGTATCCGGTGCTTCTCTGTGCACTTCGATAGGCAAGTGGCTTAGGGCGGCAATGTAACGCTCGGCTAAATTGCGCTTACGCGTAATAAAATCGTCGGCGCGCTCCAGCTGCGCAAGCCCCAGAGCAGCCTCTATATTCGTCATGCGATAGTTATAGCCCACCACGTCGTGCCAGTACTCGCGATGCGCAGCCAAACCCTGGCCTTTGAGGTGTCGCACTCGTTCAATGAGCGTCTTATCGTTGGATACCACCATTCCACCTTCACCGGTAGTGATGGTCTTATTACCGAAGAAACTGAATGTTGCTACATCGCCGAAGGTGCCGACGTGACGGCCCTTGTACAGCGCACCAAAGGCCTCGGCGCAATCTTCCACCACGAATAGTCGGTGCTCGTTGGCAATGGCGATGATCGAATCCATATCGCATGATTGCCCGTAGAGGTGTACCGGCATAATGGCGCGGGTGCGCGCCGTTATGTGGCGGCGGATGTCTTCAGGATCAATCTGCCAAGTAGACGGCAGAGAGTCGGCGAATACAGGAGTCGCACCCGTGTAGGCAATCGCGTTCACCGCGGCGATGTAAGTCAGCGTCGGAACGATGACCTCATCGCCTGGTCCGATACCGAGAGCCATCAACGCCACGTGGAGTGCGGCCGTGCCATTACATACGGACGCAGCATGCTCGACGTTGATTCGCGCGGCAAAACGCGCCTCGAATTCGTTGACGAAAAGACCGCGCGAAGAGATCCACGAAGTGTCTAAGCACTCGGTGACATACTTCTTTTCATTGCCATTTAAGTCGGGTCGATATATAGGTATCTGATACTGACTCAAGACGGCGATCCTTATTTGACAGATGCATTAACAATCGGACTTGTCAGAACATGGGGACGTTGCGACAACACCGACCGACGCTGCACCGCAAGGTTGCTGATGTCGCGGGCACCGGGTCGCCGCCGGATAGAGAAAACGTTGCCAAAACTAGCCGGCTTCGCAAGTTCTGAATAACCACGACGAGAGACTTCCAGCCACACAAGGTGGGCAAGCCTTCCGAACTGGCCGTGCCGTGACGTGCGCGGCACACTGTGTGCATCTTCTGCGAGCCAGAAGCGAACCCGGTGCTTGTCCTGGCCAAGATCTCGACCGACGAGCGCTTGCATGTCGACTGGCTCCTATCCCGCTTCAACTCGATATGGCGAGGCCTGGTGCACCCCGATAGACCACCTATGATCTGCAGTAGCAAGACCCAGGCAGTCGGCCCGCCGAGGCGCCAGGTGCCTCAATCGCGTCAACCGCGTCATCTTAGCAACGTAACCGACCTCCGAACGGGGATTTGTCGTGGCTGGCACCGCGACGTCGCACGACTAGTAGAGAGTGCCGAACGCCCCCTGCGTCGAACGGCGAACGGTACCTGTGTCAAGCCGGGGCATACACACGAGATAGAGATCATAAACTGTTTCAAGGATGTCCATGCGGCGTCGACTCCGCCCGCTAACGGTATTCAGCGATGTGCAGTCGACCAGCCGTCTTGTCGTCGGGATTCGGTTAGATGTCTCAGTACAACTCGCACGTGATATTCCGCTGCTCGACGGCTCCATCCGATACAAGTCGACAGCTCGCCGAGGATGGTCGCTTCCGCCTAGGAGGTTCCATATTTGGCCAGGCCGAACCCTGGTAGAACCTAAGCGTTTCGCGTGGCTACTCAGTTGCCGGGCGGCGACCGCACCAGTTGTGCCTGGACGCACGGAACATCGCTCGTGCACACCGGGGTCGGCGCGTCCTACGATAACCCTTAGTGACCGACATGCTCAATGAGCAACCATCGAATACGAGCAGCAGGAGAGACAGTGGGGACTGCGGAAGACGAGAAGTTAAAGGCCCTAGTGGGTCGGCAACTCTCTTGGGTGGTGCGCGACAAGCCAGCCGTCCGCAATCTTGCTGAAGTTGAGTTTTCGGTGTTCAGCCAATGGGGCGACGATGGCATCATCCAGTGGTTAATACAACGCCTGCCAGGGATAAATCAATCTTTTGTCGAGTTCGGCGTCGAAACCTACACTGAAGCAAACACTCGTTTCTTGTTGATTAACAACAACTGGCGGGGTTTGGTGATGGATGGGTCGCAACGCAATATTGATGCGATCCGTCGCGACGAGATTTCCTGGAAATATGACTTACAGAGCGCCTGCGCTTTTGTTACCGCCGAGAACATCAATCAATTGCTTCTCAATCATGGTTTCGCTGGCGAAGTTGGAATCTTGCATATCGATATCGACGGTAACGACTACTGGGTCTGGCAGGCCATTACGGTGATTGACCCGGCTGTCGTCATCGTCGAATACAATAGTGTTTTCGGACGGGACCGTGCGATCACCATTCCCTACGACCCAAAGTTCAATCGCTGGGGTTTGCATGGCAACCTCTATTACGGTGCCTCCCTGGGTGCATTGTGCCATCTCGCGCTGTCGAAAGGCTATGACTTCATCGGGAGCAATACGGCAGGTAACAACGCATTTTTCGTAAAAGCCAGCTTATGTCATGGACTCGAGCCTTTGACCGCTGCGCAGGGCTACATCGAATCAAGATTTGCGGAATCTCGTGACAAGAAAGGCCGGCTAAACTATTTGCGGGGCGCAATGAGAGCCGAGTCACTACGGGGGCTTGCGGTAGTTAATGTAATGACCGGCGCGGACGAACAGATATAGAAAATCACTTGTAAGAACTTGCAGCCCGATTGCTGTATCTGAGCCGCAAGCACCGACGGTTAATGGTTATTTGCCTCGCCATCCGTTGCATCCTGTACTCCATCCCCGTTCATCGACAGTGGCAGATCGACGGTGACGCATCTAGACATACTGTAATTAGCTGGTGCCGCTAGCCGGATAACGAAATGCTCAGATCGTCACGACAGCAAGCCGAGAACTTACCAGTGGCGTTAGTGTAAATCATTAACTGTTGGCAAATAGTCGTGTTGACCGCAGCCACCTCACAGCACATCGCTCCCGAGCCCTCGCCGAACGAGAGGTGCACGTCGGCGAAGTTGTGCCGTACAGACTTCCGTCAGCGCTTTCACCGGGTTCATCTCGTCAGTGCTCTCGCCGACTAATTCTGTGATTCCCGCCCGAGCAGCCTCGTTGACAACTAATTTCAATCCACATGAACCTGTGGCCGTCGGGTGTAGCTTCCTACTCGCTACCTGAGGCGATCCGCAGGAAGCTACGGTATGCGTGGGTTTCGCTAGCTTTTCTTCCCGTTGGACAAGGTCTACTCCTGCTGTTGGGCCGCTGGCTCGACGATTACGTCACGGCTTCTGTCTTAGCCGCCTCCATCGCTGCGGTCCCGAATTTTTTCGCAAATAGGCACTTGGTTTGGCGGGACCGTTCGGGACGAGAACTTCACAGGCAGATACTTGTATTCTGGTTCGCCGTAATGCTAGGCGTTTCACTGGCTACCGCATTTACCTACTTGGTCGAACGGCTAATTGCTGACCATGCAACTGTCGTTCGGGGCGCAGCTGTGCTGTGTGCGCAGGTCATTGGTTTCGGCATCGTGTGGGTAGGACGCTTCCTAGTGCTCGACCGGTGGCTGTTCAAAGGTGCGGAGTACACACACGACCCGAAGGGGGCCAAATACGGCGACGTTCCGGCCTGTGCGACCTCGATCTGTCGTGCCGATCGTAGCGACACTGCAACAAGCGATCGGATTTGGGCCGCACCCGGCTAGGACCCACGGGTAGCCCCGCTGGTCTTTTAATATGATCAGTTCGCCGCTCACAACGGAACAAGGGGACCTTCATCACTGGGACATATCGATCCGCCCGCACGCGGCCAGATGGAGTGATTCGCGCACCTGAGCCCGTACGCACAATTAGCTGATGCACTACCTGATCACGGGTCACACCGGCTTCAAAGGTCCATGGCTGATCCTGTTGCTGCGCAGCCGCGGCCATACGGTCTCCGGCCTGGCTCTCGACGCCCCCCCAGGCGGCCTCTTCGAGCAGGCCGCGCTGACCAGGCAACTGCTCACCGATCACCGAGTCGACATCCGCGATGCGCAGGCAACCACCGCCGCGATCCGATCCACCGCCCCCGATGTCGTCATACACATGGCCGCGCAATCGCAGGTGCGCGAGTCCTATCGGGACCCGCGCTACACCTACGAGACCAACGCGATGGGCACCCTCAACGTGCTTGAGGCAGTGACGAAAACGCCGTCGGTGCGCGCCCATGTCGTCGTCACCACCGACAAGGTCTACCGCAACATCAACCAGGAGGCCGGCTACGTCGAGACCGACCCACTCGGCGGCGATGACCCGTACAGCGCCTCCAAGGCGATGGCCGACCTGCTCACGCAGTCATGGGTCCGCAGCTATCCCGGTTGCCCTACGGCTATCGCTCGCGGCGGCAACGTAATCGGTGGCGGCGACGTCAGCCCCGAACGGCTGATGCCGGACCTGGTGCGCGCCTACGCGGGCGGACGACCACCCCTGCTGCGTTTCCCCCAGGCAGTGCGGCCTTGGCAGCACGTCCTGGACTGCCTCAATGGCTACCTGGTCATCGCGGAGGCCCTGCTGTCCGACGGCGCAAAAGGCCAGGACCAATGGAACATCGGCCCCGGCCGGGACAGCTTCGTCGAGGTCGGCCAGGTTGCGACACTCGCCGCCGAACTGTGGGGCGGCGGCGCCCACTGGGACAACCAGCCCGGGGAACATCCGCACGAAGCGAATCTGCTGGCCCTCGACGCGACCAAGGCGCAGCGTGAACTCGGCTGGCGCAACCGGCTCCGCTTCCACGACGCTGTCGGCTGGACTATCGACTGGGAGCGCCGCGTACACGACGGCGCCGACCCGCTCGCGGTAACCCTGGAGAAGATCGGCGCCTTCGAAAACCTCGGGTAGCCCTACCCCGCCACCGCACCCGGCTCCGAATACGGAGCGCCCAACCCGTGCACCGGCCGATACCCCCGCTTGCGTGCCTTCGCAGCACCTTGACGAATCAGCGCCGCCAGAGCGACGAACGCAGCGTGGTCGGTCAACACCAATGGCGTGAGCAGCCGGTTGTGCACTACCGCGATCGCCAGACCCGATTCCGGGTCGCTCCAGCCGACTGACCCGCCCAGGCCTACGTGGCCGAAGCCCGGCATCACGTTGCCGATGGGCAGTGCGTGATATCCAAGGTGAAATGCCATGGGCACGAAAATGTTCCGGTCCCGCTGCACGACCCGCTCACCAGTGAGCCCGGCGACCAGCCGCCGGGACAGGAACCGGGTGCCGTCGACCTCTCCCCCGTTGGCGATCGCACCGTACATCCGGGCGAGAGCTCGTGCGGTGACCACGCCGTTGGCAGCCGGGATCTCGGCGTCCAGCATCGACATGTTCCCCGACACCGAGGCGATGACTCCCGGGAAATACATGGAGCGGTACCCGCCGGAGAAGTGATTGGCGATCTTCTGAATCCCCCAGTTGACGATCGGGGCGCCGGCGATGTCCTGGGGCATGATAATTTCGGCGGCCCGGGTGGGTGAGCCGGCCGGCGGACGGCCCAGGTGAAAGCCGTCGGTACCGAGCGGTTCGGCGAGTTCCTCGCGGAACAGCGCCCGCATGTCCTTGCCGGTGACTGCGCGGGCCAGTCCCGACATCAGCCAACCGAAGGTCAACGCGTGGTAGGCCGGTTGACCCAGCAGCCGTCCCGGCGCCGCCGCTGCGAGCCGTTCCTCCATCTCGACATGATTGAAGATGTTCGCCTGGGTGGCTCCGCGCAGGCCCGACAGGCCGGCGGTGTGCTTCATCACCTCGCGAACCGTCATGTCGGCCTTGCCGTTGGCGCCGAACGAGTGCCAGTACTCGGCGACCGGTGCCTCGTAGTCGATCAGGCCGCGGTCAGCGAGTCGGTGGATGACGGTGGCGGCCATGCCTTTGGTGGCCGAGAACACCATCGGCGCGGTGTCAGCCGACCACGGCACCTTGCCGTCCCGGTCCGCCCAGCCCTTCCACACGTCGACGACGGGTTGCCCGTCCAAATAGACCGCCAACGCGCCGCCGCCGAAGCGGTGACCGGGCCACATGGTAGAGAAAGCACGAACGACGCATCCGAAGTGGGAGTCCGCGGCGCCGAACACACCATGCCCTGCGTCAGGGGCATCGTGGGAAGGAACAGCGCGTCGATCGACTCCGATGTCTACCGTCACGAATCTGAATTTACTTCACCCGTCTAACTGCCCACCGGCAAACCCGGACATATTTACCGATCTGTTAAGTCGTCGCGATCTCAAGTATTTGCTGGGCGGCTAGAGCGGGGGTCAGCTCACCGTCGCGCACCTGCCGCTCGACGTCGGGGCGGATCCTGCGCACCTCCGGGTTGGACAAAACCCGGTCCAGCACCGTGTCCCGCACCATCTGCCAGGTCCAGTCCACCTGCTGGTCGCGACGACGCGCCTCGAACTTGCCGGCCTCGGTGAGTACGTCGCGGTGCTTCTCCACGGTCTGCCACAACTCGGCCAGGCCGGTTTCCTCCATCGCACTCATGGTCAGAACCGGTGGCCGCCACAGGGTTTCGCGCGGATAGATCAGCCTGATGGCTCCGGAGAGTTCGCGCGCGGCCATCCGCGCATCCTTGAGGTGGGCACCGTCGGCTTTGTTGACCACCACGATATCGGCCAGCTCCAGCACGCCTTTTTTGATACCTTGCAACTGATCCCCACTTCGCGCCAGCGTCAGCAACACGAACGTGTCGACCATGTTGGACACTGCAACCTCGGACTGGCCGACGCCCACGGTTTCGATCAGGATCACGTCAAAACCGGCTGCCTCCAACAACACAACCGTTTCCCGGGTCGCCTTTGCCACGCCGCCCAGAGTCCCCGACGTGGGAGACGGCCGGATGTAGGCATCGGGGTGCACTGCCAGGCGCGCCATCCTGGTCTTGTCGCCCAGAATTGAGCCACCGGTCCGCGTTGAGGACGGATCGACAGCCAACACCGCCACTTTGTGGCCCTGTCCAATCAAATGCATGCCCAGGGCTTCGATGCTGGTGGACTTACCCACCCCCGGCACGCCGGTGATGCCGACCCGATGGGCATTGCCGGAATCGGGCAGCAGTTCCAGCAGCAGTTGTTGCGCCCGCTCTCGATGGTCGGCGCGCGTCGATTCCAGCAGTGTGATGGCCCGCGGCAGGGCTGCGCGGTCGCCTCCTCGGATCGCTTCGGATAGCTCCGTCACGGAGCTGCCAGTTGGCGACATCACTTACTTGCCGGGACGCGAGCGAGATGGGGAACGGTCACGGTTTAGCCTTCCCACGACGGCTGACTGCCTGGACGGGTTCTTGTCGGTTCTCCAGAATCCCATATCGCGAGGCTGGTTCGGGACGGCCATCCCGGGGTGGGCACGTGCGATCCCCAGACTGCCCGCCACAAGCTACGAGCACTGAGCCTGACTACGAGTCAACGTTGTTGAGGTTGCCGAAAGGTATGGCCGCAAAGACGACGACAGCTGCGACGAATACCTGCCAGTCACGTCGGGTCACCCTCTGATCGATTTCAGGTCTCTCAATCGCATAAAGAATATAAACAGTGGTTATGTCCAGAGCAATGACGGTATACCAACGCGTCCAATCAACGGCGGTCACGAAAAGCGGAAGCAGGAGTGCTATGCTGAGCAACACCATCCGACGATCATTGTAAATTTCTTGGGCAAATGAACGGGCAGAAACTCCGCATACATAGCGGACAGCCGACAATGTCAGAAACAATATAGCGATACCAAGGACCAGTGAAGCGAAAAGCTTAGGCAGTCCATAGGACGCCACCACCCTAGCACCGTCAAAAATATCCATGTAAAAAAACGGCATGGTCTTCGTACACACCCAGTCGTGGAAATCCGACTGATGTTGAAACTGACCGAATAAAAAACTCAGGCTTCGATGGGGGGCATCGTATGTCCCTACGGGATCGTCAACCAGTCCATGTGGAATTTGAGTACACAAAGACGTCGCGGTATCACGACGACCCAGCATCGCCACAAAAACCAGCGCCAACAGGCCTGGTCCTACGGCTAATAGACTGAGTAGGCGCTTCGCCGCGCTCGTAGTGTCTTTCGCAAGAACGGTTATCGCAAGGACTGCGCCGAGGGCGAACTGCACCGCCATGGCTTCATGGATCAAGGTGAAGACTGCTCCGGTCGCACCGTAGATCACGCAGTAGATGACCCTCGACCGGCGGCTGCCAGCACTTCGAACGGCGATACTGAATATGACGAGAGCAGACATGCCCCATATTTCGGGATGCGCGTTATATACCAGGTAGGAAACCGAGAAGGGCAGGACGGGAACCAGTAGAGCCAGCATCCTCCGCCGCTCTGAGCCTCGGTTGGGCTTCAAGACAAGCCAGACGAAGAACGCCAAGCAGATCAGCCACGTTATCGCTGAAGCCCACAGAATCGCATATGCGACATCAAAGTAGTTGTGCTCAGGAAATATTCGGATCAACTCACCGGCTAAACCACGGCGTACAAATCCGTATTTATAATTGATAGCATAGTACTGCAGCAATACGACTACATTGGAATAGACCGACATCACAACAAACACGTGGAAAGTTGTGCAGGCTAGCACCCACAGCGTCAGAAGTATGAATACACGCTGTCTCCTCTTCGCCGTCCTCGTGACATCCGGACCAGGCTCGCGGCCTTCCAATGTCGGGTTCCCCGACGCGCATCCATCGGCGGCGCCGACAATTCCGCGCTGCCTGCTGACGCGGGTGAAGGCAGCACGCATTCAGCCAATCTAATTGACCAACGGCCTTCAAGTGGGCGATTCCATGCGCGAATCAGACAGTGGGCACAGGCTGTCAAAGCAGCTCCGCCGCATATCAAACCCGCTCTAGTCCAGAGCGCAAGCTCGGTCTGCGTCGACCGACTTATTACGCTCGGCGCGCCTTTGCCTGGAGCCAGTATGAATTTCGCCAAAACTCAAGTGGCAGTGCACTTTCCAGCCACCGCGCGAAGCGGAATCCTCAGGTCATTCGCTTAGTTCGTATCCCAGGCGTTCGCCCAGCTTCTGCAGCAACCCGATTGCCGCGTCCGCGATCACCGTCCCCGGCGGGAAGATCGCCGCAGCCCCGGCCTCGTACAGCTCGTCGAAATCTCCGGGCGGGATTACCCCGCCGACCACCACCATGATGTCGGAGCGCCCCACCTCGGCCAGCGCGTCGCGCAGCGCCGGCACCAGCGTCAGGTGTCCCGCAGCCAGCGAGGACACCCCGACCACGTGCACGTCGTTGTCGGCAGCCTGCCGGGCCACTTCTTCGGGGGTGGAGAACAGCGAACCCACGTCGACGTCGAACCCGATGTCTGCGAACGCGGTGGCGATCACTTTCTGTCCGCGGTCGTGGCCGTCCTGGCCCATTTTGGCGATCAGGATCCTGGGCCGGCGGCCGTCGGCCTCGGCGAACTTTTCGACGAGTTCAGTGGCTTCAGCGATGTTGGGCGCCTTTCCAACTTCGTCGCGGTAGACCCCCGCGATGGTGCGAATCTCAGCCTGGTGGCGCCCGTAGACCTTCTCCAGGGCGTCGGAGATCTCCCCCACGGTGGCCTTGTGCCGGGCCGCGTTGATCGCCAGTGCCATGAGGTTGTTGCCCAACCCGTCCTCACCCGCAGGCCCGGACGCCGACGCCGCCCGGGTCAGCTCGGCCAGTGCCGCCTCGACCGCCTCAGCGTCCCGGTTCGCCCGCAGATCCTTCAACTTCGCCAGCTGCTCCGAACGCACCCGGCTGTTTTCCACCTTGAGGACCTCGATCTCCTGGTCCTCTTCTACCTGGTATTTGTTCACCCCGATCACCGGCTGCTGGCCGGAGTCGATGCGGGCCTGGGTTCGCGCGGCGGCTTCCTCGATGCGCAGCTTGGGGATGCCTTCGCCGATCGCCTGGGCCATGCCGCCGTGCTCGGCAACTTCTTCGATGTGGGCACGGGCCTGCTGCGCGAGCTGATGGGTCAGCCACTCCACGTAGTACGAACCTGCCCACGGGTCGATCGGCCGGGTGGTGCCCGACTCCTGCTGCAGCACCAGCTGGGTATTGCGGGCGATGCGCGCGGAGAAGTCGGTGGGCAGCGCCAGTGCCTCGTCCAGGGCGTTGGTGTGCAGCGACTGGGTGTGGCCCTGGGTGGCGGCCATTGCCTCGATACAGGTGCGGGCCACGTTGTTGAACACGTCCTGCGCCGTCAGCGACCAGCCCGAGGTCTGCGAATGGGTGCGCAGCGACAGCGATTTGGCGCTCTTCGGGTCGAACTTGGCGACCAGTTCGCTCCACAGCAGCCGCCCGGCCCGCAGCTTGGCCACCTCCATGAAGAAGTTCATCCCGATGCCCCAGAAGAAGGACAGCCGCGGGGCGAACTTGTCGATGTCCAGCCCAGCGTCCAGGCCTGCCTTGATGTACTCGACGCCGTCGGCCAGCGTGTAGGCCAGCTCCAAATCGGCGGTGGCCCCGGCCTCTTGGATGTGGTAGCCGGAGATCGAGATGGAGTTGAACTTCGGCATCTTGGCGCTGGTGTAGGCGAAGATGTCGGAGATGATCCGCATGGACGGCTTGGGCGGATAGATGTAGGTATTGCGCACCATGAACTCTTTGAGGATGTCGTTCTGGATGGTGCCGGCCAGCTTCTCCGGCGGCACCCCCTGCTCCTCGGCGGCCACCACATATAACGCCAGGATCGGCAGCACCGCACCGTTCATGGTCATCGACACCGACACCGTCGACAGGTCGATGCCGTCGAACAACTGCCGCATGTCGAGAATGGAATCGATTGCCACACCGGCCATTCCGACGTCACCCTGCACGCGCGGGTGGTCGGAGTCGTACCCGCGGTGGGTGGCCAGGTCGAAGGCGACGGACAAACCTTTTTGGCCGGCTGCCAGGTTGCGCCGGTAGAACGCGTTGGACTCCGCCGCAGTGGAGAAGCCGGCGTACTGGCGGATGGTCCACGGCTGGTTGACGTACATCGTCGGGTACGGCCCGCGCACGAATGGCGGCTCACCGGGGAAGCTGTTGAGCGGGTAGCCGGCCTCCCCGGCCTCCCGGCGGTCCTCAGCGATGTAGACGGGCTTGACGTCGATGCCTTCCGGCGTCTGCCACTGCAGCTGGTCGGGGGTGTACCAGTGCGCTTTGGCGGCCGCTTCGACGTACTCGTCCACCGCCTCCGCGGTGGGTTTCGGTACGTCCTTATCGCCTTCCAGTGGGACGTCGGCGAAGCTGCCAATCGAGGGAACCGTCGTGGTCATGCTAAGCCCCCAATCGAGTCAGCAGATCCGAAAGTGTCTGCACCGCATTGATTTTCAGAGTCAAAAACTCATCCGGTCGGTGCTCGGCCTCGGCCACCGCCTTATCCGGCCCGGCCAGATACACCCGCTCGACGCCGGCGTCGCGCGCGGCGGCCACCACCTCGGATGCCTCGTCGGCGTAGCGCTTGTCGGTGCCGCAGATCACCACCGCCTTCAGCGAACTCACTTCCTGAAGGGCTCCCGCGACCCCGGCCGCATCCAGCGGTCCCGGATTGACCGCCTCGATGCCGCCGGAGGCCAGCAGGTTGGTGGCGAAGGTAGTACGGATGTTGTGTTCGGCCAGCGGTCCCAACGGCAGCAACAGCACCTGTGGCCGCACCTCGTGCTCGGCGAAGTAAACGTCGGAACGATCCCGCAATGCCTCGAATTCGGCCGCGTAACGCACGACATGACCGGCGCGCCCCAGCGAGTCACCTTGCGGCAGCGGCGCTTCACCGAGGTTCGGGAACTCGTTGACGCCGGTGATCGCGATGCGGCGGTGCGCGACGTCGTCGGCCCGTTTTGCGGCGAGCTCGTCCAACTGACCTTTGAGGAAATCCTGGGCGTCGACGAATCCGCCCTCGGACTCGATGGACTGGAAGTGCTGCCAGGCCCGCTCGGCCAGCTGCTTGGTGAGGTCTTCGACGAACCAGGACCCGCCGGCGGGGTCCAGCACCCGGCCGACGTGTGATTCCTCGAGCAGCAGCAACTGGGTGTTGCGGGCGATGCGGCGCGCGAAGCTGGTGGCGGTGCCCGGCCAGCCGCCCGGGATGGCCACGTCGAATGCGTACACCAGTACGGTGTCCGCCCCACCCACACCCGCGCCGAAGGCCGCCAACGTGCTGCGCAGCATGTTCACCCACGGATCGCGCTGGGTCATCATCGGCAGCGACGTTTCGGCGTGCACCACCGCCGCGCCTCCGTCCGGATCGCCGGCGACCTCGGCCACCCGCGCCCACAATTGACGCACGGCGCGCATCTTGGCCAGCGTCATGAACTGGTCGTCGTCGGCGGCGAGCCGGAAGCTGATCTGCCGCAACGCATCTGGGACCGACAGGCCGGATTCGGTGAGCAGCCGCAGATAGGCCACCGCAGCAGCGATGGTGGCCGCGAGCTCCCAGGCCGCGGTCGCGCCCGCGTTGTTGAAGGCGGGGCCGTCAACCGTGACGGCCCGCACCCCGGGTTTGCCAGCAGCCCACCCAGCAACCGTGACGACGTCCTGGATCGGCGGGGCGGTGCGGTCGCTGAGCGTCGCGGTCAGCGGGTCGGCGCCCAGATCCACCGACACGGTGGCGCGCTGGTCCTCGTCGACCGCATCCACCAGTCGCAACATCACGTCGGCGGCGGCAACGAAATCAGCCCCCGCGTCCAGGATCACCGGCGCCATGCTCAGGTACACACCGTCGAGCAGCGCTTCGAGCTGGTCCGGAGCCACCCCCGACTCCCCCAGCCGGATCAGCAGCGCGCTGACCCCTTCGCCGAGCGCGGCCAGCAGCGCCGAGTTGGCCTCCTCGACGGCCAGGCCGGGCAGCGGGAAGGCCTCGGCGACCTTCCACCCGGACTTGACGTCGCGGGTCGGGTCGCCGCCGCGCAGAAACGGCCACTGGCCGGGCAGCGGCGGTTCCGGAAGCTCATCAAAGGCGGTGTAGAGCGGCCGGATCACGAAACCGTCGTAGGTGGGTGTTTCCAGGCGCTGTTCGGGCTCGTCACCCAACTCGGCCGGGTCGGTGCGGGTGCTCTTGGAGAGCACACCGGCGACGGCACTGCGCCAACGGCCGCGAACCTGTTCCAGGTCCGCCAGCTCGGGTACGTCAATGGACACCGATTGCTCCTGTTTTCCCAGCACTGTTGGGGTTGTCTGAGGGGGTGCAACTCGCAAATTACGCTAGTTGATTTGCACCGCAAAAGAGGAATCGTGGTGCGACTATCTGCACCGCGGTGTGCCGCGAAACGCCAGCCGAGGGCAACTCGGTATTCACCTGCGCCCCGTACCCTTGGAAATCATGCCGGCCCCCCTCATCTGCAAAACCGTCGATACCGTGCGCGGTGTCGCGACGGCGATGGCTGAGGCGGTGCGGCAGACCTCGCGGCTGCGGCTGATTTTCACCGTGGTGGGAATCACAGCCCTGGTGGCCGTGGCGTTGCTGGTTCCGCTGCCCACCGCGCTGGAAATGCGCGACTGGGCGCGATCGGTGGGGCCGTGGTTTCCGCTCGCCTTCCTGCTCGTGCACACCGTCGTGACCGTGGCGCCGTTTCCCCGCACCGCGTTCACCATCGCGGCTGGACTGCTGTTCGGGACGGCGCTCGGGGTGGCCATCGCGGTGAGCGCCAGCACCGCCAGCGCTGTGCTGGCGCTGCTGCTGGTGCGGGCCACCGGGTGGCGGCTGAAGCGGCTGGATCACCGGCGGGCGATCGCGCGACTCGATGAGCGCCTGCGCGAACGAGGCTGGCTGGCCATCCTGTCGTTGCGGTTCATCCCCGCCGTGCCGTTCGCGGCGATCAACTATGCCGCCGGCGCCTCCGCGGTACGGGTGCTGCCCTACACCTGGGCCACCGTCGCCGGGCTGTTGCCCGGCACCGCCGCCGTGGTGATCCTGGGCAACGCATTCGCCGGCGACGGCAACCCACTGTTGGTGCTGGTGTCGGTGTGCACGGGGGCGTTGGGCATGTGCGGGCTGATCTATGAGGTGCGCAAATACCGCCAGCAGCATGCCGCGCACCCCGGGCCGGCGTTCGAAACGCCGCCGCCCGCCGTCGACGCGGAGCCGGTGCGCTCGGTTTGAGCACGCTCGGCTTTACCTGAAAGATCGACGTCATGGTCGGTGCCTTCGCGAACCTGTCACCACAGGCATCGCTGGTGCGCACCATCGCTCTCGCCGCCGGAGCATCACTGTGCCTGGTGGTGGCGGCCTGGCCGGTGCTGGCCTCCTGGCGCCATACCCGCGACCGGCGCTTCCACAGCTGGCGACTGTCGTTCTTCGCGCTCCTCAGCGCCGCCTCGTTCGTGTGCGCGATGTTCCTGCCCGGCCCCAGGACACCGATCCTCCGGGCATCCGAGCCGCCCATCCGCATCCCGTTCCCGCTGCCGGCCGCAGCCACCGTCGGCCCGGGCACCGCGATCGCGGTCAGCTACGCCGACGGCACCGGCGGAATGGCCTGTACCGCAGGATTTTTGGTGCACACCAACACCGGCCAGCGGGCGTTGCTCACCGCCGGTCACTGCAACAAGCCCGGCGAGACAAGCAAAGTCAGCATCAATTCCGCCGCCGAGTCGTACGTGACCGTGGGCACGTTCACCCAGACGGTCAGCGAAGGTACCCGCGGCGAAGACCATGACATCGGGCTGATCACCCTCGAAGCCGACAAGGTGCCACAGACGGCGGCGATCACCGCCTCGATGCCGGTCAGTGGCGTCGCCGACGAACTGCAGCTCGGCCAGCAGCTGTGCAAATTCGGCATGAAGACCGGCCGGGTGGAATGCGGACAGATCACCGATGTCACCGACAGCAAGGTGGTGTTCCTGGCCGCCAGTCAGTGCGGCGACTCCGGCGGCCCGGTCTACCTCATTCGTCGGGACGGCGCAGCGGCGGTCGGCATCCACATCCGCGGCGGACGGCAGAACGACCCCAATCCCGGATGTTCGACGCCGGCAACGTTTTCGGTGGCCGAATTGGTGCGGCCGTGGCTGGAGCAGTGGGGTCTCAGTGTGGTGACGGGCTGAGACTCAACCCACCGGGCGGTTGCGGTACCGGCCCACCAACTCCGGTGCGGCGAGCTGCGACCGTACCGGCGGCAGGCCGGCCTTGATCAGCCGCAGGTCGTCGATGACCAGTTCGCCGATGTCATGAAAGGCGCTGGCGATCCCGCCCGCACGGTGTGCGGACAGCACCAGCCCTTCGATGCCGCGGGCGCGGTGGTCGGCTGGTAGCGGCTCGTCGGGCCACACGTCGACGGCGGCGAGGAACCGCTGGTCCGCCACGCGGTCCAGCAGCGCGTCGAGGTCGACGACGGCGGCGCGGCTGACCAGCACGACCCGGGCACCTGGCGAAATGGTGTCCAACTCCGCCGCGCCGAGCAGATGTTCGCTCTCGCTGGTGACCGTGGCCAGCACGACGATGACCTGACTGCGCGCCAGCACCTCGTTCAGCTCGGCCGGAATCATCTGATGCTCGCGGATCACACTGTCGGGCAGCCACGGATCGAAGCAGCGCAGCACCGGATGGAACGGAACCAGCAGCGCGCGCAGTGCGCGACCGAGAAAGCCGAAACCGATCAGGCCGACGTCCGCACCGGACAGCAGGATCGAGTCCGCGGTGCTCTCGGCACTCCAGCTTTCCGTGCCGGCCCGCAAAGCGCGGTCCTCCCGGCTGATTCCCCGACACAGATCCAGCGCCAGACCCAGCGCGTACTCGGCGACGGGCTGCGCGTACACCGGACCACACCCCAGCACCCGAATCCCGCGCGCAAAACACACCGGGTAGTCCACGTTGGGAAAGAAATTCCCCTCGACGTTCACCAGTGCCCGCAACTTCTCGGCGCGGACCAGCCGTTCCCGGGGCAGGTCGGGCTGACCGACGATCGCGAAAACCTCGGGCAACAACTCGTCGAGCCGGGTAAAGCCATCGTCGACAATGACTTCGAAATCCGCCTCGAGCGCCTCGAACCTGCCCGGCCGGAAAAGCTGATCGATCGCTCGCGGCGCAGCCGAAAGGACTACGACCGGACGGGCATCAGGCACATCCGTAGTATCGCCTCGATGCTGCGTTCGGTGATCATCGGGACCGGGTTCATCGGCGCCGTTCACGCCAGGGCGGTGCGCCGGGCCGGCGGCGTCGTCGTCGGGGTGGTGGGTCGCACCGAAGAGGGCGCGGCCCGTGCCGCCGACGCGTGGGGTGTGGCCGCATCGTCGTCGTCGCCACACGACCTACTCGGCGATGCCGACCTAGTACACGTCTGCACCCCGAATGCCGTTCACGCCCAACAGGTTTCAGCTGCTCTGGCCGCCGGCGCCAACGTGATCTGCGAGAAACCCATCGGCGTTTCCACTGCGCAAGCCGCCGCCATGCTTGCCGAGGCGAAGGCGCGACGGGTGGTGCACGCGGTGCCGTTCGCGTATCGGTTCTACCCGTCGGTGCGGGAAATGCGCGCCAGGTTGCGCGACGGCGGACGCATCTTTCTCATCCACGGTGGGTACCTGCAGGATTGGCTGGGCGATGCGGGGGCGTCCAACTGGCGCGTCGATCCGGCATCGGGGGGACCCTCGCGGGCGTTTGCCGACATCGGAGTCCACTGGTGCGATCTTGCCGAGTTCGTCACCGGCGACCGCATCGTCGCGTTGTCGGCTGTGACGTCAACGGTCCACGACCGCCAGGCGTCGCAGCCGACGGAAGACCTTGCAGCACTGCTGTTCCGCACGGCCGACGGCGCGATCGGATCGATGAACGTCAGCCAGGTGTCCTGGGGTCGCAAGAACCGACTCGAGTTGTACGTCGACACCGAACGCGCTGCCTTCGGCTTCGAGCAGGAGCGATCCGACCGGCTTTGGGTCGGCGGAGCCGAGGGTTCGACGCTGCTGGAGCGCGGCGCCGGTTTCTCCGCCGCCGACGCGGTGCGGCTCTCGACGGTTCCGGCCGGCCACCCGCAGGGATATCAGGACTGCTTCGACGCTTTCGTCGCCGACGTGTACTCGGCCATTCGGGGCGGGGCACCGGACGGGCTGCCGACGTTCGAAGATGGTTATCGCGCAGCGGTTCTCACGGAGGCGGTGCTGACTTCTGCAGCTCGCGGCGAGTGGGTGCAGCTCTAACTGGCTGCAGGCAACGGGAACCGATGTCAGCTGCCACTGATCCCAGCCAGCCCGAACAGCAGCCCGGCGCTGCCGCCGACTCCCGGAGCCCGACGGCAGAGTCCGGTGCCCGCATTGCCGCCGTTGCCGCCGTTGCCTAGCAGCTGAGCGTTGCCGCCGTTGCCTCCGGTGCCCCCAGTGCCGGCAACGCTGAACGCCGTTCCCCCGCTTCCCCCGACGCCACCGTCACCAAAGAGCCCGGACAGACCTCCCGCGCCACCGGTGCCGCCAGTACCCTCGCCAGCCGAACCGCCACCCCCAGCACCGCCGACACCGCCATTCCCACCGTGGCCGAACAGATAGCCGGCGTTGCCACCGGCGCCACCCATTCCGCCGATGCCGCCGTTGCCGAGCACCGCTCCATTGGCGCCGCCGCTGGCAAACGCTCCGCCCGCGCCGCCCTGGCCACCCGCGCCACCGCTGCCGTCCATGCCTGGAGCCCCCCCATTTGGCCGCTCGTTGCCCAGGTACCAAATCTGGTACCTTTGTAGTACCAAGTAATTGGGGGTCAACCATGCCAGCGTTGAATGTCGAATTCTCCGAAGAGGAACTGGCAACCGTACGTGCGGCGGCAAGCAGCACAGGGACCTCCATGCGGGCGTTCGCGAAACAGGCGATCCTGGCCAAGGCGGTCGATCGCGAAGGCCGGATACGTGCTCTGAGTCAGGAGATAGCTCAGCGCTCCGCTGAACTGAACCGCCGCTTGGCGTGACGGACTTCCCGAGCACCGACGAGGTCTTGATCGCAGCGGAGTACGCCTGCGGCTTTCGGCCGTTGGTGCGTGATCCCGGTCTGTTCGAATCCAGTCTGATGCGCCCTGCGGCAACGGTTTTCGGTACAGATGCATATCCGTCGGTCTGGGATAAAGCGGCAGCGCTGCTGCACTCACTGGTGACCACACAATCGTTGGCCGACGGGAACAAGCGCACTGGTTGGGCGGCCTGCTGGCTCCTCCTCGGCCTGAACGGCTATCGGGTTTCGACTGACCTGGATGTCGATGCCGCCGAGCAATTCGTGGTTGCGATAGCGGGCAACCAATTGACATGGGATCAGATAGCCGCCCGGTTACTTGAATTTTCCGACCTGACAAGGTAATTCGGCAAGCTGAGCCGGAACTGTGCACCCCCGTCGTGCGGCAGGCACACCAGGTCGCCGCCGTGGGCCCGGGCCAGCGCGCGGGCGATCGACAGTCCCAGTCCCGCCCCGCCGTGGTCGCGGGCACGGTCGGCATCCAGCCGGACCAGACGCTCGAAGATACGGTTCCGCTCCTCGTCGGGAACGCCGGGCCCGGTATCGGTGACGGTCACCGTCGCCGCGCTCGGATCGGCACCGAGTTCGACGGTGATCGAGCCACCCGCCGGCGTGTGCCGCCGCGCGTTGTCCAGCAGGTTGGACAGGATCTGCGCCACCCGGGTCGGGTCCGCCGTCACGTTGAGCTCGGACACCCCGGTGCGCCGCACCGAGACCGCCGGCGCCAACATGGCGGCGCGCTGCACTTCGGACTCGACGATCGCGGCCAGATCGGCTTCCCGGACGTCCAGCGTCAAGCCGGCGTCGATGCGGCTCAGATCCAGCATGTCGGCAACCAGCCGACCGGCCCGTCGGGCATCGGACTGCAACAAGGCGGCCCGCCGGAGCTGCGCGCTGGACTCCGAGCCGGTCTCGTGGGCGGCGAGTTGCTCGGCGGCGGCTTGGATGCCCGCGATCGGGGTGCGCAGCTCGTGCGCGGCGTCGGCAAGGAACTGCCGCGTCGCCGTTTCGGCGCGCTGCGCGTTCTCGGCGGCCTGCCGGGCGCGCAACTCAGAATCCTCCAGCGCATCCAGCATCCCATCGAAAGCGTCTGCAGCGCGGCCTAATTCGGTATCGGTGCGCGACGGCCGCAGCCGCCGGCCGCGGTCACCGGTGGTGATGTCCTTGGCCAGCGCAGTCAACCCGTCCAGCGGCCGCAGCGCGGTCCGGCTGACGACGACCAGCAACAGTGCAGCCAACACCAGCGTCGCCAGTCCGGCGCCGATCATCAGCTGGCGCAGCTGACGGGTCACCTGCGTGGTCTGGGTGGTGTCGGCGACCAGGATCAAGCGGGCGCCGTCGGGCAGCGGGTGCACCACCACGGTCGCACTCGCGTCAGCAGGGGTGCCGCTAGGCGGTGGCGGCGGCGGCAACATGCCCGGCGGCAGCGGCGGCCTGCCCGACGGCGGCGGCCCCGGCCGGTGCACCGGCGGCGGCGGAAAGGGCGGCGGCACAGTAGAACCCGCTCTGGTGTCGGGGCTGATGCCCGGATCGCCATAGGTGACACCATCGGCCGTCACGATCAATGCGCGCACGCTGCCACCATTCAACTGCGCGGCCATCAGATCCGGCGCGGTGTGGGCGGCGACCAGAGCATCAGCTCGCGATGTCGCAGCGAGCAGCCGTTCGTTCAGGTTGTGCCGCGCCTGGACGCGCAGGCTGATATCGACCGTCACGCCCAGCACGACCAGCAGCACCGCCAGCAGCGCCACGACGAGCAGCACCACCCGTCGCCGCAGCGACGGGGTGGGCGTGACCGTGCCCGTCACGATTGCGGTGGCTGCAGGCGGTAACCGATGCCGCGAACGGTCTGCAGAATCCGCGGGCCGTGCGCCTCGAGTTTGCGCCGCAGCCCGCTGACGTGCACCTGCACCAGATTCGGGTCGTAGGCGTCGTATCCCCACACCGCACTGAGTATCTGGTTGGCGTTGACGATCCGCCCCCGCTGCTCCACCAGGAAGGTCAGCAGCCGCAGCTCGGTGGCGGTGAGGTCCAGCGGGTGACCGTCGCGCGCCGCAACGCCTGCGTCGACGTCGAGGATCACGTCACCGAACTGGACCACGGTGGGCAGCCGTCCCCGTCGCCGTAACACCGCCCCGACCCGAGAGACGAGCTCGGCCAGTTCGAAAGGTTTGACCACGTAGTCGTCAGCGCCCCCGTCCAGGCCGCGCAACCGGTCCGGCAGGCCGTCACGGGCGGTGATCAAGACGATGCCGATGTCGCCCCACTGCCGCACGACGTCGATGAGTTCGAATCCGTCCCGGCCCGGCAACATCACGTCAAGCACCACCAGATCGGGCCGCAGACCTTCCAGCACCTCTTCCAATCCGTTTCCGTCACAACGGGTGTCGGTGTGATAGCCGACGTCGGACAGCGCCTCGCTGACCATCTCCCGAATCGTTTCGGAGTCCTCGACCACCAACACCCGCGGGGTGCCGACGCTGAATTGGCCGGTCCTGCTACCGGTGCGATCGGCGCGAGTCATGCCCCCCATTGTTCACACGACGCTGCTTGGTCCGGACTGCGCCGGGCCGGCTCCGGCAATCTTCAGCTTTGCTTCAAGTTCGGCTCCTACCGTCGCGTCCAGCAACGCACCAACGACCCGAGGAGTCCCCATGACCTCCGACCACACCACGACACCGAGCGACGAGGCAGTCGTCGCTCCGCCGCCCGCTGCTGCTCCGACGGCGGCGCAGAAACGGCGCTTTCCCCTCGGCGCGCTGTTCGGCGCCGGACTGCTGGGTGGACTGATCGGTTCGATGTTCACCGCGGGAGCCGCCGTGCTGGCGATCACCTTCTTCGGACCTCCACCGCCGCCACCAGGCTTCGGACCGCCACCCGGCGCAGCGCACATGGGTTTCCCCGGTCCCGGCGGACCGGGCGGTCCGATGGCCGGCGGTAAAGGCCCGATGGGCGGTCCGCACGGCATGCTGCCGCCGCCGTTCCCGGGCGGGCCGCCCCCAATGGGACCTGCTGGGCCGGGTGGGCCGGCCGGGCAGCAGCCACCGGGGCCGGGTCAGCCACCGGCATCGCCTTCCGCGGGGCCCAGCGCATCGCCGACTGCTCCGCGCTAGCACGGCTTTCGGTCGCGGGCGCGGACACCGCGAGGCTACGAAGCGTCGGCGGTGTCCGGCCCCTTGACCGTCATCGCCAGGACCAACGCCAGGAACGACGCGGCCGGCAACGTGTTGGCCACCGTGTCCCGCACCCGCAGGTGCGCGCCCACCGCCAACGTGAAATACAGCGTCAGCATCGCCGTGGTCAGCCGAGCCAGCGCCGGAAACCGGTTCACCGACGCCAGGCCGACGGCGGCGGCCACCTTCACCACCGGCAACACCGGGCGCACGTTCTCCGGGCATTGGACGGTGTCCAGCGCCTTCTTGATGGGCGGCGCCTCGACCGCGCACAACACCGCGTCCAGGGCGTGGAACGCAGCCAGTCCGGCGTAGGTCTTCGGTGAAGTCAGAGTGCTCATCCGGCAATCCTATTGACGCAGCTCCGGCGGCCCATCCACCGGGCGTTGGCCGGGCTGCAGCGGCAAGACATCGGTGGCGGCGCGCGTCTGGGAAATCGCCGGATCGCTGCCGGTGGTGAACCAGTCCGCCACCTCGGCGTCGTCGTCGTCCGCGGAGTGCCGCGGCGCGTCGTCGACCGGGGACGGCTCGAACCGGAACACCCCATCCTCGCCCTGTTTGCCGAGCAACCTGGTGAAGCCCTGCAGCGCAGCGTTGAAGTCGCTGGGCACCACCCACACCTTGTTGGCGTCGCCGCGCGCCATCTCCGGCAACGTCTGCAGATACTGGTAGGCCAGCATCTCCGGGGTCGGTCGGCCGGCTTTGATCGCGGCGAACGTCTTCTCGATGGCCTTGGCCTGTCCCTGCGCCCGCAGATAGGCGGCGGCGCGTTCACCCTGGGCGCGCAGCACCCGGGACTGCCGATCGGCCTCAGCGGTGAGGATCGCGGCCTGCTTGGCACCCTCGGCGGCCAGGATCTGCGCCGCCTTCTGCCCCTCGGCCTGCATTACCGCCGCCTGCCGGGTGCCCTCGGCCGTCAGGATCATCGCGCGCTTTTCCCGGTCGGCCTTCATCTGCTTTTCCATCGACGCCTGGATCGACGGCGGCGGATCGATGCTGCGCAGCTCCACCCGCGCCACCCGCAGCCCCCAGCGGCCGGTCGCCTCGTCCAGCACGCCGCGCAGCTGGGCGTTGATCTGGTCGCGGGAGGTCAGGGTCTGCTCGAGGGTCATGCCGCCGACCACGTTGCGCAGCGTGGTGGTGGTCAGCTGCTCGACACCGACGATGTAGTTGCTGATCTCGTAGACCGCCGCCTGCGGGACGGTGACCTGGAAGTAGACGACGGTGTCGATGTTCAGCGTCAGGTTGTCCTCGGTGATGACCGGTTGCGGCGGAAAGGACACCACCCGTTCACGCAGGTCGATGCGGGCCCGGATGCGGTCGATGAACGGCACCAGCAACGTCAGCTGGCCGCTGACCGTGCGGCTGTACCGGCCCAGTCGCTCGATGACCGCAGCCTCGGCCTGCGGTATCAGGGCCACCGATTTGGCCACGATGATGATGGCGAATACCACCAGGACGGCCAGCAGGACCAGGCCGGTCACCGCACCTTCCACCGGAACTCCTTCAGTCGGTCGCTATGCGTTGTTGAACACCACGGCGGTGGCCCCGTCGATGTGCACGACGGTGACGGACTGGCCGGGTTCGTAGACGTCGCCGTCGTTGAGCGGGCGCGCCGTCCACACCTGACCGTCCAGCTTGACCTGCCCGGCGTCGTGGGCGACCCGATCCAGCACCACCGCGTGCTTGCCTTCCAGCGCCTCCGCGCCGGTCCGCAGCGCGGTCTGCGGGGTCATCCGCCGGCGAAGTTGCGGCCGCACCAGGGTGAGCAACAGCACCGACACGACCAGGAACACCACTCCGTCCGCCCAGACCGGCAGGTCCGTCAGCCAGCTGACCCCCGCGGCGGCCAACGCGCCGCCGCCGAGCATCAGCAGGAACATGTCGCCGGTGAGGGCCTCCGCACCGACCAGCACCAGAGCTCCGATGAGCCAGATCAGTGCGACGGGCATGGGCACAGAATACGCGTGATCTCCGACAATCCACGCCCGTGGCGGCGAGCCACTACACTGCGAGACCATGTGGTGCCCCAGTGTCTCACTGTCGATGTGGGCCAACGCCTGGCTCGCAGGCAAGGCCGCGCCCGACGACGTCCTTGATGCGTTATCCCTCTGGGCGCCAAGGCAATCCGTTGCGGCCTACGACGCCGTCGCGGCGGGCCACACCGGGCTGCCGTGGCCCGATGTGAGCGACGCCGGGACGGTGTCGCTGCTGCAGACGCTGCGGGCGGCAGTCGGTCGTCAGACGCCCGACCGTCCGCGCGGCACCATCAACGTGGTGATCCCGGTGCCCGGCGATGTGCGCGGGTTGTGCGCCGGCACCCAGTTCGAACGCGACGCGTTGGCTGCCGGCGAGGCGGTGATCGTCACCAACCCCGACGATGCGCGCAGCGCGATCGGACTGGTGCCCGAGTACGCCTACAGCGACGACGACGAAGCCGACGAACCCGAACTGTGCGCGCTGACGTGGATGGTGTACTCGTTGCCCGGCGTCCCGGTGTTCGACCACCACGAACTGGGCGACGCCGAATACACACTGCGTTCGGCAGTGCGGTCGGCTGCCGATGCGTTGAGCGTGATGGGATTGGAATCGGCCAGCGGCGTTGACAATCCGCGCGGGCTCGTCGAGCAGATGCTGGAATCCGCACGGCAACACCGGATTCCCGACCACGCGCCCACCCGCGCGCTGCGGGTGCTGGAGAACGCCGCGCATGTCGATGCGATCATCGCGGTCAGCGCCGGGCTGAGCCGGTTGCCCGACCGTACCGCCGCACCGGAATTGACTGGTACGCAATCTTCTTCGGAAACGCAGCTCGCTTCCAATGCCCTGCGGCCGCTCAGCGCGGTGGTCCGCTCGGCGCGCATGGCCGCGGTCACCGCGATCCTGCAGTCCGCGTGGGCCGACTGAATTCTGCGCCGACGGGTAGCGGTGTCAGACCCGGGCGCGGCGTGTTTGCTATCGCCGCGGCCTGACCACGCGCGCCCCATCCGTCAGCATCCGGGGGATGGTCGCGCGATTGCTCAGGGCAACGGAGTCACCGCCGCCAAAACGGCTTGGGGCGCGGCAGCCGAACCTGCCCTACGCGATTTCGCGGGCACAGTGCGGCGGCAGGCATGCCTGGCCGTTGGCACTGGCGAGACAACCGGGCACCGGACGGGAGCCGGACACCCGTGCCGGCGCGCGGCCGTCGCGCAGTTCGTCGATCAGATCGATGGCCAGCCGGGCGAACCGGGCGTCGGCGTTGAAGGTGGCGGCGCGGGCGAATGCAACGCCGAGATCTGCAGCCTGCAGCCGTAACTCGTGGTCCAGATCCCAGACCACTTCGATGTGGTCGGCGACAAAGCCGATGGGACAGACGATTACGGCCTTGTCCGCCAACGATGCCAGATGGTCGCCGACGTCGGGCTCCAGCCACGGCACCTGCGGCGGCCCGGACCGCGACTGCCACACCACGTCGAAGTCGCGGTACCCCGCCGCCGACGCCACCAACCGTGCGGCGTGAGCCACTTGGCGGCTGTACAGATTCGGACCGCAGCGTTGATCGGCGGCGATCGGAATGGAGTGCGCGGTGAAGATCAACCGTGCATCGTCGGACACGGTGCCGGCCGCGGCAGCGACCGCCTCGGCGAACATCTCCACGAACAGCGGATGGTCGAAGTACGTTCGCAATTTGACGAGTTCGGGCGCATCCGGGCCGGCCGCCGCCCGGGCCCGGGCGATGTCCTCGACGTACTGCGTACAACTGGAGTAGCCACTCCACGCCGAGGTGGTGAATACCGCCGCCCGGCGAATCCCATTGTCGCGCATCGTCGCAACGGTGTCTTCCACGTAGGGCTGCCAGTTGCGGTTGCCGAAGTAGACCGGCAGACCCTGCTGGTCCTGCAACTCGGCGATCAGCGCCCGGTTGATCCCGTTGATCGGTGAGACCCCGCCGAAATGCAGGTAGTGCTCGGCGACGTCGTCGAGCCGCTCCGGGGGCACGTTGCGTCCCCGGGTGACGTTCTCCAGGAACGGCCGCACCTGCTCCGGCCCTTCCGGACCACCAAAGGACAGCAGCAGGAGCGCGTCGAAATCCATTACAACAGCTGCGTGTGGGCGCCGCCGTCGGCGTAGATGATGTCACCCGTCGTGGCCGGCAGCCAGTCGGAGAGCAGAGCGCACACCGTCTTGGCGACCGGCGTCGGGTCCTTCATGTTCCAACCGATCGGGGCGCGCTGGTCCCAGCCGTCCTCGAGCAGCTTCATCTGTGCGCCGGCTTCCTCGCCGAGCGCGCCACCCACGATCGCGCTCATCGCCAACGTCCGAATCGGCCCGGCCGCAACAAGATTGGAGCGGACGCCGACCTTGCCGGCCTCGCGCGCGACGAACCGGTTGACCGATTCCAGAGCGCTCTTGGCAACCGTCATCCAGTTGTAGGCCGGCATCGCCCGGGTGGGGTCGAAGTCCATCCCGACGATGCAGCCACCGCGATTCATGATCGGCAGCAACGCCTTTGCCAATGAGGCGTACGAATACGCCGAAATGTGAATGCCTTTGGACACGTCCTCGTAGGGAGCGTCGAAGAACGGGTTGATGCCCATCCCGGTCTGCGGCATGAACCCGATGGAGTGCACCACGCCGTCGAGGTTGTTGTCCTCGCCGATCTCGGCTTTGACCCGCTCGGCCAGGCTGGCCAGATGCTCCTCGTTCTGCACGTCGAGTTCGATCAGCGGCGCCTTCTCCGGCAGCCGGTCGGCGATGCGCTGGATCAGCCGCAGCCGGTCGAACCCGGTCAGCACGAGCTGAGCGCCCTGCTCCTGCGCGACCCGGGCGATGTGGAACGCGATCGATGAGTCGGTGATGATCCCGGAGACCAGGATCCGTTTGCCGTCGAGCAAGCCTGCCATGTCCGTCCTTTACCTAGTGGCCCATGCCCATGCCGCCGTCGACCGGGATGACCGCGCCGGCGATGTAACTCGCGTCCTCGGACGCCAGGAAGCTGACCACTCCGGCCACCTCCTCGGCGGTACCGACCCGCTTGGCGGGGATGAAATCCAGCGCCCCGGCCTGAATCCGTTCGTCCAGCGCGCGGGTCATCTCGGTGTCGATGTACCCGGGAGCCACCACGTTCGCCGTCACCCCGGCCTTGGACAGTTCCCGGGAGATCGAGCGGGCCATGCCGATCAGGCCGGCCTTGGAGGCCGCGTAGTTGGCCTGGTTGCCGATCCCCCAGCTGCCGGAGACCGAGCCCACGTAGATGATCCGGCCGAAGCGCTTCTTCTGCATACTGCGCGAGGCCCGCTGGGTCACCCGGAACGCGCCGGTGAGATTGGCGTCGATGACCTTCTGGAACCGCTCCTCGGTCATCCGGATCAGGAAGGCGTCCGCGGAGATGCCGGCGTTGGACACCAGCACCTCGACCGCCCCCTGATGCTGCTCGACCTCGGTGAAGGCACGATCCACGGCGGCGTTGTCGGTAACGTCGCACTCGACGCCGAACAGCCCCTCGGGCGCGCCGGAGCCGCGGTGGGTGACGGCCACTTTGTGCCCGTCGGCGGCCAGCCGCTGGGCGATGGCCAGTCCGATACCCCGGTTTCCGCCGGTGACCAGGACTGATCGCGACACGAACGGCGGTTTGCCGCCGTCGGCCGGAGGTTCGAAGGCAATTTCAGTGGCTGCACCAGTCACCCCGTCAACCTATCGCCTCACCGCGGTCGGCCCGAAACCCGGTGCCCCCGACAAACCCTGGCGGCCACGCGGCTGCATAGGATCAGGGCCGCATGGCCGACCCGTCGACCCGTTCCCGGACCCCGCCCGCCCGAGCGATCTTCGCCGCTTGCGGCGGCGCTTTGTTCATCCTGCTGCTGCTGCGCAATACCGACCTGTTCACCCAGGCCATCTACGAGGCCGGCGATCCCGCGTCGAATTCGATGCTGACCATCCAGGCCAAGCACTTCGACCTGTTGACCGGGCACTATTCCCGGGTCGGCTTCCATCACCCCGGCCCGGCCTACTTCTACCTGCAGGCCTTCGGCGAGTGGCTGCTGCACGACGTGACTCACCTGGTTCCGGCGCCCTACAACGGGCAGGTGATGACGATCATGGCGCTCAATGCGACGCTGCTCGGGCTGGCGCTGACCATCCTCTACACCTGGGTGCGTTCGGTGCCCGCGGTGCTCACCGCGTTCGGCGTCCGGTTGATCTTCCTGGCCAAGCACACCCAGCTGGTCTGCTCGACCTGGATCCCGCACGCCTGTTTCGCGCCTTTCCTGCTGTATCTGTTCGCGGTCGCCTCGGTCGCGGCCGGCCGGCTGCGCCACCTGTGGATCATGGTGCTCGCCGGCGGGTTGCTGGTGCACGGGCACGCCGAGTTCCTGGCACTGGTCCCGCTGCTGGCCCTGGCGGCGCTGCTCCCGCAGCGGCGCAACCTGCTCGCACACCGCCGCGACCTGCTGATCGCCGCGGTCGTGCTGGCGGTGTTCCTGCTGCCCATCGTGCTCAACGAGATGCTGCACTGGCCCGGGGAGATCGCGAAGTACATCTCCTACGGCCACCGGGCGCCGAACCCGCTGCTCGACACGGCGCGGTTCCTGGTGCAGTTCTGGGGGCCGAACCCGGCGGCCGGCGCGGTGATCCTGGTCGTCTTGTTCGTCGGGAACGTCCTGCTGGTCCGTGCGCTCGCCACGCTGCCCGACGGCACCCCGCACGACTTCTGCCGTCAGCTGCTGCGGGTGACCGCCGTGGCCACCGCACTGTTCGGCCTGTACTGCTGGTACGGGGTGGACCAACTCTTCGCGTCCTACATCGGCATCTTCTCCTACGCGCTGCCGCTGGCGCTCCTGATGCTGGGCGCGGTGGCGCTGGTGCTGCTGGCCACGGCCCGCGACCAGGGCTGGGTACGCCGACTGCCGGTCGCTGCGGCGGCCCTGGGTCTGACGGTCGGGGTGACGCTCGCGCTCAGCACGCCCGCATTGCGGCGGGACCGTGACGAACTGGCCGGGGTGCCGGCAGCGCTCAGTTATATCGCCGCCCACGCGCACGGCCGCCCGGTGGTGCTGGAGACCCGAACCGACGAATCGTGGGCCGACGCACTGGCGATGGCGCTTGCCGTCACCCGCGACGGCAACCGCGCCTGTCTGGGTCAGGACCGCTGGCGGCTGCGGACCACCGAGGAGTTCATGTGCACCCGTCAGGAATTGGCCGACGGCGCGCGCTTCACGCTGAGCCGGGTGTTGCCGCCGCCACCGGGCTCGCCGATCGTGCAGAACATCAACCCGATCCCGGCGTCGTACCCGCCGTCGGCGGTCATCGCGTTGAACTGAAGCTCAAGTAGGCAGCCGTCGGTTGATCAGCAGCGCCGCCAACGCGGCCAACGTCAGGACCAGCGCGCCCAGCCGCAACCAGCCCACACTGGCGTCGCCCTTGATGGTCTCGTAGCCGATCTGCTGCTGCAGCGAGGCGTAGACCGCCTTCAATTCGGCCAGCGTGGCGGCGTTGTAGGAGTTGCCGCCGGAGAGCTGGGCGACTTTCTTCAGCGTCGCGTCGTCGACGGGCACCGGCTGGCGCTGGTCGTTGATCTCGACGAAGCCGTAGGGGGTGCCGAAGGAGATCGTGGAGATCGGCACGCCCTGGTCCTTGGCGGTGCGCGCCGCGGTGAAGGCCCCCTTGGGGTTGTCCGGATTGGTCGGCATCGTCTCCTTGCCGTCGGAGAACAACACCACGCGGGCCGGCGGGGGCGTGTCCCCGCCGCCGATCACCGCGCCGACGGTGGCGATGGCCTGCAGGGCGGTGAAGATCGCCTCCCCGGTGGCGGTGCGGTCGGCGAACTGCAACTTGTCCAGCGCGGCCTTGGTGGCGTCCCGGTTGGTGGTCGGCGACACCAGCACCGTGGCGGTACCCGCGTAGGCGATCAGACCGAGGTTGATACCCGGGGTCAGCTCGTCGGCGAACTGCTTGGCGGCCTCCTGCGCGGCGACCATCCGGTTGGGTTCGACGTCGGTGGCGCGCATCGACTGCGACACGTCAATCACCAGCATCACCACCGCGCGGTTACGCGGGATACGGACGTCGTTGGTGGGCCCGGCCATCGCGATGGTCAGCAACACCAGTGCACACACCAGCAGGATCGCCGGGACGTGCCGCCACTTCGAAGGCCGTTTGGGCGCAACGCTTTCCAGCAACTCCATGTTGGCGAACCGCAACATGCGCCGCTGCCGCGCCAGCTGCAACAGCACGTACAACGCAACCAGGCCGACCACGGCCAGCAGGAACAGGAAGAACCAGGAGTGTTCGAAGCCGGACAGGCTCATCGGCCCGAGCAGGGGCAATCTCATAACAAACCCGTCGTGGAATATGTGGCCGTCGCGGGATGGGTGTGGTTCACCGGCGCCCCGCCACAGCCCCGCGTCGGCGATTGGACACGAAACGAACGATGTCGGCGATCCAGTCGCGGTCGGTGCGCAGCGTCATCACCGATGCGCCGCAACCGCGGATCGTGCGGGCCACGTCGGCGCGATGTGACGATGCGGCCCGGGAGAAGTCGGATTGCAGCTGGCTGTCGATGGTGAATTCGCGAACCGCCCCGGACTCCGCGTCCTGCAGGACCACGTCGCCGATGTCGGGCAATTCGACGTCACGCGGATCGAGCACTTCGACGGCCAGCACCTCGTGCCGGGCCGCGATCGCACGCAGCGGTCGCATCCAGTTGATCGGACCGAGGAAGTCGCTGATGATCACCGCCATGCCGCGGCGCCGTTCCGGCCGGCGCAGGGCGTCGATGGTGGCGGCCAGGTCTCCACGCACCCCGACCGGCGCCTTCGGCGTGGTCGCGATGGTGCGCAACAGGGTCTGCACGTGCTCGCGACCAGAGCGCGCCGGCACCCGGATGGTGTCGGTGCCGTTGGACACCAGCGCCCCGATCCGGTTTCCACCGCCCACATTGAGGTAACAGATGGCCGCCGAGGCAGCCACCGCCAGGTCGCGCTTCTCACAGACCGACGTGCCGAAGTCCAGACTGGCCGACATGTCGATCACCAGCCACGTCTCTAGTTCGCGGTCGGCGATCATCTGCCGCACGTGCGGGTGGGTGGTGCGCGCGGTGACCGCCCAGTCCATCCGGCGTACGTCGTCACCGGGCTGATAGATCCGCGACTCCCCCGGCTCGCTGCCCGGCCCCGGGATCAGACCCAAGTGATCGCCGTGCAGGATGCCGTCGAGTTTGCGGCTCACGGTCAGCTCGAGGGTGCGCAGCGCCGCCGACAACTTCGGGTCGTCGATGGTGCCGCGCATCATCGAAGGCGGATGACGCACCGCGGGCTTAGCCGCGGCGGGTTTCGAGTCGGTCACCGACCGCCAGCCGCCACAGTGGCGCCCTGCATCACCGGTCCCACCGAATGCCCTTGCTGCGGAACGGCATTCACCTGCGGTAGGGCGACCGTCTGCAGCACCCGGTTGATCACGGTCTCCGCGGTGATCTCGTCGGCCAGCGCGTCGTAGGTGAGCACCAGGCGGTGGCGCAGCACGTCGGGAATGACGTCGATGATGTCCTGGGGAATCACGTAGTCGCGCCCGCGCACCAGCCCGAGGGCCCGCGACGCGGCGATGATGCCCAGCGAGGCGCGCGGTGAGGCGCCGAACGCGATCCAGGTCTTGACGTCGTTCATGCCCAGCTGCTCGGGTTGGCGGGTGGCCATCACCACGCGGACCACATAGTCGACCAGCGCGTGGTGGACGAAGCTGTTGGCCGCGACGTTCTGCAGGCGCAGCAGGTCACCGGTGTCGAGGATCTGCTTGGGTTGCGGCGGGGTGACACCCATCCGGTAGATGATCTCGCGTTCCTCTTCGGGCGTCGGGTAACCGACGTTGATCTTGAACAGGAAGCGGTCGCGCTGCGCCTCGGGCAGCGGGTAGACGCCCTCCTGCTCGATCGGGTTCTGGGTGGCCATCACCAGGAACGGATTGGGCAGCGGGAAAGTCTTGCCGCCGATGGACACGTGACGTTCGGCCATCACCTCGAGCAGCGCGGACTGGACCTTTGCCGGGGCACGGTTGATCTCGTCGGCGAGCAGGAAGTTCACCACCACCGGGCCGAGCTCGGTGTCGAACTCCTCCTTGCCCTGCCGGTAGATGCGGGTACCGACGATGTCGGTGGGCACCAGGTCCGGGGTGAACTGGATGCGGGCGAATGTCCCGCCGACGACGCGGGCGAAGGTCTCCACGGCCAGCGTCTTGGCGACGCCGGGTACACCTTCCAGCAGTACGTGCCCCTTGGCGAGCAGGCCAACCAGCATCCGCTCGACGAGCTGGTCCTGGCCCACGATGATCCGCTTGACCTCGAAGATGGCCCGCTCGAGGGTGTGCACTTCGGCGGCCAGCCCATCAGCGCCGCCCGACGGCGCCTCCTTGGCGAGTGCGGGACCAGAATGTGCACCCTGGCCCGGGTAACCGCCACCTGCTGTTGTCATCAATAACCCTCCACAGCTCTTTTCGGACACGACTGCCGTCACGACCAATATCGCGGGGCAGCGACGTGCCCGCGTTCAACTATTCCAGGCGTCCTGGAATCCGTCGACGTCACCGGCTTCGCTGACGGGCCGGCACCACCCCTGGTACGCCCCCCGGCTCTTCGGCTCAGTACTCGATGATCCTAGTCAGATACGGAGTCATGCCGGGCTTGCGCACCGGGCTGATCGTGACTTTGCCGGCCAGGCTGGAAGCCTCCAACATCTGCCCGTTGCCCAGATACATCGTGACGTGCTGGTTGCCGTTGGGGCCGTAGAAGATGAGGTCGCCGCGCCGGGCCTCGTTCTGCGGGATGTGGCGCCCGGCGTTGTACTGGTCCCCGGAGAACCGCGGGATCAACACACCGACGCCGGCAAACGCGTACCGCATCAGACCCGAGCAGTCGAAGCCGTTGATGCCCGCACCGGAGTCCACTCCTTTACTGGGGCCTTCCAGCGAGCCACCGCCCCACGAATACGGCACGCCCATTTGGGATCCGGCACGGCGGATCACGTGCTCGATGGCCTCCCGGCCGTTCGCCCGCGGAATCCGGCTGCCGCTGGTGTTGGCGGCCGCCGGCGTACCGCCGAGGTTGATGCCGAGGCCGCTGAGGAACTGCTGGCCGAGGTTGAGCGTGGTCTGGGTGGCCTGTGCGGTGGCCTGCAGCGAGGCGTTGGCAACCGCCAGCGGGTCGCCCGGGGCGCCGGCGCTCACCGCGGCGGGCAGGGTGGGATCCCACTCCCCGTCGGCGGCGGCGGGGGGCGCCACAGCGACCACCAGCCCGGCGACCAACCCCAGGATCAGGGGCAGGAGCCGGGCTAGGGGCAGATGAATTCGCTTGTGGCGCATGAGTCCTCGTTAATACTCGATGTAGCGGATCACGAACGGCGTCATGCCGCTGGTGCGTACCGGCGCAGTTCGCACCTTCAAACCGATGTCGGGCGCCTCGAGCATCTGGCCGTTGCCGAGGTAGATGGTGACGTGCTGGCTGCCGCCGGGGCCGTAGAAGATGACGTCGCCGCGGCGCATCTGGGAGGTCGGGATCTTGCGGCCCATGTTGTACTGCGAACCCGAGTAGTGCGGCAGCTTGATGCCCACGCCGGCGAACGAGTAGAGCACCAGTCCGGAACAGTCGAAGCCGGTGATGTTGGCGCCGGAGTCGATGCCGTGGCTGGGTCCGGCCGCGTTGCCACCGCCCCAGGAGTACGGCACGCCGATCTGGGACAGGCCGCGACGGATCACGTACTCGGAGGCCTGCCGTCCGTAGACCCGCGGGATGCGCCCCGACGTCGCACCGGTCGGCGCGTTGGTGATGCCCGTGTCGTCGGGCTTGAGGATGCCCAGCCCCTGCAGGAATTGCTTGCCCATGGTGGCGGTGACCTGCGCCGAGGTCGCCGAGTAACCGAGCACCTGGTTGACCACCGCGATCGGGTCCCCGGGCACGTTGGCGCTGGGCACCTGCGGCAGCGAGGGGTCCCAGCCGTCCCAGCGACGGCCACCGCCGGTGCCGCCGGCGGTGTCCCACATGTTCGGCGGGGTGCCCTGGCCGCCCGACTGCGTCCACGCGACGAATCGGGCCTGCTGCAGCTTGTTTTCGGCTTCTTCACGCTCGGCTGCCAGGCGATTGACTTCTTCGCGTTGCTGGTCGAACTTGCGCCGGGTGTCCTCCAGCGCGTGGGCCGCGGCGTCCTGGCTGGCCTTGGCGTCGACAGCGGCCCGGTCGGCCTTCTGCTTGGCCAACCGCGCCACTGATTCCTTGTTCACCTGCTCGGTGCGGGCGCGTTGCAACCGGGTCAGCACGGCCTGCGCACTGGCGGCCATGGTGCGGGCGGCACCGGCGGCGGCGATCATCTCGTCGGGACTGTGGGCGGACAGGTAGCCGCCGTCGGGGCCGTTCATGTACGTCGCGACCGCGAAGACGTTGAACCGGCGCTGGGCTGCGGTGATGGCCGCACCGGCGTCCTTGACGGCCTGCTGGCTGGCTTCGAGTTCGCGACCGGCGACCTCGGCCTGTTCGCGGGCGTCCTCGACGGCGACGAGGGCCTTATTGACGCTCTCCTGCTCGATTTCGACGGTGGCGCTCAGGTCTTCGAGGCGCTGGTTGGCCCGGGCGACGTTGGCAATCAGCACCGCGATGCTGTCTGCGGCAGGCTCGCCGTGGGCAAGTTCGGGGGTGCCCAGCAACAGCGCCACGCTCAATACCGCCGGAACGGCTGGGCGCACCAGCCGGGCGGCGGTTTGAGAGGCAGAGCCAGGGCGTGTCCGTCTCATTCGACTTGGATCTCCTACGGCTTAAATCGGACGGACGGCGCCGGTTTTCGCAGAACGCGCCATAAACAACATCAGCATCATTCGCACCGTACGTCACACTTGCCGCTAAAGAAACGCAAGTCACAAATTGCACTCAGGAAGTGCGTTTACTGTGACCCAACAGTGACCTGGCGGGTTTGCCAACCAGGAAGGATCAGAACCTGTAGGCGCTGCGACGCAGGGTCGCCACCTGCTTAGATGCCCTATGCGTCGGCGCTGGAAGTCACCTCGGGCCGAGTCGGCGACGTTGCTGGCCGGCGATTGCGACGCTGCATCAGTCGGGTGCCCGCAGCCGCGGCAAACACCCCGATCAGCAAAGCGATGGTGAGGCCAGTCCAGGGGAACTCTGGGGTATTGAGCTCGTTGAGAAAGTTCTGCGCAGACTGCACCGGATTGCCGGTTTTGGAATGGTCTTCCCCGGCTTCCAACGTGACGCGCGGGAAGTGCGAGCTGTAGCTGCCGACGTAGCTGGGGCTGAGCACCAGGACGGTGGAGTCCGGGTAGTCGGCGCCGACGACGGTCGCGATATCACGCAGCGGGGTGTCGTTGGGCGGATTGTGGTCGAGCAGCACGATCTTGAGCGTGATGCCTTCGCTGCGGGCATGGTTGACGATGTCGAGCAGACCCGGCTCGGGTCCCGGAGGCGCCGCGACGCCGTCCGCGTGCACCTCGGCCTTGATCGCGTTGATGTCGACGTCCTGCGGGATGTATGCGGGCAGAAACGGGATCGTCTGCGGCAACGGCAGTTCGGTCATCGCGTACTTCCTCCGTCGTCATCTCTTCGACCCGGGTGTCCCGCAGGCGCCGGGTGTCTGGGCGTCACCCCAGGTTTGTCACGCTGGCGTGACGCTCGACGCCGACTGCCACGCTGGCGTGACGCTGGGCGACCGCAGGGTCCCGCCGTCACCCCAGGTTGTCACGCTGGCGTGACGTTCGACGCCGACTGCCACGCTGGCGTGACGCTCGGCGACCGCAGGGTCCGCCGTCACCCCAGGTTGTCACGCTGGCGTGACGCTCGGCGACCGCAGGGTCCCGCCGTCACCCCAGGTTGTCACGCTGGCGTGACGTTCGACGCCGACTGCCACACTGGCGTGACGCTCGGCGACCGCGTGGTCCCGCCGTCACCCCAGGTTGTCACGCTGGCGTGACGTTCGACGCCGACTGCCACGCTGGCGTGACGCTCGGCGACCGCAGGGTCCCGCCGTGACCCCAGGTGCCACGCTGGCGTGACGCTCGGCGACCGCAATCACTCTAGTGTGACGCTCGGCGGTGTGACGCTCGGCGGTGTGACGCTCGGCGGTGCGACGCTCGGCGGTGCGACGCTCGGCGGTGCGACGCCCGGTGCGGCCGGGGGTGAGACCCGACCTTCCCAGGAGCGCGCGATGCGACAAGACTGGGCAGAGCGGGTGGCAATCTAATGCAGGACAAGCGTACTGTTAAAGTTGCACCGCCCCCGCCGACACGGCCCGTCGGCGGGAAGAACTTAATCCTCGGGAGTTGATGTGACTAGCAAAGGTTCGGTGAACTCGTTCGAAGCCCGCGACACCCTCAAGGTCGGCGACAAAGAATACGAGATCTACCGTCTCGATGCCGTCCCTGAGACCAAGAAACTCCCCTACAGCCTCAAGGTGCTCGCCGAGAACCTGCTCCGCAACGAAGACGGCAGCAACATCACCAAGGAGCACATCGAGGCGATCGCGAACTGGGATCCCGAGGCGGAACCCAGCATCGAAATCCAGTACACCCCCGCCCGGGTGGTGATGCAGGACTTCACCGGGGTGCCCTGCATCGTCGACCTGGCCACCATGCGCGAGGCGATCGGCGATCTGGGCGGCGACGCCGAGAAGGTCAACCCGCTGGCGCCGGCCGATCTGGTGATCGACCACTCGGTGATCGCCGACCTGTTCGGCACCGCCGACGCCTTCGAGCGCAACGTCGAGATCGAGTACGAACGCAACGGCGAGCGCTACCAGTTCCTGCGCTGGGGGCAAGGTGCGTTCGACGACTTCAAGGTGGTGCCGCCCGGCACCGGCATCGTGCACCAGGTCAACATCGAATACCTGGCCAGTGTCGTCATGACCCGCGCCAACGGCGCGGGTAAGACAGTCGCCTACCCGGACACCTGCGTGGGCACCGACTCCCACACCACGATGGTCAACGGCCTCGGGGTGCTCGGCTGGGGCGTGGGCGGCATCGAGGCCGAGGCCGCGATGCTCGGTCAGCCGGTGTCGATGCTCATCCCCCGCGTCGTCGGCTTCAAGCTGACCGGCGAGATCCAGCCGGCCGTCACGGCCACCGACGTGGTGCTGACCGTCACCGAAATGCTGCGCAAGCACGGCGTCGTCGGCAAATTCGTCGAGTTCTACGGCAACGGCGTCGCCGAAGTGCCGTTGGCCAACCGCGCCACGCTGGGCAACATGAGCCCCGAATTCGGTTCCACCGCAGCGATTTTCCCGATCGACGAAGAGACCATCTCCTACCTGAAGTTCACCGGGCGCAGCGAAGATCAGCTGGCGCTGGTCGAGGCCTACGCCAAAGAGCAAGGGCTGTGGCACGATCCCGACCACGAACCGAACTTCTCCGAGTACCTGGAACTCGACCTGTCCGAGGTGGTGCCGTCGATCGCCGGCCCGAAGCGCCCGCAGGACCGAATTGCGTTGTCGGAAGCCAAGTCGACCTTCCGCAAGCACATCACCAGCTACGTCGAAGACGGCTCCGACGACAAGCAGGGTTATTCGAAACTGGATGAGACGGTGGACGAGTCGTTCCCGGCCAGCGATCCCGGTTCGCCGGACAACGGCCACGCCGACGACGCTCCCAAGGTCCATTCGGCCGCAGTGCATGCCAAGGGTCGGGTCAGCAACCCCGTCGAGGTGAAGTCCGACGAATACGGCGAGTTCGTGCTGGACCACGGCGCGGTGGTGATCGCGGCGGTCACGTCGTGCACCAACACCTCCAATCCCGAAGTGATGCTGGGCGCGGCGCTGCTGGCACGTAACGCCGTCGAGAAGGGGCTGACCTCCAAGCCGTGGGTGAAGACCACGATGGCGCCGGGCTCGCAGGTGGTCAACGACTACTACGACAAGGCGGGATTGTGGCCGTACCTGGAGAAGTTGGGCTTCTACTTGGTCGGCTACGGCTGCACCACCTGCATCGGCAACTCCGGGCCGCTGCCCGAGGACATCTCGAAGGCGGTTAACGACAACGACCTTGCCGTCGCGGCCGTGCTGTCCGGTAACCGCAACTTCGAGGGCCGCATCAACCCGGACGTGAAGATGAACTACCTGGCGTCGCCGCCGCTGGTGGTCGCCTATGCGCTGGCGGGGTCGATGGACTTCGACTTCGACGAGGACCCCCTGGGCCAGGACAAGGACGGCAACGATGTCTTCCTCAAGGACATCTGGCCGTCGCAGAAGGATGTGTCGGACACCATCGCGTCGGCCATCAGCCAGGAGATGTTCACCAAGAACTACGCCGACGTGTTCAAGGGCGACGAGCGCTGGCAGAACCTGCCGACGCCCAGCGGCAACACCTTCGAATGGGACGAGGACTCGACGTATGTGCGCAAGCCTCCCTACTTCGACGGGATGTCGAAGGAACCCGAGCCGGTCAGTGACATCAAGGGCGCCAGAGTTCTTGCGCTGCTTGGTGATTCGGTCACTACCGACCACATCTCGCCGGCGAGCAGCATCAAGCCGGGCACCCCGGCCGCGGAGTACCTCGACGAGCATGGCGTCGAGCGCAAGGACTACAACTCCTTCGGCTCACGCCGCGGCAACCACGAGGTGATGATCCGCGGCACCTTCGCCAACATCCGGTTGCGCAACCAGCTGCTCGACGACGTGTCCGGCGGGTACACCCGCGACTTCACCAAAGAGGATGCGCCGCAGGCGTTCATCTACGACGCGGCACAGAACTACGCGAAGGAAGACATCCCGCTGGTGGTGCTGGGCGGCAAGGAGTACGGGTCGGGCTCGTCGCGCGACTGGGCGGCCAAGGGCACCCGGCTGCTGGGCGTGCGGGCGGTGATCACCGAGTCCTTCGAACGTATCCACCGCTCGAATCTGATTGGCATGGGCGTGATTCCGCTGCAGTTCCCGGACGGGGAGTCGGCGCAGTCGCTGGGCCTGGACGGTACCGAGACCTTCGACATCACCGGCATCGAAGAACTCAACGACGGCAAGACGCCGAAGACGGTGAAGGTCAAGGCCAGCAAGGAAACCGGCGACCCGATCGAGTTCGACGCCAAGGTCCGCATCGACACCCCGGGTGAAGCCGACTACTACCGCAACGGCGGCATCCTGCAGTACGTACTGCGCAACATGCTGAACTCTGGCTAGCCGCAACCACATCCCCCGCCTGTGCCCAAAGTCAGCGAGGATCATCTCGAGGCGCGGCGCCGTCAGATCCTGGACGGCGCGCGCCGCTGTTTCGCCGAGTATGGCTACGACCAGGCCACGGTGCGCCGGCTGGAGAAAGAGATCGGCATGTCGCGTGGTGCGATCTTTCACCACTACCGCGACAAGGACGCGCTGTTCTTCGCGCTCGCGCGCGAGGACACCCAGCGCATGGCGGAAGTCGCCTCGCGCCAAGGGTTGATCCAGGTGATGCGCAACATGCTGGCCGCTCCCGAGCAGTTCGACTGGCTGGCCACTCGGCTGGAGATCGCGCGCAAGCTGCGTCACGACCCCGAGTTCAGCCGCGGCTGGGCCGAACGGTCCGCCGAGCTGGCGGCGGCGACCACCGAACGGTTGCACCGGCAGAAGCAGGCCGGCCGGGTTCGCGACGACGTGCCCGCCGACGTGCTGCACTGCTACCTGGACCTGGTGCTGGACGGTCTGGTGGCGCGGCTGGCGTCGGGCGAAGACCCGCAGCGCTTGGCGGCGGTGCTGGACCTGGTGGAGAATTCGGTGCGGCGGCCGGATCTGGCCTGATCCATCTTCGTTGGGGACAGTGTCATGGTCGCCTACCCGGCTGTTGCACGGGACCGTCAGTCGTCGGCGAAGGACGCTGCGAAAAAGCGCCGCAGCAATGCCATTTGAGCTTCCGGGTCTTTCAACGGCCAACACCACAGCGCCAGGAACACCCGGATCAGCCACTGCACGGCCAGTGGGTCGGGGTTGTCGGGGCCGAGCATTTCAGCGGCAAAGGTTTGCACGGCAGGCGAATTGGCGAGCCAGTCGCTGCCGGAGTTCATGTTCATCGACTGGAAGAGCTGAGTCATGGGCTGAGCTTGCACCCGTTGGAGCGCAACGATGGTCGCGGCGACAACGCGGTCGGGGCCGGTCAGGTCCTCGATGGCACTGCGGACGGAATCGACGATCTTCGTGCCGAGCCGGGCGACGACGGCGTCGCGGATCGTTGCTTTGCCGCCGGCGTGCCGGTAGATCGTCGCCGGAGAGCAGTGCACCCTGGCGGCCAAGGCCTCGATGGTGAATGCGTCGTATCCGACGTCGGCGATGAGGTCGGCCGCAGCGGAGTAAATCCGCTCGGCAGCTTCGGTGTGGCGGTCCCGCCCGACCAGCCAGTCCGTCCGGGGCATACGACGATGGTCCACCGGCGTCGATGTCATTGCAAGGCATTTCGCACCATGATAATTATGACTGCAATCTTCTCACGCTAATTAGCTGATGGCGTCGCCGATCTGAGGATTCGCAGCTGGGTGGGAATCTGCAACGGTTATCAACTTCAGCGGGAAGTGTTGACCGGTTAGCTGATTGGCACGAACCTGAGGGCATGCCTGTGCTGGATGAGCCGCTCAACTTCTTCGGCGCGCAGGCTTTGCAGGATCCCTATCCGCTGTATGCACGGATGCGCGCCCAGGCCCCGGTGCACCGCATCGGGGACTCGGCGTTCTACGCGGTCTGCGGCTGGGATGCGGTCGTTGATGCCGTCCAGCGGGTCGAAGACTTTTCCTCCAACCTCACCGCGACGATGGTCTACCACGACGACGGGACCATCACCCCGTTCCCGATGATGGAGGCCGGCAGCCCCCACCACGCTCTGGCCACCGCCGATGATCCGATCCATGCGGTTCACCGCAAGATCCTGCTGCCACATCTAGCTGCCAAGCGCGTCCGCATCATCGAACAATTCGCCGGCGAGGTCGCCCAGCGGCTGTGGGTCGAGGGCCTGCGGGACGGGCGTATCGAGTGGATGAGCGCGATAGCCAACCGGCTTCCGATGATGGTCGTTGCCAAGCTGCTGGGTCTGCCCGGCGCCGATGTCGACAACCTGATCAGGTTGGGCTTCGCCACCACCACGATGCTCGACGGAGTCGTCACACAATCTCAACTCGAGGCAGCCGGCGTGGCTGCATTCGAATTGTCGGGTTATGTCATGGAGCATTTCGAGAAGGCCGGGAACTCAGCCGAATCCGGTCTGATCGCCGACCTGGCGGCTCGGTACGCATCGGGCGAAGTCGACCAGATGGTGGCGATGGGCATCATGATCACGCTGTTCAGCGCTGCCGGCGAGTCCACCGCATCGTTGCTGGGCAGCGCCGCCTGGGTGCTGGCCGAACAGCCGGCGATACAACAGCAGTTGCGCGAGCATCCCGACCTGCTCAACGCCTTCATCGAAGAGGCACTCCGGTATGAGGCCCCCTTCCGCGGGCACTATCGCCACGTGTGGCGCGACACCACCCTGGGCGGGGTGCCGGTGCCGGCCGATTCCCACTTGTTGCTGATGTGGGGCGCCGCCAACCGCGACCCAGCACATTTCGAAGCGCCCGACGAGTTCCGCCTCGACCGCGCCGGCGCCAAAGGCCATGTGGCCTTCGGGAAGGGAGTGCACTTCTGCGTCGGCGCCGCCCTGGCGCGGCTGGAGGCGCACATCGTGTTCAGGATGCTGCTGGAACGCACGACCTGGATCGAGCCGGCAGACGTCGGCGAGTGGCTTCCGAGCATCTTGGTCCGTCGCTTGAACCGCCTCGAACTCGCCGTCCGGTAGATCCAGCGGGAGCTCAGGCCAGTTCGATCAGGTCGCGATAGTCCTCGGACCAGTAGTCCTCGGTGCCGTCGGGCAACAACAGGACGCGTTGCGGGTCCAGGGCTTCGGCCGCACCGGGGTCGTGGGTCACCAGCACCACCGAGCCCTGGTAGCTGCGCAGCGCGTCGAGGACCTGCTCGCGTGAGGCCGGGTCGAGGTTGTTGGTCGGTTCGTCGAGCAGCAACACGTTGGCGGTGGATGCGACCAGGCCGGCCAGCGCGAGCCGCGTCTTCTCACCCCCGGACAGCGTGCCCGCCGGCTGGTCGAGTTGCGGGCCGCTGAACATGAACGCACCGAGCAGCCCGCGCAGCTCCTGCTCGCCGGATTCGGGAGCGGCGTGCCGGATGTTCTGCCAGACCGTCGCGTCGTTGTCCAAGGTGTCGTGCTCCTGCGCGAAATAGCCGATGCGCAGACCGTGTCCGGGTTCCAGGCCGCCGGTGTCGGGCGTCTCCACCCCGGCCAGCAACCGCAGCAGCGTGGTCTTGCCGGCACCGTTGAGCCCGAGCACGACCACCCGCGAGCCGCGGTCGATGGCCAGGTCGAGCCCGGTGAACACCTCCAGGGAGCCGTAGGTCTTGCTCAGGCCTTTGACCACCAGCGGGGTGCGGCCGCACGGGGCCGGGGTGGGGAATTTGATGCGGGCCACCTTGTCGGCGACGCGTTCCTCGTCCAGCGAGGCCATCATCCGGTCGGCGCGGCGCAACATGTTCTGCGCGGCAACGGCTTTGGTGGCCTTGGCACCCAGCTTGGCGGCCTGGGTGCGCAGCGCGGCGGCCTTGCGTTCGGCGTTGGCGCGCTCGCGGCGGCGACGCTGCTCGTCGGTCGCGCGGGCGTCGAGGTACTTCTGCCAGCCCATGTTGTAGACGTCCATCTCACCGCGCACCGCATCGAGGAACCACACCCGGTTGACGACATCGGCGATCAGGTCGACGTTGTGGCTGATCATCACCACGCCACCGGTGTGCGACCGCAGGAAGTCCCGTAGCCAGCCCACCGAATCCGCGTCGAGGTGGTTGGTGGGCTCGTCGAGCAGCAACGTGGTGGACGAACCCGCGCCACTGTCGGAGGCGGCGAACAGGATTCGCGCCAACTCCACCCGGCGCCGTTGCCCGCCGGACAGGGTGTGCAACTGCTGGGTGAGCACCCGTTCGGGCAGACCGAGACTCGCGCAGATGCGGCCCGCCTCGCTTTCGGCGCTGTAGCCCCCGAGCGCGACGAAGCGCTCCTCGAGTTGGCCGTAGCGGCGGATGGCGCGGTCCCGCGCGTCGTCGTCGGCGACCTCGGCCATCAACGCCTGCTGCTTTTCCAGATCGGTGAGCAGCACATCGAGACCGCGGGCGGACAACACCCGGTCGCGAGCCAGCACGTCCAGATCGCCCTCTTTGGGATCCTGTGGCAGATAACCGATTTCGCCCTTGCGGGTGACCGTACCGGCGTAGGGCTGGCCCTCCCCCGCCAGGATCCGCAGGGTGGTGGTCTTGCCCGCACCGTTGCGGCCGACCAACCCGATCCGATCACCGGGCTGCACCCGCAGCGCCGGCCCGTCGGGTGAGAGCAGGATGCGCGCACCAGCGCGGACCTCCAGGTCCGTAGCCGTGATCACATCTGCTCCCTATTTTTCGTCGGTGAACACCGCCGGCCGTCTCTCCGCGCGTGCGGCAACCGCTTCTTCGAAGTTGGAGGTGAGTAGACGGACGAAAAGCTGTCCCAGGCCCTCGGCCTGCATGTGTCCCTCGAGACTACCGGCGTCCAGTCCACTCCAAAGTGTTCGTTTGGTCAACTCGATACCCGGACGCGAGAACGCCGCCATGCGCGCCGCGATCGCATAACAGGTGTCCAGCAGCTGGGTGGGCGGCACCTGGCAGGACACCAATCCGATCCGTTCGGCCTCCTCGGCGGAGATGTCACGGCCGGTCAGCATGATCTCGAAGGCCCGCGACGACCCGATGGCCCTGGGCAGCAGGTAACTGAGGCCGAGTTCGCTGGCGGTCAGGCCGTTGTTGATGCCCGCCGCCCGGAAGTATGCGGTGGTAGAGGCCACCCGCACATCGGCGGCCAGGGCCAGACACAGTCCGCCGCCGATGGCCGCGCCGTTCACCGCGGCGATCACCGGTTGATGCAGGCGGCGCAGCTTGAGGATGACGTCGTCGAGGATCTCCATGGACCGCAGCGCATACGTCGGGCGGGTCAGGCCATCGACGTGCGGAACCGAGCCCGCGGACTTGTGATCCGCCCCCGACGAGAAGCCCTTGCCCGCGCCGGTGAGCACCACCACCCGCACCGAGTTGTCGGTGCCGACCTCTTCAAGGGCCTCCCGCAGCGGAACCATGACGTCGAAGGCCATCGAGTTCATTCGCTCGGGACGGTTCAGGGTGATCAGGGCGATCTCGGGCCGCGGGTGTTCCAGGAGGACCAGACTCACCTGTGCACGGTATCGCAGAGCGCCCGCGGGCTGCCGGGTCTAGACCTCGGTTACTTCAGCCTCCGCAGCCTCGTAGCCCTTCAGTTGCTGGATCAGGTCTTCCAGCGCGGCCGGCGGCAGGGCGCCCGCCTGGTTGAACAGCAGTTGGCCGTTCTTGAACGCCATCAGCGTGGGGATGGACCGGATCTGGGCCGCCGCGGCCAGCTCTTGCTCGGCTTCGGTGTCGACCTTGGCGAACACCACATCGGGGTGCTTGTCGGAGGCCGCCTTGAACGTCGGCGCGAAGGCCCGGCACGGGCCGCACCAGGACGCCCAGAAGTCGACGAGCACCATCTCGTTGCCGGCGATCGTGTCGTTGAACTGTGCAGCGGTGAGGTCTTGGGTAGTCACGTCAGCGGTAACGCCGCGACCACGGTCTTTGTTCCCGGCGGGGCTGCCGGGCCGCAACCCGACGCGGCGGCCCGCCACGCCCGGTCGGTCAACAGGCGCAGTCCGTTCAGGGCGACCAGCAGCGTGGAACCTTCGTGGCAGGCGACCCCGAGCGGCAGCGGGAGCTGCCCGAACAGATCCCACAGCACCAGCACCGCGATGAGACTGCCGGCGGCCGCGAGGTTCACCGCCACCACCCGGCGGGCGTGCCGGGCCAGCCCGATGATCGTCGGAATGGTGTGCAGTTCGTCGCGGACCGTCACCCCGTCGGCGGTCTGCAGCGTGAGGTCGGCCCCGGCGCCCATCGCCACCGACGCGCACGCCGCGGCCATGGCGGGCGCGTCGTTGACCCCGTCGCCGACGACGAGCACCCGGTGCCCCGCGCCCTGTAGCGCGCGGACTGCCGCCGCCTTCTGGTCGGGCAGCATGGCCGCGCGCACGTCGGTGATGCCGGCGGCCCGGCCCACCCGTCGCGCCGCGGGCACGTTGTCGCCGGTCAGCAAGACCGGTGGCGTCGTGGTCAACGCGCTCAGCGCAGCCACCGACACCGCGGCGTCGCCGCGAATCTGGTCGGTGAGTCCGAGCAACCCGACCGCCACTCCGTTGACGACGACGACGGCCGCCGTGGCACCATCCGCCAACATCGCCGCCAGCGCGGCCGGCGGTTCCCCCCGATAGCTGTCCGGACTGCACACTTCGACGAAAGCACCGTCCACGGTCGCCCGCACCCCGCGGCCGGGCAGGGCGCGGAAGTCCTCGGCCGCCGCGATGGCGACCCCACGACGGCGGGCTGCCGTGACGATCGCGCGACCCAGCGGGTGCTCACTGAATTGCTCTGCACCGGAGGCTAATTCGAGTATTCGGCGCACATCCGCCAGCTCGGGCCGCAACACCTCGACGGTACTCAGCTGCGGTGTCCCACAGGTCAGCGTGCCGGTCTTGTCCAGCGCGACGACGCTGATGTCGGCGAGATGTTCCATGACCAGCGCGGACTTGACCAGGACACCGTGCCGACCGGCGTTGGCGACCGCGGACAGCAACGGCGGCATGGTGGCCAAGACCACCGCGCACGGTGAGGCCACGATCATGAAAGTCATGGCGCGCAACAGAACTGACTGCAGTGGCAGGCCGATCAGCAGTGGGATCACGATCAGGGCGAGGGTGGCACCCACCACGCCCACCGAGTAGCGCCGCTCGATCTTCTCCACAAACAGTTGGGTTTTCGCCTTCGTCGCCGACGCCGCTGCTACCAGCTCGACGATGCGGGCCACCGCACTGCGCGACGGGTCGCGCGTGACGACGACGTGCAACACCCCGGATCCGTTGACCGTACCGGCGAACACCTCATCGCCCGCCGACTTGGCCGCCGGCATGGACTCACCCGTGATGGAGCACTGGTCGACCTCGGATGCGCCGGCCAGCACCGCCCCGTCGGCCGGGATGCGCTCTCCCGGCCGCACCACCGCCCGGTCACCGACCACCAGTTCGCCGGCCGGCACTGTCTGTTCGTTGCCGTGCCCGTCGACCACCACAGCCCGGTCGGGCGCCAGGTTCAGTAATCCCTTGACCGAGTCCGCCGTGTGCTTGGTGGCGACCTCGTCGAGCGCCCCCGAGGTCGCGAAAATCACGATCAGCAGCGCGCCGTCGAAGATCTGCCCGATGGCCACCGCGCCCACCGCGGCAACGATCATCAACAGGTCGACGTCGAGCTCCCGGTGACGCAACGCCTGCGCCCCGGCCCACGCCGATCCCCAGCCGCCGGCGAGATAGCACGCCAGGTACAACGACCACCAGATACCCTGCGGCGCACCGCTGAGCTGTGCCGCGAAGCCGGCCGCGAAGAGCAGCAGCGCCACCGCCGCCCAGCGCACGGACATCACCGACCACAGCGCCGCGGGCCAACACACCGGACCTACCGTCGGGCCACGCTCGGCGGCCGCCGCAGCGGGCGCTTCGACGGCGGACACGGTCATTGCGGCGGCCTCGCGGGGACAGAGTTGGGCTGGATGCACCGAGTGTATTGACGCAGGGATCCGCCCAGGTCTCGGTTCCGTTGCGGTATGTCAATGAATTGGCTTCTGCCACAAATGAAAACGACGGTGTGATGAAGTCCGGTGACCCGTGCAGGTCCCGCTGAATTCGATCCGGAAAAAGTTGGATCCATCGGTGCCGAACAGCGTTAAGCTTCGTAGGTCGCTGTCTCAATGTGGAGGTGCGAAATGTCGTACGTGGTCGCTAACACCGAGTTCGTTTCGCAGGCGGCGGGCGATCTGGCCCGGGTCGGCTCGCTGCTCAACGACGCCAACGCGGCGGCGGCAGCACGAACCTCGAACGCGCTGGCTGCCGGGGCCGACGAGGTGTCTCGGGCGGTGGCGGCGGTCTTCGGGTCGCACGCCCAGACCTATCAGTCAATCAGCGCGCAGGCCAGCGCATTTCACGCGCAGTTCGTGCAGACCCTGGCCCGCAACGCGGGTGCGTACGCCACCGCCGAAGCCACCAACCTCGGGCCGTTGCAGCCGGTGCTCGACCTGATCAACGCGCCCAGCCGCGCGCTGTTCAACCGGCCGTTCTTCGGCGACGGCCGCACCGGCGCAGCCGGCATGGCCGGCGAGGACGGTGGGATCTTCTTCGGGAACGGCGGTGCCGGCGGTGCCGGTGTCGCCCCGGGACAAGCCGGCGGCAGAGGGGGATCCGCCGGGTTGCTCGGCTTCGGGGGTGCCGGCGGCGCCAGTGGTACGGCGGCGGTCGGCGGCGCCGGGGGAAACGGTGGACTGCTTTACGGCGGGGGCGGCGCCGGAGGTACCGGATTCTTCGGTGGTGGCGCCGGCGGTCGCGCCTGGCTGTTCGGCGATGGTGGGGTCGGCGGGACAGCCACCTCCGCGGGAATCGGCGGCGCCGGCGGTGCCGGCGGATTCTTCATCGGCAATGGCGGCGGCGGCGGCAGCGGCGGCGGGCTCGTGTCCAACGCCAGCGGCGGCCCCGGCGGCCAGTCCGGCTTGATCGGTAACGGCGGCGAGGGTGGCGACGGCGGGGCATTCCCGCCCGGCAACGGCGGCAACGGAGGAAACGCGCTGCTGTTCGGCAACGGTGGCGCCGGCGGTACCGGCACGGCCGTCGGTTCCACTGACGGCCTGGGCGGCACCCGCGGCCTGCTCTTCGGCCAGAACGGCGCCAACGGTTAGTACCCCGTACTTACGGTTGCGTACGTTTTCCGACGTCGGACACACTTGAGACCCACCGGTCTGAGTGGAAGGAACCGCAGTGGGGCACTACATCGCCAACGTTCGGGATCTCGAGTTCAACCTGTTCGAGGTTCTCGACATCGGGGCGGTGCTCGGTGCCGGGCGGTACGCCGATCTCGACCTCGACACCGCGCACACCATCCTGGCCGAGGCGGCACGCCTGGCCGAGGGGCCGCTCGCCGAAACCTTCGCGTTCGCCGACCGCAACCCCCCGGTGTTCGACCCGGCCACGCACAGCATCAGCATCCCGCCCGAGGTGGTCAAGACGTTGCAGGCCATCAAAGACGCCGAGTGGTGGCGGTTGGGCCTGGCCGAGGAGATCGGCGGCATGGCCGCACCTCCGCCGCTGACCTGGGCCGTCAACGAGATGATCTACTGCGCGAACCCGTCGGTGTCCTTCCTGAACTTCGGCCCGGTGTTGTCCCAACCCCTCTTCCTAGAGGGCAACGAGGAGCAAAAGCATTGGGCTGCACTGGGAATCGAGCGCGGCTGGCAGGCCACCATGGTGCTCACCGAACCTGACGCCGGCTCCGATGTAGGCGCGGGGCGCACCAAGGCCGTCGAGCAGCCCGACGGCACCTGGCACATCGAGGGCGTCAAGCGGTTCATCTCCGGCGGCGACGTCGGCGCCACCACGGAGAACATCTTCCATCTGGTGCTCGCCCGGCCCGAGGGCGCCGGGCCCGGCACCAAAGGGTTGAGCCTGTTCTACGTCCCCAACTATCTGTTCGACTCGGAGACCGGTGAACTCGGCGAACGCAACGGCGTGTACGTCACCAACCTCGAGCACAAGATGGGGCTCAAGACCTCGCCGACCTGCGAGCTGACGTTCGGCGCCACCGACGTCCCCGCGGTCGGCTACCTGGTCGGCGGCGTGCACAACGGCATCGCGCAGATGTTCACTGTGATCGAGCACGCCCGAATGACGATCGGCGTCAAGTCTTCCGGCACCTTGTCCACGGGCTACCTCAACGCGCTGGCCTACGCCAAGGAACGGGTGCAGGGCGCCGACCTCACCCAGATGACCGACAAGACCGCGCCGCGGGTCACGATCATGCACCACCCCGACGTGCGGCGCAGCCTGATGACCCAGAAGGCTTACGCCGAAGGGCTGCGCGCGCTGTACCTCTATGCCGCTGCACATCAGGATGACGATGTCGCACAACATGTTTCGGGAGCAGATCACGACATGGCGCATCGCGTCGACGACTTGCTGCTGCCGATCGTCAAGGGTGTGGGCTCCGAGCGGGCATACGAGATCTTGACGGAATCCCTGCAGACACTGGGCGGTTCGGGATTCCTGCAGGACTACCCCATCGAGCAGTACATCCGGGACTCCAAGATCGACTCACTCTACGAGGGCACCACGGCGATCCAGGCGATGGATTTCTTCTTCCGCAAGATCGTTCGCGACCACGGCCAGTCGCTGACCCACCTGACGAACCAGATCAACACAACCATCGAGAACATCGACGAGTCGCTCAAAGATCAGGCCGAACTGCTGCAGGCCGCGCTGGACGACGTCACCGGCATGACGACCGCGTTGATGGGATACCTGATGTCGGCCGCCCAGCACCCCACCGACATCTACAAGGTCGGCCTGGGATCGGTGCGCTACCTGCTCGCCGTCGGTGACCTGCTGATCGGCTGGCGGCTGCTGGTCCAGGCCGGCGTGGCCCAGGCGGCATTGGCCGGCGATCGGTCACCCGGCGACCAGGCCTTCTATCAGGGCAAAGTCGCGGTTTCGGGCTTCTTCGCCAAGAACGTGCTGCCCAAACTGGCCGGGTTGCGCAGCGTCATCGAGAACACCGACGACGACATCATGCGGATGCCCGAAGAGGCGTTCTGACGCACGGACCGACCGCCGGCGGACGTGCGATTATTACGGCATGGATGTCCGTGTCCGGAACAATGTGCACTTCCTCGGCCCCGAGGAGGCGCCGACGCTCATGCTGGCGCACGGATTCGGCTGCGACCAGGAGATGTGGCGCCGCGTCACCGCGCCGTTGAGCCGGCATTTCCGCGTCGTGCTGTTCGACCACGTCGGCTCGGGCGGTGCTGACCCTTCGGCGTGGGATCCGCAGCGTTACGCCAGCCTGGACGGTTACGCGACGGACATCCTCGAGCTCGTCGACCAGCTGCAGTTGCGCGATCCGGTCTTCGTCGGCCACTCGGTTGCCGCGATGATGGGTGTGCTGGCCGCCGCCGAGCGTCCCGACGCGTTTGCCAAGCTGGTGCTGGTGACGCCGTCACCCTGCTACATCGACGACGCCGACTACCGCGGCGGATTCACCCGCGCCGACATCGACGATCTGCTCGACTCGCTGGACAGCAATTACCTGGGCTGGTCGCACGCGATCGCCCCGACCATCGTGGGCAACCCGGACCGCCCCGAACTGTCCGAGGAACTCGCCGAGACCTTCTGCCGCACCGACCCTGCGTGCGCAAAAGTGTTCGCGCGCACGACTTTTCTGTCCGACAACCGCGCGGACCTGTCCCGGGTGTCACTACCCACGCTGGTGCTGGAATGCGCCGAGGACGCCATCGCCCCCACCGGTGTCGGCGCGTACGTCGCTGAACACATTGCCGGCAGCACCCTGGTCACCCTGGACACGACCGGGCACTGCCCGCAGCTGAGCGCACCCGAGGCCACCGCCGCCCAAATCGCAGCGTTTGCTCAGTGACAGATTTCCAACCCGAAGACTTCTTCGACAACGCGCCCTGCGGTCTGCTGTGCGCGACCACCGACCGGCGCATCACCGCGGTCAATGCCGTGCTGGCCGACTGGCTCGGGTACTCGCCGAACGAGCTGGTCGGCCGGCAGTTCACCGAGCTGTTCAGCGCCGGCGCCCGCATCCATTACGAGACCCATTTCGCACCGCTGCTCCAGGTCAATCTCAGCGTCGCCGAGATGGCGATCGACCTGGTGCGATCCGACGCGACCCGGCTGCCGGTGTTGATCACAGCAAACGCCAAAGGATCGCCGCAACTCATCCGGATGGCGATCCACGATGCGCGCAAGCGGCGCTCCTATGAACGCGAACTGCTGGACGAACGGCGCCGCGCGGAGGCCGAGCAGGCCCGCGCGGAACTGCTCGCCGCCACCTTGCAGCGGTCGCTGCTCCCGCCGTCTTTGTCCCCGCCGCCGTCCGTGCAGGCCATCGCCCACTATCACGCCGCTACCGGCGAGGTCGGCGGCGACTTCTATGACCTGTTCCCCCTCGCGGGCGACACCTGGGGGTTTTTCCTGGGCGACGTCGCCGGCAAGGGTGCGGCAGCGGCCGCGGTGACCTCGCTGACCCGGTACACCCTGCGGGCTGCGGCGGTGATGTCCACCGCCGACCCGGTGTCGGTGCTGCACACCGTGGATAAGGTTCTCAAACAGCGCGCTCCCCGCGATGCACACACCTTCGCCACCGTCATCGTCGGGACCCTTCGCCCCTCCCCGTCCGGCATTGACGTTCATCTGGCCAGCGGTGGGCATCCACCTGCCCTGTTGCTCGGTTCGGCCGGCGAAGTCCGGGAAGTCTCCACCGCGGGCGGCCAACCCGTAGGCATCCTGGCCAGACCGGACTTCGTGGCCACCCGGCTACGCCTGGTCGCCGGCGACACGTTGCTGCTCTACTCCGACGGGCTGACCGAGGCCCGCACCGGACGGGGCCGTGAACGGTACGACGACGACGGCGCGTTGCTGCGGTTCGCGCAAGCGCACGCTCCGTCGACGGCCGCGGACCTCATGGCCGCATTGCAAGGATTGCTGACCGACCTCGGCCGTGGCGTCGAAGACGACGTCGCCCTGCTGGCCCTCGGGGTTCCGGCTGGCCAATGACACGACACCGTGCGGCTGTCCGCCCGGGGGGCGGCCAACCACACCGCCGCTGAATCAGACGGTGAATCCCAGCGCCCGGAGTTGCTCGCGGCCGTCTTCGGTGATCTTGTCCGGACCCCACGGCGGATTCCAGACCCAGTTGATGCGCAACTCGTCGACCAGCCCGCTGCCGATCAACGCCGAGCGCGACTGGTCCTCGATCACATCGGTCAGCGGGCAGGCCGCCGACGTCAGCGTCATGTCGACCAGAGCGATCGTGCCTTCTTCGCCCTCTTCCAGGTTGAGGCCGTATACCAAGCCCAGGTCGACGACGTTGATGCCCAGCTCCGGGTCGACGACGTCGCGCATCGCCTCTTCCATCTCGGCGAGCAGTTCCTCGTCGGGTGCGCTGTTCTCGCTACCGGGCAGTGCGGTTTCGCTCATCTGTCGACCTCCTCGAAAGCTGCGTGGGCCTGCGCGAGCGCATCTTTGAACGCCATCCAGCCGAGCAACGCGCATTTGACCCGCGCCGGATACTTGGCCACCCCTGCAAACGCTACTCCGTCGCCCAGCACATCCTCATCGCCCTGCACATTGCCCCGCGACGACACCATGGCGCTGAACGCGTCGACGGTCTGCAGCGCCTGCGGCACGCTCTGCCCGATCACCTGATCGGTCAGCACCGAGGTCGCCGCCTGGCTGATCGAACAGCCCTGCCCGTCATAGGAGATGTCGGCGACGGTCTCGCCGTCCTCGGACAGCGCCACCCGCAGCGTCACCTCGTCGCCGCACACCGGGTTGACGTGGAACACCTCGGCGCCGAACGGTTCGCGCAGTCCGCGGTGGTGCGGATGCTTGTAGTGGTCCAGGATCACGTCCTGGTACATCTGCTCGAGACGCAAAGTCAGTCTCTCCCAAAGAAATCCACGGACCGTCGCACGCCCGCTACCAGCCGGTCGACCTCCTCGGCGGTGTTGTACACGGCGAACGATGCGCGGGCGGTGGCGGCCAGACCGAACCTGCGGTGCAACGGCAGCGCGCAGTGGTGCCCGACCCGGACCGCCACACCGTCGTCGTCAAGCACCTGACCCACGTCGTGGGCGTGCACGCCGTCGACGACGAACGAGACCGGGGACCCGCGGTCCTGCATGGATGTCGGACCGACGATGCGGACGCCGTCGATGCGGGACAGGCCGTCGATGGCCTGGGCAACCAGTTCGCGTTCGTGGGACTCGACAGCGTCCATCCCGATGGCCTGGAGATAGCGTGAGGCCGCGGCCAAGCCGACCACCTGTGAGGTCATCGGTGTGCCCGCCTCGAAGCGCTGCGGGGCGGGCGCGTAGCTGGAGGCCGTCATGGTGACCGACTCGATCATCGAACCGCCGGTGAGGAACGGGGGCATGGCGGCCAGCAGTCCACGCCGGCCGTACAGCACGCCGATTCCGTTAGGCCCCAGCATCTTATGCCCGGAGAAGGCGGCGAAGTCGACGCCGTCCGCGTGGAAGTCGACCGGCTGGTGCGGTACCGACTGGCAGGCGTCCAGGACGGTCAGCGCCCCCACCGCGCCGGCGCGGGCGACCAGTTCGGCGACCGGCGCCAAGGCACCGGTGACGTTGGAATGATGGCTGAAGGCAACGACTTTGACGCGTTCGTCGAGCTGCAACGAGTCCAGGTCGATGCGGCCGTCGTTGGTCACGCCGTACCACTTGAGCGTGGCTCCGGTCCGGCGGGCCAACTCCTGCCAGGGGATCAAGTTGGCGTGGTGTTCGAGTTCGGTGGTGACGATCACGTCGCCCGGCCCTACCGCACGCTCGAACCGGCTGTCCCCCAGCACATATGACACCAGGTTGAGCGATTCGGTGGCGTTCTTGGTGAACACCAGTTCGTCGGGGTCGGCGCCGACGAAGCCCGCAATGTCGGCCCGACCCTGCTCGTAGGCGTCGGTGGCCTCTTCCATCAACTGATGCGCACCCCGGTGCACGCCGCCGTTGGCGGTCAGCAGAAACTCGCGCTCGGCGTCGAGGACTTGCAACGGCCGCTGCGAGGTGGCGCCGGAATCCAGGTACGCCAACTGATTTCCGCCGCGCATGATGCGCTTGAGGATGGGGAAATCGGCGCGGATGGCCGTCAGGTCCAGCATGTTAGGCCCCGGTGGGTGCTGCTTGCTGAAAGCGCTCGTAACCGTTCTGCTCGAGTTCGTCGGCCAGCTCCGGCCCGCCCGATTCCGCGATGCGACCGCCGACGAACACGTGCACATATTCCGGCCGGATGTAGCGCAGGATGCGGGTGTAGTGCGTGATCAGCAGGACGCCGCCGTGCTCGGCCTGCGCGTAGCGGTTCACGCCGTCGCTCACCACCCGCAGCGCGTCGACGTCCAGGCCGGAGTCGGTCTCGTCCAGGATGGCGATCTTGGGCTTGAGCAGCTCGAGCTGCAGGATCTCGTGGCGCTTCTTCTCGCCGCCGGAGAAACCCTCGTTGACGCTGCGCTCGGCGAAGGCCGGGTCAACCTCTAGGGCGGCCATCGCGGTTTTGACCTCTTTGACCCAGTGCCGCAGCTTGGGCGCCTCGCCGCGGATGGCGGTGGCGGCCGTACGCAGGAAGTTCGACACCGAGACACCGGGCACCTCGACCGGGTACTGCATCGCCAGGAACAGCCCGGCCCGCGCACGTTCGTCGACGCTCATCGCCAGCACGTCCGCGCCGTCCAGGGTGATGGATCCGGACGTGACAAGGTATTTGGGGTGGCCGGCGATGGCGTAGGACAGCGTCGACTTACCGGAGCCGTTGGGGCCCATCAGCGCATGTGTCTCACCGGACTGCACGGTCAGATCGACGCCCTTGAGGATGGGGATCTCGCGCTCCCCGGCCGCGGCATCTTTGTTTTCGACGCTGACGTGCAGGTCTTTGATCTCCAGAGTGGTCATGAGGCTGTGTTCTTCTCCGTGATTTCCAGTTCGTGTTCGATGGCTGCGGTGAGGCGTTCCCGTAGCTCGGGCACCGCGATCTTGGCGATGATCTCACCGAAGAATCCGCGGATCACCAACCGGCGGGCCTGCTCCTCGGGGATGCCGCGGGAGCGCAGGTAGAACAGTTGCTCGTCGTCGAAACGTCCAGTGGCGCTGGCGTGTCCGGCCCCAGCGATCTCACCGGTCTCGATCTCCAGGTTGGGTACCGAGTCCGCGCGGGCGCCGTCGGTGAGCACCAGGTTGCGGTTCATCTCGAAGGTGTTGGTGCCGGTGGCCTCGGCGCGGATCAGCACGTCGCCGATCCAGACGGTGTGCGCGTCGGGTCGCTTGGACGACGGATCTCCTTGCAGCGCACCCTTGTACAGCACGTTGGACTTGCAGTCGGGCTGAGCGTGGTCGACCAGCAGCCGCGACTCGAGGTGCTGGCCGTCGTCGGCGAAGTACAGACCCAACAGGTCCGCGTCGCCACCGGGAGCGGCGAAACGCACAGTGGCCGACATCCGCACCACCTCACCGCCCAGCGTGACGGTGGCGTGTTTGAGCACCGCGTCCTTGCCGAGCCTGCCGTGGTGGGCGCTGAGGTGCACGACGTCGTCGGCCCAGTCGGCGATCCAGATGACGGTGAGCCGGGCGGCGTCCGCGACGACGAATTCCACGTTGTCGGCGTAGGTTCCGCTGCCCCGGTGATCGATGACGACGACGGCCTCGCCGAGTTCCTCGACACGGATTTGCAGGTGCCCATAGGCGGTGGCGCCCGCACCGGGACCCGCGACGGTGATGTTGATCGGTTCGGCGATCTGTCGGTCACGGCCGACGGTGACCAGCGTGGCGGAGTTGAACGACGAAAACGCCTGCGCCGCAACGCGGTCAGCGGGGACACCGCCCTGACCGAGGCGTTCGTCGCCGCGGCGCACTTTCTCGGTGGTCACGCCGTCGTGTTCGGTGACGGCAAGTTGCGCGCTGCCGGTGGCTTGCGCGGAGCCGTCGTGCAGGCCGCGCAGCCGCTTGAGCGGGGTGAACCGCCACAACTCGTCGCGACCGTGCGGCACCTCGAAGGCGTCGACATCAAAGGAGGAGAACAGCTCCCCCTTGTTCAGGGCAGCTGCTGCGGTGCCGGCCGTCATCCGACCGCACCCTCCATCTGCAGCTCGATCAGCCGGTTGAGCTCCAGCGCGTACTCCATCGGCAGTTCCTTGGCGATCGGCTCGACGAACCCGCGCACCACCATCGCCATCGCCTCGTCCTCGGTCATGCCGCGGCTCATCAGGTAGAACAGCTGGTTCTCGCTGACCTTGGAGACGGTGGCCTCATGGCCCATCGTGACGTCGTCTTCACGGATGTCGACGTAGGGGTAGGTGTCGCTGCGGCTGATCGTATCCACCAGCAGCGCATCGCATTTCACCGACGAGCGCGACCCGTGCGCACCCTTGTTGACCTGAACCAGACCGCGGTAGGAGGTACGACCGCCGCCGCGGGCCACCGACTTGGACACGATGTTGCTCGACGTGTTGGGCGCCAGGTGCAGCATCTTGGCGCCGGTGTCCTGGTGCTGGTCCTCGCCGGCGAACGCGATCGAGAGCACCTCACCCTTGGCGTGCTCACCGGTCATCCAGACCGCCGGGTACTTCATGGTGACCTTGGATCCGATGTTGCCGTCGACCCATTCCATGGTGGCGCCGGCTTCGGCGCGGGCGCGCTTGGTGACCAGGTTGTAGACGTTGTTCGACCAGTTCTGGATGGTGGTGTAACGGCAACGGCCACCGGGCTTTACGATGATTTCCACCACCGCGGAGTGCAGCGAGTCCGACTTGTAGATCGGCGCGGTGCAGCCCTCGATGTAGTGCACATAAGCGTTCTCGTCGACGATGATCAGCGTCCGCTCGAACTGGCCCATGTTCTCGGTGTTGATCCGGAAGTAGGCCTGCAGCGGGATGTCGACGTGCACGCCCGGCGGCACGTAGATGAAGCTGCCGCCCGACCACACCGCGGTGTTCAGCGCGGAGAACTTGTTGTCCCCGGCGGGAATCACCGTGCCGAAGTACTTCTTGAAGATCTCCGGGTGCTCTCGCAACGCGGTGTCGGTGTCCAAAAAGATGACGCCCTGCTTTTCGAGGTCCTCGCGAATGGAGTGGTAAACAACTTCTGACTCGTACTGGGCGGCGACACCGGAGACCAGCCGCTGCTTCTCGGCCTCCGGGATGCCCAGCTTGTCGTAGGTGTTCTTGATGTCGGCGGGCAGATCATCCCAGGTCGCGGCCTGCTTCTCGCTGGAGCGCACAAAGTACTTGATGTTGTCGAAGTCAATGCCTTCGAGGTTGGATCCCCAGTTCGGCATCGGCTTCTTGTCGAAGATTCCCAGCGCCTTCAGTCGGATGTCCAGCATCCACTCCGGCTCGCTTTTCTTGGCAGAGATGTCGCGCACCACCGCCTCGGACAAGCCGCGCTGCGCACTGGCGCCGGCGACGTCGGAGTCGGCCCAGCCGTAGCCGTAGCGGCCCAGCGAGTCGATCGTCTGCTCCTGGGTCAGCGGCTCTCTAGCTGCTTCGAGGGTCATCAGGACGCTCCTTCATTGCTGGTGGTCGGGCGCGGGCTGGGCGCCAGTTTGAGTGGCACGTGGGTGGTGCAGGCACAGTCACCGTTGACGATCGTCGCCAACAACTGCACGTGGGTGCCGAGCACCTCAGACATCGCCTGCTGCTCGGCTTCGCACAACTCCGGGAATTCCTCGGCCACGTGGGACACCGGGCAGTGATGCTGGCAGATTTGCACACCCTGCACCGGCCCACCCACCCGGGTGGTGGTGGCGACGTAACCGGCCTGCGTCAGCGCCTGCGCAATGCGCGACGCGGCGGCTTCGACAGCGGAATCGTCGGCGCCGTCGGCCGGCGCCACATCGGACAACAGCGCGTCGATACGGCGGCGCGCGAACTTCTGCACCGCAGCGTCGCCGCCGATTTCGCGGAGCTGCCGAATCGCCGCGGAAGCCAGGTCGTCATAGGAATGGTCGAGCTTGGCGCGTCCCGCTGCGGTCAGGCGGTAACGCTTGGCCGGCCGCCCCCGACCCACCTGCTGCCAGGACGCGGCGGCCACGGACTCGGCCTCGCCGGCGTCGATGAGCGCGTCGAGGTGGCGGCGCACTCCGGCGGCCGACAAGCCCAGTCGCTCGCTGATCTCGGTGGCGGTGATGGACCCGGATTCCAGTAGCAGTCGCACGATCGCGCGCCTGGTGTGACCCTCCGACCCGGCAGCGCTGACCGCGGGCACCCCGGCAGGGGCGGCCGCAGACACAGCGGCGCCCAGCTCGGATTGGATTTTCACAACACCAGTGTGTCGCAATTCCCGCCGGCGGTCCAGCAAGGGTGCCCTTACGTGACGAGAGCAACAGCAGCTGCCGTTACGCTGCTCAGATGGCAGCCCGCCACCGCACCTTGAGCTCGTCGATCGCCGCCCTGCACGGCGACGAGCAGACGGTGGGAAAGCCACTCAACGCCACCGAATTCGCGGCACTCAAGCGCACCCGGCTCTTCGGCGCCACCGGCACCGTGCTGATGGCGATCGGCGCCCTGGGCGACGGCGCCCGGCCCGTCGTGCAGGACCCGACCTTCGGCGTCCGGTTGCTCAACCTGCCGTCGCGCATCCAGACCGTCGCGCTGACGATGACCACCACCGGCGCGGTGATGATGGCACTGGCCTGGCTGATGCTGGGCCGGTTCGCGTCGGGCAAGCGGCGGATGTCGCGCGGCGACCTGGACCGCACCCTGGTGCTGTGGATGCTGCCGCTGCTGATCGCTCCCCCGATGTACAGCAAAGACGTCTACTCGTATCTGGCCCAGAGCCAGATCTCGCTGGACGGCCTGGACCCCTACCGGGTGGGTCCGGCGTCCGGCCTGGGCCTGGGCCACGTGTTCACCCTGTCGGTGCCCAGCCTGTGGCGCGAGACCCCGGCGCCCTACGGTCCGCTGTTCCTGTGGATCGGGCGCGGCATCTCCTCGATCACGGGCGAGAACATCGTCGCCGCGGTGTTGTTCCACCGGCTGGTGGTGCTGCTGGGGGTGGCCCTGATCGTGTGGGCCACGCCGCGGCTGGCCCGGCGGTGCGGGGTGGCCGAAGTCAGCGCGCTCTGGCTGGGCGCGGCGAACCCGCTGCTGTTCATGCATCTGGTGGCCGGCATCCACAACGAGGCGTTGATGCTGGGACTGATGCTCACCGGCGCTGAATTCGCGTTGCGGGGCCTGGACTCGACCGGCTCGGACCGCCTGCTGCCGCATTCGTGGCGGATCGGCCCGGACTGGCGCCCGCTGGGGATGCTGGTGTTCGGATCGGTCCTGATCGTGCTGTCGTCACAGGTGAAACTGCCCTCGCTGCTGGCGCTGGGCTTCGTCACCGGCGCGCTGGCCTACCGTTGCGGCGGCAGCATCAAGGCGTTGCTGCTCTCCGGCCTCGGCATGGCGGGGTTGGCGTTGACGGTGATGGGCATCGTCGGATGGGCCAGCGGGCTGGGTTTCGGCTGGATCTACACCCTGGGCACCGCCAACGTGGTGCGCAGCTGGATGTCACCGCCCACGCTGCTGGCGCTGGGGACCGGGCAGGTGGGCATTCTGCTGGGCCTGGGCGATCACACCACCGCGATACTGTCGCTGACCCGTGCCATCGGCGTGCTGATCATCATGGTGATGGTCTGCTGGCTGTTGCTGGCCGTCTTCCGCGGCCGGCTACACCCGATCGGCGGATTGGGCGTGGCGCTGGGGCTGACCGTGCTGCTGTTCCCGGTGGTGCAACCCTGGTACCTGCTCTGGGCCATCATTCCGCTGGCCGCATGGGCGACCCGCACCGGATTCCGCGCCGCGGCTATCGTGATCACGTTGATCGTGGGCATCTTCGGTCCCACCGCCAACGGGGACCGGTTCGCCCTGTTCCAGATCGTCGACGCCACGCTGGCCAGCGCGTTCATCGTGGTGGTGCTCATTTCGCTGACCTATCACCGGCTGCCGTGGCGACCCCTGGACGAGGAGAACCCGGAACCGGCACCTGCCGAGCCGGCGACCGAGATCCAGCCCTCGGCGACGGCCACCACTCCCGACGCCTACGCTGATTCCACGTGAGCTCAGTCCCCCTCGACCGCGAATGCGTGGTGCGGCTGCGCGGGGTGCGCAAACAGTACGGGTCCGTCCAGGCCGTGTCCGGCCTCGATCTGGACGTGCATGCCGCCGAAGTCTTCGCCCTGCTGGGTCCCAACGGCGCCGGTAAGACCACCACCGTCGAGATGTGCGAGGGCTTCGTGCGACCGGACGCCGGCAGCATCGAGGTCCTCGGATTGGACCCGATCGCCGACAACGCGCGCCTGCGGCCCCGGATCGGCGTGATGTTGCAGGGCGGCGGCGGCTACCCGGCGGCGCGCGCCGGGGAAATGCTGGATCTGGTGGCCTCCTATGCCGCCGACCCGCTGGACCCGACGTGGCTGCTGGACATCCTGGGCCTGACCGAAGCGGCCCGCACCACCTACAAGCGGCTCTCCGGCGGCCAGCAGCAGCGGCTCGCGCTGGCCTGCGCCCTGGTCGGCCGTCCCGAACTGGTCTTCCTCGACGAGCCCACCGCCGGGATGGACGCCCACGCGCGGCTGCTGGTGTGGGAACTGATCGACGCGCTGCGCCGCGACGGCGTCACCGTGGTGTTGACCACGCACCAGCTCAAAGAGGCCGAAGAGCTCGCCGACCGGCTGGTGATCATCGACCACGGGACGATGGTCGCGTCCGGCACGCCGGCCGAGCTGATGCGCAGCGGCGCCAAAGACCAGCTGCGGTTCAGCGCGCCGCCGCGCCTCGACCTGTCGCTGTTGAGCTCGGCGCTGCCGGAGGACTACCAGGCCAGCGAGTTGTCCCCGGGCGAGTACCTGGTCGAGGGACCGGTCGGTCCGCAGGTGCTGGCCACCATCACGGCGTGGTGCGCTCAGATCGACGTGCTGGCCACCGACATGCGGGTCGAACAACGCAGCCTCGAAGACGTGTTCCTCGACCTGACCGGCAGAAAGTTGCGGTCATGAGCTTTCCGGCAGGAACCTTCACCCCGGACCCGCGCCCCAGCGCGGTATCCCGGATGCTGGCCGCGCAATTCGGTCTGGAAGCCAAGCTGCTGCTGCGCAATGGCGAGCAGTTGCTGCTGACCATGTTCATCCCGATCACGCTGCTGGTGGGCTTGAGCCTGCTGCCGTTCGGTTCGTTCCGCGAGCCGCGTGCCGCGGTGTTCACCCCCGCCATCATGGCGCTGGCCGTGATCTCCACCGCGTTCACCGGCCAGGCGATCGCGGTGGCCTTCGACCGCCGCTACGGCGCCCTGAAGCGGCTGGGGGCCACCCCGCTGCCGGTCTGGGGCATCATCGTCGGCAAGTCACTGGCTGTGATGTTCACTGTGTTCCTGCAGTCAATCATTTTGGGCGGCATCGGGATTGCGGTCGGCTGGCGGCCGGCGCCGGCTGCGCTGGCCCTGGGCGCGGTGGTGATCGGGCTGGGCACCTGGGCGTTCGCCGCGCTGGGTCTGCTGCTCGGCGGGACGCTGCGCGCCGAGATCGTGTTGGCGCTGGCCAACCTGTTGTGGTTCGTCTTCGCCGGTTTCGGTGCCCTGACACTCGAGACGGACCTGGTCCCGACGGCGATCAAGTGGGCGGCGCGGGTGACGCCGTCGGGAGCCCTGACCGAGGCGCTGTCGCAGGCCATGAGCTTGCGGGTGGACTGGTTCGGGATCGCCGTGCTGACCGTGTGGGGTGCGGTGGCCGCGCTGGCGGCGCGGCGGTGGTTCCGCTTCGTCTGAGCCGTCCGGGGGCGTTGGCTCTGCGCCCGGGGCGGGGAAGTTCGAGTAGCGCGCACCCGCAGCGCAGTGTCAACGGCCGGGGGCTGCTCTACTACACGACGTAGTCGTCGATACGATCGTTCGGTGACGGTCGGAGGGGCGTTGATGCGGCTGGTGGACCGGCTCCCCGACCCCAGCCTGCGCATCCAACGCTGGATCGCCGCCGCCGTCATCCTCACCCAGGGCGGCATCGCGGTCACCGGCGCGATCGTCCGCGTCACCGCCTCGGGCCTGGGCTGCCCGACCTGGCCGCAGTGCTTTCCGGGCAGCTTCACCCCCGTCGCCCACGCCGAAGTGCCGCGCATCCACCAGGCCGTCGAGTTCGGCAACCGGATGATCACCTTCGCGGTCGTCGTCACCGCCGCGCTGGCCGTACTGGCGGTCACCCGGGCGCGACGCCGCCGCGAGGTGCTGGTCTACGCGTGGCTGATGCCGGCCTCGACCGTGGTGCAGGCGGTCATCGGCGGCATCACCGTACGCACCGGGTTGCTGTGGTGGACCGTCGCGATCCACTTGCTGGCGTCGATGACGATGGTGTGGCTGTCGGTGCTGCTCTACGTCAAGGTCGGCGAGCCGGATGACGGTGTGGTCCGGGTTCGGGTGCCCCGGCCGCTGCGCCTGCTCACCGTGCTCAGCGCTCTGAATCTGGCCGCGGTTCTGGTGACCGGCACGCTGGTGACCGCGGCCGGCCCGCATGCCGGCGACAAGAGCCCCAGCCGCACGGTCCCGCGGCTCAAGGTCGAGGTCACCACCCTGGTGCACGCCCACTCGTCGCTGCTGGTGTCCTATTTCGCGCTGCTGGTGGGCCTGTGCTTCGGGCTGGTGGCGGTGCACACCTGCCGGGACACCCTGCGGCGGCTCGGCGTCCTGCTCGCGCTGGTGACCGCCCAGGCCGCCGTCGGCACCGCCCAGTTCTACACCGGGGTCCCCGCGGTGTTGGTCGCCCTCCACGTGGCCGGCGCGGCGGCGTGCACCGCGGCTACCGCGGCGTTATGGGCGTCGATGCGAGAACGGGCCGAGCCCGAGACCTTCGCAGGCTGACTCCACGGCCAGCGCGAACTGCCGCTGAGCCTGCTCACGGGTCTGGGTGTCCAGGCGCAGCCAACCCAGCGCCGGGTCGATCAGCTGCAGTTCGAGCACCCGGTGACCGACCAGATGAACCCGTGCATACAGCAGCTCCCCCGGTGCGGCGGCCAGCGCGGCGGCGCCGACGTCCCAGAGTTCGAAATCCACCTCCCCCTGATGCAGGGTGTCGCCCCGCGGGACGAACGCGTGCGACGGCTTGCCACCGAGAAATACCAGCACCGTTTCCGGGCCAAAGCCCGCCTGGACGAACACGGTCCGGCCGGCGCGGTGTTGCTCGTCGACTTCAGTGCGGGCCGCTGCCGGAACGCTGCATCGCCGCGTCCCGGTGCCGACGACGGGTCCGACGAAGATGTGGCCCTCGCGCGGCAACCGGGCCCGCTCGCCGGGCGCGCACGTCGAGCCCGGCACCGTCGGCACCCCCCGAGCCGCCAGATCGTCCAGGTAGCGCCGATCGGCGTTCCAGGCGACGACGGCGGGCGGGTTGAGCACCTGCTGCGCACCGTGCGCCCAGGTCAGGAACTCGTCGAGCCGGGTGGCGTAATCGTGGGTGGCCCGCAGGATCACCAAGTGTGCCGCGGCGACCTCCGGGTCGTCCCAGGACAACCATCGGGCCTGCAGACCCCGGTGTCGCAGCGCGGCCACCAGCCCCGCGTCGTCGCCGTCGCCGGCGGGACGCTGAGGACTGCCCGCCAGCACGATGCGCGGATGGAAGACGTCCGGTCGGGCTAGTTTCATGCCCGGGCATGATATCCCCCATGCGTGCGATCGAAGTCAGCGAAACCGGCGGTCCCGAGGTCCTGAACTACACCGAGGTGGCCCAGCCCGAGCCCGGCCCCGGCGAGCTGCTGATCAAGGCGGAGGCCATCGGCGTCAATTACATCGACACCTACTTCCGTTCCGGCCAGTACCCGCGCCCGCTGCCCTTCGTGCTGGGCTCCGAGGTGTGCGGAACGGTGGTCGCGGCCGGCCCCGAAGCGGGCGACGACATTGCCGTCGGCGACCGGGTGGTGAGCCCGTCAGCCAACGGCGGGTACGCCGAATTCTGCACTGCCCCAGCATATTTGACCGCCAAGGTGCCCGACGCAGTCAGCTCCGAGGTCGCCGCGTCGGCACTGCTGAAAGGCCTGACCGCGCAGTATCTGCTCAAGTCGGTGTATGCGGTGCAGAGCGGCGAGAGCATCCTGATCCACGCCGGCGCCGGTGGGGTGGGCCTGATCCTGACGCAGTGGGCCACCGCACTGGGAGCGCGGGTGATCACGACGGTGTCGACGCCGGAGAAAGAGGCGCTGTCGCGGCAGGCCGGGGCCGCCGAGGTGCTCCCCTACCCCGACGACGCCGGTCAGTTCGGTCAGCGAATCCGCGCGCTCACCGACGGTGCGGGGGTGGCTGCGGTGTACGACGGCGTGGGGGCGACCACCTTCGACGCGAGCCTGGCCAGCCTCTCGGTGCGCGGCACGCTGGCCCTGTTCGGCGCTGCCAGCGGACCCGTCGCGCCCGTGGACCCGCAGCGGCTCAACCACGCCGGTTCGGTGTACCTGACCCGGCCCTCACTGGCCCACTTCATCCGCACTGGACCCGAATTCAGTTCGCGCGCAGCCGCATTGTTCGAGGTGATCGAGAGCGGGGCGGTGCGGGTCGAGGTCGGCCACAGCTATCCGCTGGCCGACGCCGCGCGTGCGCACATCGATCTGCAGGGGCGGAAGACGTCCGGCTCGATCGTGCTGCTGCCCTAGGTCCAGCGTCCTCAAAATGCCGGTGCCGCACGGCGTGTCGACGTACATTTCGGGACGCTCGGCGCAGAGAGTCGAGGGTCAGAATAACGTCGGCAGCGCGATCACCGAGTCGATGGCCAGCGCGCAGAACACCAGCGCCAAGTAATTGTTGGACTGCAGAAACAGCCGCAGCGGCTTGATCTCCTCGCCGGCGCGCACGCCTGCGTACAGCTGGTGGGCCATCGCCAGGAACCAGACCCCGGCCACCACCGCGACCGCCGCATACAGCCACCCGGCGGCCAGCGCGAGCGCCAGCGTCGACAGCACCGTCAGCCAGGTGTAGATCAGGATCTGCTTGGTGACCTGACGCTCGGTCGCCACCGCGGGCAGCATCGGCACGCCGGCTACTTTGTAGTCTTCTTTGTACCGCATCGCCAGCGCCCAAGTGTGCGGCGGCGTCCAGAAGAAGATCACCGCGAACATTGCCAGCGCCGGCCACCCGATGGTGCCGGTGACCGCCGACCAGCCGATCATCACCGGCATGCACCCGGCCGCCCCGCCCCACACCACGTTCTGCGAGGTGCGCCGCTTGAGCAGCAATGTGTAGACGAACACGTAGAACGCGATGGTGGCCACGGCCAGCAGGCCGGAGAGCAGGTTGGTGGTCCACCACAGCCAGCCGAACGAGCCCGCGCTGAGCACCAGGCCGAAGATCAGCGCGTTACGCCTGGGCACCGCCGCCCTGGCCAGCGGCCGGCGCGCGGTCCGCTTCATCACCTTGTCGATGTCGGCGTCGGCCACGCAGTTCAGGGTGTTGGCGCCGCCCGCCGCCATGATGCCGCCCAGCAGCGTGTTCAGGATGAGCAATGGCTCGACGGCGCCACGGTGCGCCAGCAGCATCGCCGGAATCGCGGTGACCAACAGCAGCTCGATCACCCGTGGCTTGGTCAACGCCACATAGGCCAGCACCTTGCCGACGACCCGGCCCTGCAACAGGCCTTCGGTCCGGCCCGGCGCCACGATATCTGGGCGCCCGCGAACGCTCACGCATTAACTCCTCGGTGAAATCGCAGCCGCGCGCAGCTTCTACTACGCACGATGGTAGACGGCGCGAGCGCGCCCGCGGACCCGCAGGGGTCGATTCGGCGGTTTCGCGGTGCTGAACCCCAACGAAATATTTTCACACCGGCTTCATTGGGTACACCCCATTCTGGACCTGCTACCGGCCGCCAACCGGCACTAGGGTGAAATTGATCAGTTTTATGACGCCCGACTGTGGACTGGACTGAGGACTGAATTAGTGACCACTGCCGAAGAGATCTCCGAGCTCACTCAAGCGCACCACCCCGACGACTGGACCGAGATCGATTCGGCTGCGGTCGACACCATCCGGGTTCTGGCCGCCGACGCCGTGCAGAAGGTCGGCAACGGCCATCCCGGAACCGCCATGAGCCTGGCCCCGCTGGCCTACACGCTGTTCCAGCGGGCCATGCGCCACGATCCCAGCGATGTCCACTGGCTGGGCCGCGACCGGTTCGTGCTGTCGGCCGGGCACAGCAGCCTGACGTTGTACCTGCAGCTCTACCTGGGCGGGTTCGGGCTGGAGCTCTCCGACATCGAATCGCTGCGCACCTTCGGCTCCAAGACCCCCGGGCACCCGGAGTTCCGGCACACCGAGGGCGTCGAGATCACCACCGGCCCGTTGGGCCAGGGATTGGCCTCGGCGGTCGGGATGGCGATGGCGGCGCGCTATGAGCGCGGTCTGTTCGACCCCGACGCCGAACCGGGCAGCAGCCCGTTCGACCACCACATCTACGTGATCGCCTCCGACGGCGACATCGAAGAGGGCGTGACGTCCGAGGCGTCGTCGCTGGCCGCGGTGCAGCAACTGGGCAACCTCATCGTGTTCTACGACCGCAACCAGATCTCGATCGAGGACGACACCAACATCGCCCTGTGCGAGGACACCGCGGCGCGCTACCGCGCCTACGGATGGCATGTGCAAGAAGTCGAGGGCGGCGAGAACGTCGTCGGCATCGAAGAAGCGATCGCCAACGCCAAGGCCGAGACCGGCCGGCCGTCGTTCATCTCGTTGCGCACCATCATCGGATTCCCCGCGCCCAACCTGATGAACACCGGCAAGGCGCACGGCGCGGCCCTGGGCGACGACGAGGTGGCCGAGACCAAGAAGATCCTCGGGTTCGACCCCGACAAGACGTTCGAGGTGCGCGACGACGTGATCGCGCACACCCGCAAGCTGGTCGAGCGCGGTAAGGCTGCTCACGAGAAGTGGCAGACCGACTTCGACGCGTGGGCCGAGCGCGAACCCGAGCGCAAGGCGTTGCTGGACCGCCTGACCGCGCAGGAGCTGCCCGACGGCTGGGACGCCGACCTGCCGAGCTGGGAGCCGGGCGAGGACGAGATCGCCACCCGCAAAGCCTCCAACAAGGTGCTGGATGCGGTGGGACCGAAGCTGCCGGAGCTGTGGGGCGGATCGGCCGACCTGGCGGGCAGCAACAACACCACCATCGACGGCGCCAAATCCTTCGGTCCGCCGTCGATCTCCACCAAGGACTACCAGGCCGACTGGTACGGCCGCACCCTGCACTTCGGTGTGCGCGAGCACGCGATGGGCGCGATCCTGTCCGGCATCGTGCTGCACGGACCCACCCGCGCGTACGGCGGCACGTTCCTGCAGTTCTCCGACTACATGCGTCCGGCGGTGCGGTTGGCGTCGCTGATGGACATCGACACCATCTACGTGTGGACGCACGACTCGGTCGGACTCGGCGAGGACGGTCCGACGCACCAGCCGATCGAGCACCTCTCGGCGCTGCGCGCGATACCGAACCTGTCGGTGGTGCGACCGGCCGACGCCAACGAGACCGCGTACGCGTGGCGCACCGTGTTGGCCCGGGGCAATGGCAGCGGCCCGGTGGGGCTGATCCTGACCCGCCAGAACGTTCCCATCCTGGCCGGCACCGACGCCGACGGGGTGGCGCGCGGCGGCTACATCCTCGGTGACGACGGCGGCGACGAGCCCGACGTGGTGCTGATTGCCACCGGCTCCGAGGTCCAGCTCGCCGTCGAGGCGCAGAAGTTGTTGGCGGACAAGGACATTATCGCGCGGGTGATTTCGATGCCGTGCGTGGAGTGGTTCGAGTCGCAGCCGGCCGACTACCGCGACAAGGTGCTGCCGCCGTCGGTGTCGGCGCGGGTGGCCGTCGAAGCCGGTGTCGCCCAGTCCTGGCACAAGCTCGTCGGCGATACCGGCAAGATCGTGTCCATCGAGCACTACGGCGAATCCGCCGACTACAAGACGCTGTTCAAGGAGTACGGCTTCACCGCGGAAGCCGTCGCCGACGCGGCGGAAGAAGCACTCGATAACTGAGAAAAGGTGATTCAAGATGACCCAGAACCCGAATCTGGCTGCACTGAGCGAGGCGGGGGTATCGGTATGGCTGGACGACTTGTCCCGCGACCGAATCCGGTCCGGCAATCTGCAGGAGCTGATTGACACCAAGAGTGTCGTGGGAGTCACCACCAACCCGTCCATCTTCCAGAAGGCGTTGGCCGACAGCGACACCTACGACGACCAGATCGCTGAGCTGGCCGAGCGTGGCGCCGACGTGGACGCCACCATTCGTACGGTGACCACCGATGACGTGCGCGACGCGTGTGATGTGTTGCGGCCGCAGTGGGAATCCTCCGACGGCGTGGATGGCCGGGTGTCGATCGAGGTGGACCCGCGGCTGGCGCACGACGCGGACAAGACCGCGCAGCAGGCGATCGAGCTGTGGAAGATCGTGGACCGGCCCAACCTGTTCATCAAGATCCCGGCCACCGAAAAGGGCATCCCTGCCATCACTTCGACTCTGGCGGAAGGCATTTCGGTCAACGTCACGTTGATCTTCTCCGTCGAGCGCTACCGCGCGGTGATGGACGCCTACCTGGAGGGGCTGGAGAAGGCCAAAGAGGCCGGCCACGATTTGTCCAAGATCCACTCGGTGGCTTCGTTTTTCGTGTCCCGGGTGGACACCGAGGTCGACAAGCGGCTGGAGAAGATCGACTCCGAGGACGCGCGAGCGCTGCTCGGGCAGGCCGCGGTCGCTAATGCCCGCCTGGCTTATGCCGCGTACCAAGAGGTCTTCGAGGGCGGTGAGCGTTTCGAGGCGCTCAAGGCCGACGGCGCCCGGGCGCAGCGGCCGCTGTGGGCGTCCACCGGGGTCAAGAACGAGGACTATTCCGACACCCTGTACGTCACCGAACTGGTGGCCCCCAACACGGTGAACACCATGCCGGAGAAGACGCTGAACGCCGTCGCCGACCACGGTCAGATCAGCGGCGACACGGTCACCGGCACCGCCGCGGAGGCCCAGCAGGTGTTCGACAGGCTCGACTCCATCGGCATCGATCTGGACGACGTGTTCATCGCGCTGGAGAAAGAAGGCGTGGAGAAGTTCGAGGACTCCTGGAAGGAACTGCTCGAGGAAACTCAGGCGCAGCTCGACTCCGCCGACAAATGAGTCAGGAGTCCTGGCAGAACCCGCTGCGCGACAAGCGCGACAAACGACTCCCCCGCATCGCCGGCCCGTGCGGCATGGTGATTTTCGGTGTCACCGGCGATTTGGCCCGCAAGAAGGTGATGCCGGCGATCTACGACCTGGCCAACCGCGGTCTGCTGCCGCCGACCTTCTCCCTGGTGGGGTTCGCGCGCCGGGACTGGAGCTCACAGGACTTCGGTGACGTGGTGTACCAGGCCGTCAAGGAGCACTGCCGAACTCCGTTCCGCCAGGAGAACTGGGACCGGCTGGCCGAGGGATTTCGTTTCGTGCCAGGCTCTTTCGACGACGACGACGCATTCGGTCGGCTCGCCGAGACGCTGGAGAAGCTCGATGCCGAACGGGGCACCGGCGGCAATCACGCGTTCTACCTGGCGATTCCGCCGAAGTCGTTTCCGGTGGTGTGCGACCAGCTGCACAAGTCCGGACTGGCCCGCCCGCAGGACGACCGGTGGAGCCGGGTGGTGATCGAGAAGCCCTTCGGCCACGACCTGCACAGCGCTGAGGAACTCAACAAATCCGTCAACGCGGTCTTTCCCGAGGACGCGGTCTTCCGCATCGACCACTACCTGGGCAAAGAGACAGTACAGAACATCATGGCGCTGCGGTTCGCCAATCAGCTGTTCGACCCGATCTGGAATTCCCACTACGTCGACCACGTGCAGATCACCATGGCCGAGGACATCGGATTGGGCGGTCGCGCAGGCTATTACGACGGCATCGGCGCGGCCCGGGATGTGATCCAGAATCATCTGATGCAACTGCTGGCGCTGACCGCGATGGAAGAGCCGGTCAGCTTCACCCCGAAGTCGTTGGAGTCGGAGAAGATCAAGGTCCTCTCCGCGATCAGGCTCGCCGAGCCGCTGGACGAGACCACCAGCCGCGGCCAGTACACGGCCGGGTGGCAGGGCGGGGAACGGGTGGTCGGCTTGCTCGAGGAGGAGGGCTTCGCGACGGATTCCACCACCGAGACATTCGCGGCCATCACCCTGGAGGTCGACACTCGTCGCTGGGCGGGCGTGCCGTTCTATCTGCGGACCGGAAAACGGTTGGGCCGCAGGGTCACCGAGATCGCGCTGGTGTTCAAGCGCGCCCCGCATCTGCCGTTCGACGCCACCATGACCGATGAACTCGGCGCCAACGCCATGGTGATCCGGGTGCAGCCGGACGAGGGCATCACGTTGCGGTTCGGCTCCAAAGTTCCCGACACCGCGATGGAGGTCCGGGACGTCAACATGGACTTCTCCTACGGCTCGGCGTTCGCCGAGGAATCGCCGGAGGCCTACGAGCGGCTGATCCTCGACGTGCTGCTCGGTGAGCCGTCGCTGTTCCCGGGCAACGAAGAGGTCGAATTGGCCTGGCAGATACTCGATCCCGTGCTCGACAACTGGGCGGCGCACGGCAAGCCGGAGCCCTATGCGGCCGGCACCTGGGGTCCGGAGTCGGCGTTCGAGATGCTGCGCCGCACCGGCCGGGAATGGCGGCGGCCATGATCGCCGGCGAGGAGGGGCGGCGCGGATGATCGTCGAAGTACCGGAAACCACCACCACCGCGGTCAACAAGAAACTCGACGAACTGCGCGAAGAGGCCGGCATCGTGACGATGGGCCGGGTGCTGACGCTGATCATCGCACCGGACAGCGACGCCGTGCTGGAAGAGTCGGTCCAGGCCGCCAACGACGCCAGCCACGAACACCCCAGCCGCATCATCGTGGCGATGCGCGGCGACCCGTACGCGGACAAGCCCAAGCTGGACGCCGAGATCCGGGTCGGGCGCGACGCCGGCGCCGGCGAGGTGCTGATTCTGCGCCTGTCCGGCGCGCTGTCCGGGCATGCCGACAGCGTCGTGGTGCCCTTCCTGCTGCCCGACATCCCGGTGGTGGCCTGGTGGCCGGACATCGCTCCCGAGGTGCCGGCACAGGATCCGTTGGGCAAGTTGGCAATTCGCCGCATCACCGACGCCACCAACGGCGAAGACCCGCTGTCGGCGATCAAGAGCAGGCTGGCCGGGTACACCGCCGGCGACACCGACCTGGCCTGGAGCCGCATCACCTATTGGCGCGCGCTGCTGACCTCGGCCGTCGATCTGCCACCCCACGAGCCGATCGAATCGGCGCTGATCTCCGGGTTGCGGACCGAGCCCGCGTTGGACGTGCTGGCCGGGTGGCTGGCCAGCCGGATCGACGGACCGGTACGCCGCGAAGTCGGCGACCTGAAGGTGGAGCTGGTGCGCGCGAGCGAGACCATCACGCTGAGTCGGCCCCAGGACGGCACCACCGCCACGCTGAGCCGCACCGCGAAGCCCGACGCCCGGGTTCCGTTGCCGCGCAGGGTAACCGGTGAATGCCTGGCCGAAGATCTGCGCCGGCTCGACGCTGACGAGATCTACCTGTCCGCACTGGAAGGGATCAAGAAAGTGCAGTACGCATGAGCACCGAGATCCAGACGTTCGCCGACGGCGACGCCCTGGCCGAGGCGGCCGGCCAGCGACTGATCGGTGCCGTCCGGGACTCGATCGAGGCGCGCGGTCAGGCGCTGATCGTGTTGACCGGCGGCGGCAATGGCATCGGGTTGCTGCGCCACCTGGCGACCCGGGCGGATCAGATCGACTGGTCGAAAGTGCACATCTTCTGGGGCGACGAACGCTACGTCGCCGAAGACGACGACGAGCGCAATGAGAAGCAGGCGCGCGAGGCGCTGCTCGACCACGTCGACATTCCGGCCAGCCAGGTGCATCCGATGGCCGCCGACGACGGCGAGTTCGGCTCCGACATCGACGCCGCCGCGCTGGCCTACGAGCAGGTGCTGGCCGCCAACGCCGCAGCGGGTGACACATCGCCCAGCTTCGACGTGCACCTCCTGGGCATGGGTCCGGAAGGCCACGTCAACTCGCTGTTCCCGGACACCCCGGCGGTGCGCGAAACCAGCCGCATCGTGGTCGCGGTCGAGGACTGCCCGAAGCCGCCGCCGCTGCGAATCACCTTGACTTTGCCGGCAATCCAGCGTTCGCGGGAAGTCTGGCTGCTGGTGTCCGGCGAAGGCAAGGCCGACGCGGTTGCCGCCGCGGTCAACGGCGCCGAGCCGGTGTCGCTGCCGGCTGCCGGTGCTGTCGGCCGCGAGGCCACGGTGTGGTTCCTGGACGAAGATGCGGCCAGCAAGCTTTCCCGGGGGTAGGTGGCTCCGCCTGCGGGAGTAATAATGACCTCCATGGCAGACACAAGCGGCACCCGACCGAAGCCGGCTCGGCAAAGAGTGAAGACGCTGACCCAGGCGGCCCTGAACGCCGACAAGACGGTGGAGCAGGTCGAGGATGTGCTGGACGGCTTGAGCACTTCCCTGGTGGAGCTGAACAAGTCGTTGAAGGCGCTCAATGCCACGGTCGAACGGATGGAAGACGCTTTGAACCATCTGGACCGCACCCTGTCCAGCCTCGATGACCTCGCCAAGCGGCTGCTCGGCGTACTGCAGCCGGTGGAAGCCATTCTGGAGCGGATGGACAACATCGTCAGCTGGGGCGAGACGATGATGGCGCCGATCAACGTGACCGAGCACATGATGCGCGGCGTGCTGGACAAGCTCCGCAACAGAAGCGTGTGACCCGCCCGGCCGGCGCCCGCGCCAGCGCCGCGTCCACCGTCGTGGCGTTTCACGCACATCCGGATGACGAGGTCATCCTGACCGGCGGCACCCTGGCCAAGGCCGCGGCCGCCGGACACCGCGTGGTCGTGGTCAGCGCCACCGACGGGCGGATGGGCTCGGACGCCGACGACACTCGCTTGGACGAATTGCGTTCGAGTGCAAGGACTCTGGGCGTCCACCGGGTGGAATGCCTGGGTTATGCCGACAGTGGGTACGGGTCGGACTTCTATCCGGACCCGCCGGGGCGGGTGCGGTTCGGCCGCGCCGACGTCGAGGAGGCGGCGGCGCGGCTGGCCGACATCCTGCGCGCCGAAGACGCCCAGCTGCTGATCAGCTATCAGCCCAACGGCGGCTACGGTCACCGCGACCATGTGCAGGTGCACCACGTGGGCAAGCGCGCCGCTGAATTGGCCGGTACGCCACGGCTACTCGAGGTGACGATGCCCCGGGAACTGCTGCGCCGTGTCAGCGACCTGTGCCGACTGTTGCGGCTGCCGGCGCCGTACGAGCCGGAGATCATCGACAGCTCCTATGCGCCGCGGGCCACCATCACCCACCGGGTCAATGTGCGACGGTTCGCGCGGCAGAAGCGAGATGCCTTCGCCGCGCACCGTTCCCAGCTCGGTGACGGACTGGCCGCCCGTCTGTACGGGGTGTTGATGCGGTTGCCCCCGCAGGTATTCGGCGCGGTGTTCAGTTACGAATGGTTCGTCGACCCGGCGGCAGCTCCGGGCCCGCTGCTCGACGACATCTTCGACAGCGGTGCGCAGCCCTCACATCTTGGTCGATCGGGCCAGCACGAAACTGAACAGACCGTAGGTGATGATCCCGAGGCCGGCGGCGATCAGCAGGGCTGAACCGAAGGGTTGCGCCCCCAACGTGCGCAGGGCGCCGTCGAGACCGGTGGCCCGGCTCGGCTCGGAACGCCACGCGGCCACGACCACCAGCAGGCCCGCGGCCGCGAGCACCACACCCTTGCCGACGTAGCCCGCCACCCCGAGGTGGCGGACCACCTTGCCCGACGTGCCGTTGAGGTCGTCGACGAACTTGCGCGCCGCCCCTTTGTAGATGTGGTATCCCCCGATTGCGACCACCGCCACCCCGGCGGCGACCAGCGCGATGGTGCCCGCCGTGGACTGCATCAGGCGTGCACTCATGGTCGAGCTCTGTTCGCTCGAGGCCCGGCCCGCACCGCGCGCGAAACCCCATGCGGAATAGGCGAATCCGAGATACACCGCGGCCACCCCGAAAGCCTTGGCCCGGTCCAGCAATCCCGGCGACGAGTCCGACGACTCGCGGTCGACCGCACGTCCGAGAAACGTCTCGACCAATCGCCACAGGCCCAGCGTCAACAGCAGGCCGGTGGCGACCCACAGCGCGGCCGGACCGCCGGGCTGGTCCGCCAGGGTGGCGAGCGCCCCGGACTGGTCCGCGGTACCGCCGTCGCCGAGTGCGATCCGGATGGCCAGGTAGCCGACGATCAGATGCAGCAGGCCGGAGACGACGAACCCGGCGCGCGCGAACTTTTCGAACACCTCGTTCTGCGCGACCTGCACCCCGCTGACCGACCGTGCGTTCTCGAACATGGGACCCCCTCGGTACCGGGGATGCCCGTTATCCGCTGTTGCGTAACGCGCTGGCCAGCCCGTTCATCGTGAGCAGAATGCCGCGCTGCACCAGTTCGTCGTCCTCCCCGGAGCGGTAGCGGCGCAACAGTTCGACCTGCAGGTGGTTCAGCGGTTCGAGGTAGGGGAACCGGTTGAACACCGAACGCGCCAGCGACGGGTTGTCGGCCAGCAGATCTTCCTCACCGGTGATGCGTTTGTACATCGTGATGGTGCGCTTGTGTTCGTCGACGATCTTGTCGAAAACGCGGTTGCGCAGGGCCTCGTCGTCGACCAGCTCGGCGTAGCGGGCCGCCAGGCCCAGATCGCTCTTGGCCAGCACCTGCGCCATGTTGGACAGCACGCTGCGGAAGAACGGCCACCGCTCATACAAGTCGTGCAGCACCGCAAGCCGGTCCGCTTCGCTGTCCGGGCCCGCGGCGATCCACTGCTCGAAGGCCGCACCGGTGCCGTACCAGCCGGGCAACATCACCCGGGACTGGCTCCAGGCCAGCACCCAGGGGATGGCGCGCAGATCCGCGATGGACTCCGTCGGCTTGCGTGAACTCGGCCGGCTGCCGATGTTGAGCGACCCGATCTCACTGACCGGCGTGGAGGCTTTGAAGTACTCCACGAAACCGTCTGTGTGATGGACCAATTCGGCGTATGCCCGCTGGGCCAGGGCGGCGATCTCGTCGAGCACCCGGTAGGCCGGTTCCGCGTCGTCGCCGAGACCTTCGACGTCGAGCAGCGTGGACTCCAGCGTCGCGGCCAGCAGGCTCTCCAGGTTGCGCCGGGCCATCTGCGGTTCGGCGTACTTCGCCGCGATCACCTCGCCCTGCTCGGTCAGCCGCAGCGAACCGTTCACCGCCCCGGGCGGCTGCGCCAGGATCGCCTGATAGCTCGGGCCGCCGCCGCGGCCCACCGTGCCGCCGCGACCGTGGAACAGCCGCAACCGGATTCCGCCCTTGCGGGCTGCGTCCACCAGGGCCAGCTCGGCGCGGTAGACCGCCCAGTTGGCGGCCAGATATCCGCCGTCCTTATTCGAGTCGGAGTAACCCAGCATCACTTCCTGCATGTCACCGCGTGCGGCGACCATGCCGCGGTACAGCGGAAGCTCCAGCATCGCCTGCAGAATGGCCGCGCCGTTGTGCAAGTCGTCGATCGTTTCGAACAGCGGCGATATCCCCACCGGACAGTAGGGTTCGTCGCCGGAGGCGTCGAGCAGGCCCACCTCTTTCATCAGCAGGGCCGGTTCCAGGATGTCGGACACCGACTGGCACATCGAGATGACGTAGTTGGGAACCGCTGCGGGACCGTAGGTTCGGACCGCGTGGGTGGCGGCGCCGACGATGTCGAGTTCCTTGCGCGCCAGCTCGGACAACCTGGCCCGGTCGCCGACCAGTGGCCGGCGGGTGCTCAACTCGGCCACCAGCAGTTCGACCCGCTCGTCTTCGGGCAGCGAGGCGTAGTCCGGGTGCACACCGGCCCAGGCCAGCAGTTCGGCGACCACCTCCTCGTGCACGTCGGAGTTCTGGCGCAGATCCAGACCGCTCAGGTGAAAACCGAAGACGTGCACGCTTTCTCGCAGCAGCGCAAGGCGGTCGTCGGCCAGCAGCGCGCTGCCGTGCGTGCGCAACGACGCGTCGATGGTGTCCAGGTCCGCGCGCAACTCCCCCGGTGTGGCGTAGGCCGGCAGACCCAGGTCCAACAGATGCAGCGGCTCCTGATCCAGGATCGCGGTCGCGGTCGCGCTCAACCGGGACCGGATCACTCGCAACGCGCGGCGGTACGGCTCGTCGTCGCGCGCTTTGTCCTGGCATCCCTGGGCCAGCTCGGCCAGTTCGGGAGTCACCGCGAGCAGCCGCGAGGACATCGACAGCTCCTGCTCGAGGTGGTCGAGTTCGGCGAGGTAGTGCGCCAGCGCGGTGTAGGCAGCGCTGCCGGTGGCCAGCCGGACCACGTCGGCGGTCACGTTCGGGTTGCCGTCCCGGTCGCCGCCGATCCAGGAGCCCGGCTGCAGGATCGGACCCGACAGCAGGTCGGCGTCGGGCCAGCGGGCCCGCAGCGCGTCCCGCACTTCGGCGTTGACCTTGGGTAGCACCTCGAAGAAGGCGGACGCGTAGTAGCGCAGCCCGACCGCGATCTCGTCGCTGATCTGCAGCCGGGACAACCGGATGATCGCGGTCTGCCACAAGGTGAGGATCTGGCGACGCAACTCGAGTTCGACGCTGCGTCCGCTGTCGGTCTCGGTGTGCCCCTCGGAGTGCAGCCTCATCAACTCGGTGATGCGGTGCTGGGTGACGAAGACCGTGCGCCGCCGCGTCTCGGTGGGATGGGCGGTGATCACCGGGGCCACCAGCGCGCCTTGCAGGGCCTGCGCCACCGTCGCCGAATCCAGGTCAGCGTCGTCGAGCTTGGCGTAGGTGGCGGCCAGGCTGCTGTCCTGCGGGGGTTCGCCCGCCTCGACGTGGACGTTGCGCCGGCGTTCGCGATGGATGTCTTCGGCCACGTTGGCCAGCAGTGCGAAATGGGTGAACGCGCGGATGACCGGGATGGCCTGATGGATGTCGATGCCGTCGAACATGCGCGAGACCTCGGCGCGGTCGATCTCCGAACGCCGGACCCGGAAGGATTCCACCCGCGCCCGCTCTACCAGATCGAACACCTCGTCGCCGTTCTGCTCGCGCACGGTGTCGCCGAGGATGGCGCCCAGCAGCCTGATGTCGGCGCGCATCGGCTCGGTCGCGTCGCGACCCACCTTCGTGCGGTGCACGTCGCCGATGGGTTCCAGGGCGGTGTCAGAGGCCTCGACCATCGTCCCAGTATCGGTGCCGACCGGCTTGACGGCCATTTGGCAGCGTTTAGGCAGTCGGGGCCCGGGTAAAGAAGGCCATCCCGGCCGTCGGTCGCGGACGGCTTGAGTTGACCGGCCCCCTGACTGCGCTAGCCCCTATCGAAGGACTCCACATGTTTTTCCCGAATGGCTGTCACGTGCCTGCGTCGCCGGGGTCGCGGATTCGCCGCCACCTCCTGGTCTTTGCCTTCGTCCTGTTCCTCGCCGGATTCGGCGTCGGCGCGCCGGAGGCATCGGCGGGACTGCTCGACGGGGTGAAGACGGCACCGAGCCTGGTCGTCGACACCACGCGGGTGGAGCCAGGGGTGGTGCGCATCGACACCGCCATCCCGTTCGAACGTGCGACGGGAACCGGCACGGGCATCGTGCTGAGTCCGGACGGCATCGTGCTGACCAACAACCATGTCATCCGCGGCGCCACCGACATCACTGTCACCGATATCGGCAACGGCCAGGCCTACCCTGCTGACGTGCTCGGGTACGACCGCAAGAGCGACATCGCCGTCCTGCAACTCCGCGGCGCGGCGGACTTACCCGTCGCCCCTACCGCCGACTCGGCGAGTGTGCGCGTGGGCGACCCGGTGACCGCCGTCGGATTCCCCGAGGGCGGCGGACTGTCGCCCGCGGGCGGCGCTGTCCAAGCGCTGGGCCAGAGCATTGTCGCCACCGACCAGAGCACCGGCAGCACCGAGCAGCTGTCCGATCTGATCGCGTTCGGCGCCAACGTTCGTCCCGGGAATTCGGGTGGGCCGCTGGTCGACAACAGCGGCCGCGTCGTCGGGATCGTCACCGCCGCTTCGGAGACCTACCGAATGGTCAGTACCGGAGGCTTCGCCATCCCGCTGAATCGGGCGTTGACCATCGCGGACGCCATCCGATCCGGCACCCCGAGCGGTTCGGTGCACGTCGGTCCGACGGCCATCCTGGGCGTCGGCGTCAGCAACGACGGCGGCTCCGGAGGTGTCCCGGTGCAGGGTGTCCTGCGCGGCTCGCCTGCCGAGGCGGCGGGGCTGGCGGGCGGCGACGTCATCACCGCGATCGACGGCACGCGGGTCCCGGACGGGACCGTGCTCACCGATGTGCTCGACCGGCACCGTCCCGATGACGTGGTGATGGTGACTTACCTCGACCGAGAGCGGATCACCCGCACCGTGCCCGTCACCCTGGCGGCCGGTCCGCCGAACTGAGCCTTGCGACTGCCGGTCCCGGGTCTTCGTGTCAGGTTAGGTAGGCTCCCCGGTATGGAATTGGCCCTGCAGATCACTCTGGTGGTCACCAGCGTGCTCGTGGTGTTGCTGGTGCTGCTGCACCGCGCCAAGGGCGGCGGCCTGTCGACACTGTTCGGCGGGGGTGTGCAGTCCAGCTTGTCCGGGTCCACGGTGGTCGAGAAGAACCTGGACCGGTTGACGCTGTTCATCACCGGTATCTGGCTGGTGTCCATCGTCGGTATGGCGTTGTTGATCAAATACAAGTGACGCTCGGGTAGACGGCTACTGCTTGAACAGTTCGGCGGCAGACATCGGCTTCGCGAAATGCCAGCCCTGCGCTGCGTCGCAGCCGAAGGCGCGCAGCCGTGCGGCCTGACTGGCGGTCTCGACCTGCTCGGCAGTGACGCTGAGGCCCAGAGTATGGGCCAGATCGATCATTGCTCGGGTGATCTGCTCGTCGGCCAGCCGGCCCTGGATATTGCCCCCGAGATTCTTGATGAACTCGCCCGCGAGTTTGACTATGTCGACCGGCAGATTGCGCAGGTAGGCCAGGCTGGAGAAGCCGGTGCCGAAATCGTCGATCGCGATCGCGACGCCCATCGCCGACAGCTGCTGCAGCCTGGTGATCGACGTCTCGTCCTTGCCCAGGATCGCGTTCTCAGTGAGCTCCAGGTGCAGCGAGTGCGGCGGCAGACCCGACCCGGCCAACCCGTTCTTGATGACCGAGATGAAACCGGAGTCGCAGATGTTGCGGACGGAGACGTTCACGCCGACGAACGGCGGCGGGTCGGCCGTCGCGTTCAGGCGCCAATCCTGCAGGTCACGGAAAGCCTGCTCGATCACGAAAGTGGTGAGCGGAACGATCATCCCGTTGCGCTCGGCCAGGCTGATGAAGCGCTCTGGAAGCAGGGTGCCCAGCGTCGGGTGCGCCCAGCGGAGTAACGCCTCGGCGCCGATGATGCAGTTGTCGGCGAGCCGCACGATCGGCTGGTAGAGGACGAAGAACTCGCCTCGTTCCAGCGCCTTCGAGATCGGGGTGTTGTCGTGGTCGCGATCGTAGAGGGCCCACCGGTTGCGGCCGGCTTGCTTGGCGCGGGCCAGCGTGATGTCGGCCCCTTTCATCAGGTCGACCTGGGACATCTCGGCGACTTCTTGTTCCATCACCCCTACGCTGGCCGAGATGCTGATCGAATGCCCGTCGATGTCGAAGGGCGATTCGAGGACACGCAGCACCGAGTCGGCGAGGTCGGTGACTTCGTTGGCGCCGCCCGGTTGCGGGACGAAGAAGACGAACTCATCGCCACCCAACCGGGCGACCATCTGGTCGGGCCGCTGCAGGCACAACGCCAACCGGTCGGCCACCCGGACGAGGACCTTGTCACCGATGTCGTGGCCGAGCGTGTCGTTGACGTCTTTGAAGCAGTCGAGGTCGATGTAGCAAATGCCGACGCGCGACTGCGGATCTTCGAATGCCGCGTCGAGACGCTCGAAGAACTGCGTCCGATTCGGCAGTCCGGTCAGCGGGTCGTAGAGGGCTTGATGACGCAATTGCTGTTCCAGCTCGTGCCGATCGGTCACGTCCTCGAACAACGCGAGGGTGTGAATGGGTACGCCATTCGCATCTCGGATCAGCGAGACGTTGACACTGTTCCAGATGGTGCGTCCGTCGCGGTGCAGGTGCGGTTTCTCCAAACTGACCCGGTCGACGTCACCTCGCATCAGCGCGCCGTACTGCTCCCACACCTCCGACGTGTCGTCGGGGTGGTTGAGATCGGTGATGTGCAGTTTGATGAATTCTTCGACCTCGTAGCCGAACATGCGCGCGAACGCGGCATTGACCACCAGGATCTTGCCGGACATATCGGAAAGACCGACACCGATGCCCGACTGCGCGAATACCGCGCGCAACAATTCCGCGTCCCGCCCACTCGCGCCGCCGGCGAGCATCGACGCAATCACGCCGTCCTCGTCCGTTGCCTCCTGAGCGGCCTCCGCCGGCACGCCGCTCACGTCGCGCATTCCGCTCATGTCGTCGCGACCCTCCCTCCCCATCACGACCAAGCTCGGCTCTCGACCCCTACCGCGACCCGACCCCGCGGCGGGACAAATCCCGATCGCAACCTACTACTATTCAACAGCTGTTAGCAGCGACAGCTAACTCTCGCACGGAAGGACCGAAAAAGGGCGCACGGGGCGCAGGTAATTCCCCGGGACCGTCGACCGAATCGGGTTGCGAGCGCTGACGGGTGTTGGGCGAGCGTATAATTAGCGCGACTTCGGAAAGGCTCGTGGACCCAGAACGCCTTCGCGATCAGTAATGGATGGCCTTGCAATGAAACACGTGATGCAACTGCGGGATGCGCGACAAGAGGCGGTGCGTCGGCACCCCTTTTTCGCGTGGTTGTCCAGCGACAGAGTGCCGGCGCAGGATCAGCTTGCCATCGGACCGGCCGGCGCCCTGTTCATCATGCAATTTCGCGACATGAACCGCTGGGTATTGCGGTTCCCCGAACCACACACCGAGTACGAATGGGTGATCAATCTCGGCACGCTCGAAGACGAGAAGCACTCCAAGATGTTCCTGGACGACTGGCGCAAGCTCGATCTCGATGCCCGACTGGGCTGGCGCACCAGTGACACCCTGTGGTGGTTGTTCCTGTCCCCGGACCAGGAACCGTTCCGCCGCAGCGGAATTGATTTCATCCGGCTTGTTGTCGACGACGGTGACGACGCGTTCATCCGGTTCGGTCACTCGGAGGCCGGTGAAGCCACCGGCCACGTCATGCTCAGCAATACCGCCCGCGTCGCGGCCAGGCTATCCAGCCAGACCGGGCTCGAATACAGCTATTTCGGCCCCTACCACCTTGACCTGGAATCCGGTCACGTCGGCAACACCGAAGGCGTATTCGAGACCGTCGAGCTCGACCCGGCGCGTCGCGAGCGCGCAGCAGAGGCCTGCCAGCGGATGTTCGGCATTTTCGATCGCATCTTCGACGGATTTCTGCACTACGCCAACACCTATCTGGAGTCCGGCACCGTCCCGCGCCGTCCGCCACTGCAGAGTGTGGCGCGCGACGATTGGACGGCCCCCGCCCTGGTGGTCGACCCGAACGACGATCACGACAGCGAGATGCTGCGCTATCTCGAGGAGCGCAAGGACAGGTTGCGCGCGCACCCCTTCTACGAATGGCTGCGCAGCGACGATCGAAGCGCTGCGGACAAACTTCGTCAGTTCATCCCGATGTGGGTGATGGACATCCTCGGTTACCGCGACCTGACCAAGTACGCCGTGACATTTCCCGAACCGGCGACCCCCGAACAGGAAGCGGTCAACGCATGGGCCTCGCGGCTCTCCGAACACAGCGGGTTATTCCTGTCCGACTGGGATGCGCTCGGCCTCGACGACGTGCTGGACCATAGCGGTAGCCGGGCGCTGGAGTGGCTCTTCTTCGATGCCGACATGGATTTGCATCGGGAGAACATGATCGAGTTCGCCAAAATCGCACTGCGGCACGATGATCCGGTGCTGCGGTGGTGGATGTTGGTGGCCCTGGAATCCACCGGCGAAGAATTCTTCGCCCAGACGAAGCCGCTCGCCCTGGCCGCGGAGGCCGAAACCGGGGGCCGGCTGGACTATCTGGCCGGTCGGCACGACCCGCCGATCGCCCCGGCCGCCGATCGTGTCCACATCAGCGCGCCGGCGCCGTTGTCCGCCGAGCAGTTGCAGCTTGCCAAATCGATTGCGGCGCATGTGTTCGACTCGATGGAGCGGCAATTGTGGCGATCGTACGCGATCGTCCGGGCCGGAAAATACGTCGGCTTGGCCACAATAGCCCCAGCCGTCACCGTCCAAGGATAGCGATCCCGGTGCCCGCCTCATAGCGACTTGCCCACGCAGGCGCGACTTTTCGGGCACACCGCACGTGCCGATCTACGGCAGTGGACCTCCGGCGAGCTACGGCAATGGCCCCCCGGCGGCGATCGCTGCGAGCGTGGCGAACTGTTCCCCGTCCAGCGACGCGCCGCCGACCAGTCCCCCGTCGATGTCCTGCTGCGCGACCAGGTCGCCGACGTTCTTGGCGTTCACCGACCCGCCGTAGAGCACCCGCACCGATTCGGCGATCTGTTTAGACGCCAGCTGGCCGAGCTCCACGCGAATCGCCGCGCATACCTCTTGCGCATCGGCGGAACTGGCGACCCGCCCGGTGCCGATCGCCCACACCGGTTCGTAGGCGATGACGACCTTTTCGATCTGTTCGGCAGACAACCCGGCCAGCGAGCCGCGCAGCTGTTCGACGTTGTGCGACACGTGATTTCCGGCCTCACGAACCTCGAGGTGCTCGCCGATGCAGACGATCGGGGTGAGCTCGTGCTTCAACGCGGCAGCGGCTTTGGCGGCCACCAGCGCGTCGTCCTCGTCGTGGTAGGTGCGCCGCTCGGAGTGTCCGACGACGACAAAGCTGCAACCCAGCTTGGCCAGAAAGGCTCCGCTGATCTCCCCGGTGTAGGCGCCGGAGTCGTGTTGCGACAGGTCCTGGGCACCATAGGTGAGCCGCAACTTGTCGCCGTCGACCAGGGTCTGCACGCTGCGCAGGTCGGTGAACGGTGGGATGACGGTTACGTCGACCTTGTCGAAGTACTTGTCCGGCAACGCGAATGCGATCTTCTGAACCAGCGCGATCGCCTCGAAGTGGTTGAGGTTCATCTTCCAGTTGCCGGCGATCAGCGGCTTGCGGCTCACGAGTCTGCTCCTGGTTGCTCACTTGTCAGCACTTCGATGCCCGGAAGCGACTTGCCTTCCAGGTATTCCAGCGACGCGCCGCCGCCGGTGGAGATGTGCGAGAAGGCGTCCTCCGGAATCTTCAACGCCCGCACCGCCGCTGCGGAGTCACCCCCGCCGACCACGCTGAAACCGCCTTTCTTGGTCGCGGTGACGATGGCCTCGGCGACCCCGCGGGTGCCCTCGGCATAGGCGGGAAACTCGAATACGCCCATCGGACCGTTCCAGAACACGGTCTTGGCATTGGAGAGCAGCGTGGTGAACCTCTTCACCGAACCGGGTCCGATGTCCAGGCCGATCAGGTCGTCGGGAATCTCGTCGGCCGCCACGGTCTGCGGCGGCGAGTCGGCATCGAACTTCTCGGTCGCCACGATGTCGACGGGCAGGCGCAGGACGTCGTGGTAGGTCTCCAACAGGTTCTTGCAGGTGTCCACCATCTCTTCTTCGAGCAGCGACTTACCCACCGAATATCCTTGTGCGGCAAGGAATGTGAAGCACATGCCGCCACCGATGACGATGCTGTCGGCTTTGGTCGCCAGCGACTCGATGACACCGAGCTTGTCCGAGACCTTCGATCCGCCCAGCACCACCGCGTAGGGCCGCTCGGTGGAACTGGTCAACTGTTCGAGCACCTCGATCTCGTCGGCGACCAGTTTGCCCGCGTAGTGCGGCAGCAGCGTGGCGACGTCGTACACCGAGGCTTGCTTGCGGTGCACCACTCCGAAGCCGTCCGAGACGAAAGCGCCTCCCGGCGAGACCAGTTCGGCGAGCTGCTTGGCCAGCGCGCGGCGTTCGTCATCGTCCTTGCTGGTCTCGCGCTTGTCGAAACGGATGTTCTCCAGCAGCAGGATGTCACCGTCGGTGAGACCCTCGGCCCGGGCCAGTGCGTCACTGCCGACGACATCCCCGGCCAATTGCACGTGCCGGCCCAGTTGCTCGCCCAACGCTTCGGCGACCGGCGCCAGCGAGTACTTCGGGTCGAGTCCGTCCTTCGGGCGCCCCAGATGAGCGGTGACCACCACTTTGGCGCCGGCGTCGAGTAGCGCCTTCAACGTCGGCACCGACGCGGTGATCCGGCCGGGATCGGTGATGGTGCCGTCATCGTCGAGCGGGACGTTCAGGTCGGAGCGGACCAGCACACCGCGGCCCGAAACACCTTCGGCGAGAAGGTCTTCGAGTGTCGGGACGCTCATGGTTAGAGCGACTTGCCGACGAGTTCGACCAGGTCGACGAGGCGGTTGGAGTAGCCCCATTCGTTGTCGTACCAGGACACCACCTTGGCCTGATTGTCGATGACCTTCGTCAGGCCCGAGTCATAGATCGAGCTGTGCGGGTCGGTGACGATGTCGGACGACACGATCGGCACGTCGTAGTACTTCAGGATGCCTTTGAGCGGCCCGTCGGCGGCGGCCTTGAACGCAGCGTTGATCTCGTCGGCGGTGGCCGACTTCTTCAGCTCTGCGGTGAGGTCGGTGACCGATCCGGTCGGGATCGGAACCCGCAGGGCATACCCGTCGAGCTTGCCCTTGAGTTCGGGGAGCACCAGGCCGATGGCTTTGGCGGCGCCGGTGGACGTGGGCACGATGTTGAGCGCGGCAGCCCGCGCCCGGCGCAGGTCCTTGTGCGGGCCGTCTTGCAGGTTCTGGTCCTGGGTGTAGGCGTGGATGGTGGTCATCAGGCCCTTGACGATGCCGAACTCGTCGTTGAGCACCTTGGCCAGCGGCCCGAGGCAGTTGGTGGTGCAGGAGGCGTTGGAGATGATGTTCTGGCTGCCGTCGTATTTGTCGTCGTTGACGCCCAACACGATGGTGATGTCCTCGTCGGTGGCCGGCGCGGAGATGATCACCTTCTTGGCCCCGGCGTCGAGGTGGCCCTTGGCTTTGGCGGCGTTGGTGAAGATGCCGGTGGACTCGACCACGACGTCGACACCCAGGTCTCCCCAGGGCAGCGCGGACGGGCCTTCCTTGATCGCGAGGGCTTTGATCTCGTCCTTGCCGACGACGATGGTGTCGTCGCCGTCGAGGCTGACGTCGGCGGGCAGGCGGCCCAGGATCGAGTCGAACTTCAGCAGGTGAGCCAGCGTGGCGTTGTCGGTGAGATCGTTGACAGCCACCACCTCGATGTCGGCCTTGCCAAGGTCGCGCTGGGTCAACAGGGCGCGGTAGAAGTTGCGTCCGATGCGACCGAACCCGTTGATGCCTACTCGGACCGTCACGTGTCTCTCCTCGTCTTGGTTCGTGTCCGCTGATAAGCGCTCGTCGTCAGCCTAGAGCAGTGCGGACGGCATCGCTGTGGCTGGTAAGAGTGCCGGCCGCCGGCGGCGCGTTGTTGTGATGCCGCTCACCGGGGCGGGACCGGGCGAATCCCTACCGATAAATAACGGACCAGTCTCCATTCAGTAGGTAAGTCCTAGCGAACGTCACCATTTGGAAACGACGCGGTGCGGCGCGTCATGCGCCACACAACAGCACCCAACAATTGCGCCGGTGTACAAGAAGGACTCGGGTTGGCCGTGCGGCCTGCTTGCGTCCACAGAAACTTATGAGCGTGATTAAAGGAGTTGACGTTGATGACGATCTTTGATCGATTCAACTTCAAGGCATTTGTCGCCGGTGCCGGGTTGCTGGGTGCCGCGGTATCGCTGAGTCCGGCCGCGGCTGCCGTACCGCTGATCACCGGTGGCGGCCACGCGTGCATTCAGGGCATGTCGGGGATGGCCGACGGTGCGGGAGCACCCGCGGGGGCGGCTGCCCTATCGGCATGCTGTGCATACGGCGGAGCGGGCGGCGCGGGTGCGCCAGCCCCCACCGGTGCGGGAGGCGCTGCCGGCGGCCCCGGGGGTGCACCAGCACCTGCCGGCGCCGCACCTGCGTGCTGTGCGTACGACGGCGGCGGCGCGGGCGGCGCGGGTGCTGGGGGCGGGTCGACACCGGGCGGGCCGGGGACCGCCGGGGGACCCGCAGCACCAGCGATGTGCGGCCCGGCCAGCGCGGCAGTCACTGACATGGCCGGTGTCCCGGTGGTGGTACCTGGGCCGGTGCCGATCGGCGCACCGATCCCGGTCGCGGCGCCCATCCCGGTGGGAGCCCCCGTACCCATCGGAGCCCCCGTGCCCATCGGCGCACCCGTGCCCATCGGCGCACCCGTGCCCATCGGCGCACCCGTGCCCATCGGCGCACCCGTCCCGATCGGCGCACCCGTCCCGATCGGCGCACCGGTTCCGGTCGGAGCACCGGTCATCGCAGCGGGTACTCCGCTGATCGCGCTCGGGCCAGAAGGTGCCGGGCTGCCGGCCGCGCCGATCACCGACATGTCCCGGACCGGGAAAGGCGACCCGTCGCGTCCGGCTCCCACCGGTGGGCCAGTACCGGGTCAGCCATTTGCACCCGGTCCGACCGGGTGAACCAGACGGCTGGACCGTTTCAGTGATCCGCTATTTCGGGTGACCTGAATATCAATGTTCCATGCGCTGAATAGCGCGCAGAATATTGCCGTGCGCCTGCCAAATAATGCATTGCCGGCAGGCGTTATTCACAACGCTCAACACCTTATTCCGTGACTTGCTGAAAAGTCGTCCAGCTGGCACGTCTTTAGGTTGGAAGGGTGTGTACCACCACCAGTCGGCGCGTTCGCCGAGGGGTCCTTGGCAGGGTGGGACATCCGGTGGTGGTGTGGTGGGGGGTCGGGCCAGTGATCCGGGTGCGGCCGGTATTGACGTCGTGGAGGTCACCCGCGCGGTCAAGTCCACCCGGCGGCTCAGAGGCAAGTCTGGTCCACTAGATGCCTACAGCGCCGCCCGCACTGCGCTGGCCGGCGACGGGCTCGCCATCCCGAAGGACGATGCGACCAGTGGGTTGCGAGCTCTGCACATCGCCCGCCGCTCGGCGGTCAAACATCGCACCGCGGTGATCAATCAGCTCAAGGCGATGCTGGTATCGGCGCCCCGAGAACATCACCGTCACTGCGGCGGCCAACCACTTCGGCGTCTGGCCCACCGTCATCTCCCGCATCGAACGGGGTCTACAACGCGACGACACCCTCGCCGACCAATACAGAAACTGGCTCAAAGCCGCTTGACACCAATAGCAGCATCAACCCGGCCGCCGAACTAACCGCGCCGCAGCCAGCGCAACCCGGCTTCGGCGGCGTGATACCCACACAGCCCGTGTATCCCGGCGCCGGGCGGGGCGGACTGCGAGCACAGGTAGACACCCGGCACGCCGATCGCATAGGGATCCACCGCGATCCGCGGCCGGAACAGGATCTGCAACCGGTCGTTCGCGCCACCGATGATGTCACCGCCGATCAGGCTGGGGTTGCGGGCCTGCAGCTCGCTGGTGCTGGTGGAAACGGTCGAGATGATGCGATCGCGGAAACCGGGTGCGAACCGTTCGATCTGGTCGACGATGGCGGCGGTCGCGTCGCCGGTATAGCCGAACGGGACATGGGCGTAGGCGTAGATCGGGTTGATGTTGCCGGCTGAACGGGACGGGTCGGCCAGGTACTGCTGCCCGAGTAGCACAAACGGCCGCTGCGCCATCTTCCCTTGCGCCCGTTGCAATTCGGTGTCAGCGATCTCCGCAAAACTGCCACCCAGGTGCACGGTGCCCGCCCGCCCACAGTCGGGATTGGTCCAGGGGATGTCACCCTCGATCGCGAAGTCGACCTTGAACGCAGACGAACCCGCGCGGAACCGCCGATAGGACCGCCTGATCCGCGTCGGCATCGCATCGCCGTAGAGCTCGAGCACCTGGGCGGGGCTCAGGTTGAGCATGACGAGGTCGGCAGTCGGGATGTCGCGGCGGCTGGTGACGGTGACGCCGGTGGTGATGCGCCCACCGTGCGCCTGCAGCGCCGCACCCAGCGCACGGGTGATCGACCCGGACCCGCCTTCGGCGACCGGCCACCCGTATCGGTGGCCACTGGCCAGGATCATCAACCCCAGCGACGCGGTCAGCGGCCGATCCAACCGGGTATAGGCATGGGCGGCCGCGCCGCCGTACAGGGCGCGGGCCTGGTCGGTGCGGAACCAGCTCGCTACCGCGGCGGCCGGCAGCACCGCGCGCGGACCGAACAGCGCCAGGCGCAGCGGATGGTGCGGAAGGGCCAGCACCGGTCGCAGCAGATCCTCGGCCAGGTCGTCGAACCCCTTCGCCAGCCCGCCGACCGCCGCCTGCCATCGTCGGCGATCGGCCCCAAGTCCTTTGGCGGTCTTGGTGATCGACTGATACAACAAGCCGGCGGTGCCGTCGTCGAGGGGATGCGCGCAATCGATCTCCGGCCATTTCCACGACAGGCCGTAGCTGTCGAGTCCGATCTCCTTCCAGAACGGTGATCCGACGCCGAGCGGGTGAAACGCCGAGCAGTGGTCGTGAATGACGCCGGGCACCGTCAACTCACCCGAGCGGACTCCCCCGCCGATGGTGTCGTCGGCCTCCAGCACGTGCACATCGAGGCCCTGGCGGGCGAGGTGGATGGCGGCGGCCAATCCGTTGGGCCCGGCGCCGACGACGACCGCGGTCGTCATGCGCCGGCTGCGGTGGTCACGTGGACCGGGAAGTGGTCGCCCGGCTCCGGCCAGGGCTGACGGGTCAGCATTTCCGCGACGTCGACATAACCGGCTTCGATGAGGCCGGTTTTGGCGTCGAAGATGCGGTACCACTGCTTCTGATGCTGGATCGGCTGGCCTTCGAGGACAATGACCCGAACATCACCCTCGGCGAAGTTGCACCTGCGCTGCACCGCCTCGAGCAGTTGCTCGTTGTGCAGGTGCCCTTCGCCGAAGTTCCACCCGACCAGCGGTCCGGCCACGATCTCACCCTCGCGGATCTTGTAGTCGGCTTCGTCTTCGATCGCGCGGGGCAGCAATCCGTTCAGCGCGCGGCCGTGGGTGTGCATCGCACGAAACGCGGCGGTCTTGTCGGCCATGATCTCCGCGGTAGCCGGGTCGTACAGCTTGGCCAGCTGATTGATAACCAACGCAGAGCTTTTCACCACATCGGTTTCGATCTTGTCCTCGGCGCCGGAACGGAAGCACCACACGCTGGTGGCCCAGTTTCCCGCGTAGTAGCGCATGCCGGGCAGGAACGAAATCTTCGCCGGGAAGAGGTTTCCCGCGACGGCGACCGCGGCCGCCGCCAACACCAGGGCCAACAGCAGCGGCGACCGCAGGTCGATCGCGCGGATCGAACCGTAGTGCCCGAACAGATAGAACAGCGAAAAGATGAAAAAGACGTTCCACTCCAACGGAACTCCCATCGGGAGGTTGGACAGGATGTTGAGGTGGAAGATGACCATGAATCCGATCAGGAACCACCGCCACGGCTGATCGCCGGCGACGAACACCAGAATGGTGGGCACCACGAACTCCGCGGTGGTGCCCCCGACGTGGGCCATCAGCTTCGGTATCAGGGTGGGCCGCAGATCGTCGAGGTGGTCGCGGTACATCTTGCGTTTGAGCGGGGTGAACAACGCGCTGCGCAGCAACGCGTTGTTGCTCGTCATCACCGAAACCACATAGGGGAAGTGATGATTGAGCTTGGAGGTGGCCGCGCCCCACCACAGCAGCAACATGATGAGCTTGTAGGCCGCGACCTGATCGGCGAACGGGAAGAAGAACACGAAGAGTTTGAGCCAATAGTGTTCGCCGCGGGCCGCCAGGAACACCGTCTTGTCACGCAAGCCCAGCAACGCCAGAGCCACGATGATCGGGACCACCAGCAGTGGATCGAGCAGGCCGACGTCGCCGGCGGAGGTGACCGGACCGCCCCCGGGCGCCAACAGCGCCCACCCGCAGCTGAGCAACACCACCGCGTAGAGCGCGACGTCGACGATGCTGCGAGAATCGCCCCGGGTGAAGGGGACCTTGTCCCCCCAGGGTGGCAGCCGAATTGTCCTGGGGCGCAACCAGTACAGGACCCCGCCGATCGGCGGGGTGAAGCGACCGGTCAGCGGACCCGACCCGCACCCCAAACCGAGCACCTCGAACAGCAGCGTGAAGACGATCAGCTTCTGATAGACGATCGGCTGCGTCCACCAGGTCGAAATGTCGCCGAGGGAACCCAGGCCGGGGGTCAACGAGATGATTGCCGCGGGAGCGGCGAGGTAGAGCGCAATTTTCAGCAGATAGATCAGGTACACCGCGTACGGTGTGCCGAAGCCGTTCTCCGCCCAGTGCCGGGTCACGACCTGCAGGCGCGTGGCCCGCGGCAAACTCGACCAGGTGTCGCGATCGACATCCGGTAGGTCTGGTGACATGAACCCCATGACGGCCCCCGTTCCCGCTGCTGACTCCAGCGAGACCAAATGTATCGGGCCGGGCCCTGGCAGCGGAGCGCCACCCGCGGGCCGATCAGAAGGACTTTTCGGTCCCCGGCGGCGCGAAACGACGGCGCAGATTCGCGATCATCACCTCGACAGCCTGACGTTCCTGCTGCTCGAGTCGCAGCAGGTCGCGGAAGCCGATCACGTTCTCGATGTCACCGGCGGCCTGCGAAAAGGCGATCGCGGCCCGGCACTTCTCGATCCGGTGGTCGACGCGCTGCAGGTTCAGCTTGAGCAGCGCCATGAAGTATTCGGCCTGGCGGCGGTCCCCGGCCACGGCTTCGGCGGCGTAGCGGGGAACACCGGCACCGGTCGGCGGTTTCGGTTGCATGAATTTACTTCTCGGATAACGCTTCTCGTTGCCATCCGGTGTTGGCGGGGGCGGACACCGCGATCGGGGACCGCCCGTGACAGCGGCATGCCGGGCAGTGCGGTGACGTCCATAGGTGAACGATAACGTTCCTAATTTGCCGATACCATGTGCCGCGGCGCCGAAGCTCACCGCCGGCTTTGTGCGCTGCGCACGAACACCGTCAGGCCGTAGGCGTGACCGCGCGCGGCACGACCGGACCCATCCACCGGCGGACCTCCAGCGCCAGCTGTACCTTGAACACCGCGTCGGGATCGTCGAAGTTCTGCCCGCAACGTTCCATCGCCTGCACCACCCGATATTGAATAGTGTTGCGGTGCAGCATCATTGCTTCGGCAGTGGCGACATAACTGCGGTTGCGGGCCAGGAACTGCCGCAGCGTCTCCCGCAGCCAGCGATTGCGCTCGTCGTGCACATCGAGGTCGCCCAGCGTGTCGGCGACGAACCGCCGCAGCTCCTCGGGGTCGCCGGCCATCAGCGCAACCGGCGCGACATCGGCATAGAACACCACCCGGTGGCGGGGGTGGTCGCCACCGGCAAGGGCTACCGCCTTGGCGCGTTCGGCCTGTTTCAACGAGGCACGAAAACCGTCCAGCCCCTGTTCGACCCGGCCGAACGCCAATCGTGCGTCCAATCCGGCCGAGGTGCAGGCCGCGCGCACCCGCTGCGGATCCACGACCGTCGCGTCCCGGCCCGCCGACGGCGAAAACCACAGCCGCGCTTCGCGCTCGTCGGTCGGGACCATCAGCGACCGCCCCACCGCCCGCAGCTCCCCCGCCAGCAGCGCCGCTGTCTTCTCGAACAGCGCCGCGACGTCACGCGCGGAGGTGGTGTCGTCCGCCCACAACACCGCGGCGACGTGCGGCCCGTCCAGCTGATAGCCCAGCACCGTTTCGGCACGTTGGACGTCGATCGGCGCCCCGGCGAGCAGGTCGGTGACCCACTGTTGTTGCAGGCCGCTGCGCCGGCTGACCCAGCGGTCGTGTTCCTGTTCGTAGGCCATGATCAGCTGGTCGCCGATCACGTCGACAAAGCGCGAACAGCGGCTCACCAGCTCGATCATCGCCGGCACCCGCTGTGCGGCGGACAACAGCGACACGAACGGCATTGCCTGCTGCAGGAATCGCGCATGTCCGATCCGATGGGCCCGAACCAGCGCCGACAACGGGATGTCTCGCTGAGCCGCCGCCCGTGCGTAGGCCAATCCCGCGGCCGGGGCCTCCAGGAACGGTTCCGGTGGATCCCGCTCCAGATAGTGAATGCCCGCCACCACGTGCTCGGTGAGGCTGCTCCGCCACAACGACAGCATCCGGCTGTCGTAGTTGAGGCCCTGAATGTCCTTCTTCATCGCCGCGAACACCTCGGTGATGAATTCATCGCGAATGGCACTCATCTGCCGGGCGATCACCGCAAGCTGACCGCGGGCCTCGGCTTCGGGCTGGGCCACCTCTGGGATCCTTCCGCAGAGCGAAGCCGTCCTGCAACACCCTCAGGTGGCGAGCATGCCGCCTTCGACCGGCAGCGTGACACCGGTGATATAGCTACTGGCGTCGCTGGCGAGGAAAATCAGTGCAGCACTGAGCTCTTCGACCCGGCCGATGCGGCCGGCCAGGGTACGCGGGACCACGGTGCTCTCCAGATAGCCGGCCGGCAATTCGTCGGTCATCTCCGACTCGAAGAACCCCGGTGCCAGCGCGTTGACCCGAATGCCCTTGCGCCCGGTCCACTGCTGGGCGAGATCGCGCGTCAGACCGATGACGCCGGCCTTCGACGCCGCATAGGCGGCCTGCGGCAGGCCCCCGGTGGTGAGCCCCAACACGCTGCTGATGTTCACGATCGAACTGCCGGGTTGCATGACCTGCGCACATGCCTGCGCCATCCAGTAGCAACCGTTCAGGTTCAGGTCGATGACCGACCGGAACTGCTCGGGTGTCTCGCGCAGCGCCGGGACGGCGGTTCCGACGCCGGCGTTGTTGACCAGGATGTCGACCCGCCCGAAACTTTCCACCGCCGCCCGGACCAGGTGCTGGCAATCGCCGGGGTCGGTCACGTCGGTGCGCACGGCGACGGCCCGGCGGCCCGCCGCCTCCACCAGTTCCCGGGTGCGGGCCATGCGTTCCTCGCGCCGCGCGCCGAGCACCACGTCGGCTCCCGCTTGTGCCAGGGCGGCGGCGAACCCGACGCCCAGGCCACTGGACGCGCCGGTGACGATCGCGACGCGGTCGTCGAGTCGGAAGCTGTCGAGGATGGCCATCGGGAGTCCCTTCGGGTGAGCTCTGTCGCGTTGCAGCATATGTAGGCACCCGCCGCAGTGCGTCGAGGGTTCGGATCGACGGTCGAGGCTGCTCGCTACGATCAAGGAACTCGTCGGCAAAGGAGCCTCAGTGAGCGAAGACGACATCGGCAAATTCGACCCCGGCATGACCCAGCGGATGATCTCGGTGCTGCGCCCGATGTTGAAGACGTACTTCCGTAGCGAGGTGCACGGACTGGACGGGTTCCCGCCGGGCGGCGCGCTGGTGGTCGCCAACCACTCGGGTGGTCAGTTCCCCATGGACGTGCCGATCTTCAGCGTCGACTTCTACGACAAGTTCGGCTATGACCGGCCGGTGCTGACCCTGAGCCACGACATCTTGTTCATGGGGCCGACCGCGGACTTCTTCCGAAAGACCGGCTACATCCGGGCCAACCGGGAGAACGCCGCCAAAGCACTGCGCTCCGGCGGCGTGGTGGTGGTGTTCCCCGGCGGCGACTACGACGCCTACCGGCCGACGGCCGCGGAGAACGTCATCGACTTCAACGGCCGAAAAGGCTACGTCAGCACCGCGATCGAAGCCGGCGTACCCATCGTGCCCATGGTCTCCATCGGTGGCCAGGAAACCCAGCTCTACCTGACCCGCGGCACCTGGCTGGCACAGCGGCTGGGCCTGAAACGGTTGCTGCGCAGCGACATCCTGCCGCTGTCCATCGGGTTCCCGTTCGGGCTGACCAGTCCGATTCCGCCGAATCTGCCGCTGCCTTCCAAGATCGTCACCCAGGTGCTCGCACCGATCGACATCGTCGCGGAATTCGGTGCCGACCCCGACGTCGATGCCGTCGACGAACACGTCCGCTCGGTGATGCAGGCCGGCCTGAACGAACTCGCCGCCAAGCGCCGCTTCCCGATCCTGGGCTGAGCCATGGCATCTCGCGTCGAAGACATTCTCGGAGTCATCCGCACCATGCGGCGTGCCGGCTTGATCGCGCCGCTGCGCCCCGACCGCTACGTGAAAATGATCGCGGCCATGCGCCGCGAAGGCATGGGCATGACAACAGGTTTCGCCGGAGCACCGCAGCGCTGCCCGGACCGTCCCGCCCTGATCGACGAACTGGGCACGCTGACCTGGCGTGAGCTCGACGAGCGGATCAACGCCCTGGGTGCTGCCCTGCAGCAGTTGCCTTCCGGCGCACCGAAGGTGGTCGGCGTGATGTGCCGCAACCATCGCGGCTTCATCGAAGCGGTGGTGGGCGCCAACCGGATCGGTGCCGATATCCTGTTGCTCAACACATCATTCGCCGGTCCGGCCCTGGCCGAAGTGGTGAACCGCGAGAACGTCGACACGGTGATCTACGACGAGGAGTTCACCGACACCGTCGAGCGCGCGCTGGCCGACCGGCCCGATGCCACCCGAATCCTGGCCTGGACCGACTCCGCTGAGCCGGGCCGGCACAAGGTCGAGGAACTGATCACCGCGCACGCCGGCCAGCGGCCGCAGCGCGGTGCGGCCAAGGGCAACATCATCCTGCTCACCTCCGGTACCACCGGAACACCCAAGGGCGCCAAGCAATCTGGCGGCAACGCCGGAATAGGTACGCTCAAGGCGATCCTGGACCGCACCCCGTGGCGGGCCGAGGAAACGATCGTGATCGTCGCGCCCATGTTCCACGCCTGGGGTTTCTCGCAGCTGATCTTCGCCGCATCGATGGCCTGCACCATCGTCACCCGGCGCAAATTCGACCCGGAAGCGACGCTGGACCTGATCGACCGCTACCAGGCGACCGGCCTGGCGGTGGTACCGGTGATGTTCGACCGGATCATGGACCTGCCCGACGAGGTGCGCAACCGCTACAGCGGGAAATCGCTGCGGTTCGCCGCGGCCTCGGGTTCACGGATGCGTCCCGACGTCGTGATCTCGTTCATGGACCAGTTCGGCGACGTGATCTACAACAACTACAACGCCACTGAGGCCGGCATGATCGCCACCGCGACGCCCGAGGACCTGCGCGCGGCCCCCGACACCGCGGGCAAGCCGGCGGGTGGTACCTCGATCCGCATCCTGGACAAGGACTTTCACGAATTGCCCACCGGTGAGACCGGGACCGTCTACGTGCACAACGACACTCAGTTCGACGGTTACACCGAGGGGTCGAAGCAGAAGGATTTCCACGCCGGCTACATGTCGTCGGGTGACGTCGGCTACCTCGACGAGAACGGCCGGCTGTTCGTGGTGGGCCGCGACGACGAGATGATCGTCTCCGGCGGGGAGAACATCTATCCGATCGAAGTGGAGAAGACGCTGGCATCCCATCCCGAAGTCGCCGAAGCGTCGGTGATCGGCGTGGACGACGAACAGTACGGCCAGCGATTGGCGGCTTTCGTGGTCCTGACACCCGGCGCCCGTGCCACCGACGAGACCCTCAAACAGCATGTCCGGGACAACCTGGCCAATTACAAGGTGCCTCGCGAGATCACGGTCCTCGATGAATTGCCGCGCGGCAGCACCGGCAAGATCCTGCGCAACGAACTCAAGGCCCGGGTGAGCGACTCATGAACCTGCGCCCACTGCTCAGGCAGTTGCGCCGGCCGCGGCCGCTGACCCGTGCCGCGGTGGAATTCGTCAACGCCGCCAACGGATTACGGCCGATCACCCGCAACTCGTGGGCAGCCCCGACGGTGTTCTGGTTCGGCTGGCCCACCTCCGAGGTGCCGGCGCTGTATGCGGGGGTGTCCGTGCTGGACGCGGTGCGCCGCGGGCGGCGCGGTGACTTCGCCGGCCCCAAGGGCAAGGTGGCGCTGGCGCTGACCGGCGCGGCGTGGGCGATGCTCGGGGTAATCGGCTACCGCGGCCTGGTCACCCCCGGCCCGGTGCTGGAGTCGGCGCTGACCGATCAACTCGGTCCCGACTACACCGAAGAATTGCAGGAATTGCCCACCCAGCCCACGCAATCCGGTCGGCGCAACCCGCCGCTGCGCACCACGATGGCACGCCGGCGTTTCGTCGACAAAGAGAACATCGTGTCCTACGGTCCGCACGGTCGCGCCAACCGGGCCGACATCTGGCGTCGGCGCGATCTGGACCGGGACGGCAAAGCGCCGGTGCTGCTGCAGGTGCCGGGCGGCGCCTGGATGATCGGGATGCGCCGTCCGCAGGCGTATCCGCTGATGGCGCATCTGGTTTCGCGCGGCTGGGTATGTGTGTCGATGGGTTACCGCGTATCCCCGGTGCACACCTGGCCGGACCACATCGTCGACGTCAAACGCGCGCTGGCCTGGGTGAAAAAGAACATCGCAGCCTACGGTGGGGACCCGAATTTCGTTGCGATCAGCGGTGGTTCGGCCGGCGGTCACCTCTCGGCGCTGGCTGCGCTGACACCCAACGACCCCAAGTTCCAGCCGGGTTTCGAAGACGCCGACACCTCGGTGGTGGCCGCCGTGCCGTTCTACGGTCGCTACGACTGGTTCTCCACCGACGCGCCGGGGCGCGCGGAATTCGTCGAGATCCTGGCCCGAATGGTGGTCAAGAAGAAGTTCAGCACGCACCGCGATATCTACGTCGACGCCTCCCCGGTCAGCTACGTGGGACCCGACGCGCCACCGTTCTTCGTGCTGCACGGCGAGGATGATTCGCTGATCCCGGTGGAAGAGGCCCGCGAGTTCGTCGACGAACTGCGCGCGGTGTCGAAGTCGCCGGTCGCCTACGCCGAATTACCGAACGCGCAGCACGCTTTCGACATCTTCGGCTCGCCGCGGGCACACAAGTCGGCCGACGCGGTGGCCCGGTTCCTGTCCTGGGTCTACGTGACGAACCCGCCGAGCACATAGCGCACTACAGCGCTTCGGCGGCGCGCTCCAACTCCTTGAGCGCCGGCTCGATGGCTCGGGCCATGTCGTCGATGTCGTTGGCGACCTCCGGTGTGGTCACGAAACCGAAGTCGAGGCACTGGTCGTAGGAGAAGCAGGTGATGTTGAGCGCCACGTCCATCACCGGTGGGCCGAGCGGAACCAGCGACTCCAACTTGGCGCCGGCCATGTACAGCGGGACCGACGGGCCGGGGACGTTGGAGACGACCATGTTGATCGGCGCGAAGTTGCGCGACAACCCGCTGACCGTGTAGGCGCGGGCGGCCAACTGCAGCAGCCCGGGCGGCGTGGTCTCGGTGAGCCCCATGATCTGGTGCGCGGACAGAGCTTTGGCCATTTCCTTTGCGTTGCGGGTACTTTCGTGGATCGCCAGCAGCCGCTCGCCCGGGTCGTCGATGTCGGTGGCCAGCGACGCCGTCATCGAACTGATCTGGTTGCCGATGTTGGATTTGGACTCGTCGGTGCGGGTGGACACCGGGATCTGGGCGATCAGCGGCTTGTACGGCAACTCGTCGCGCTTGAGCAGGTACTCGCGCGCCGCCCCCGCGACCAGCGCGAGCACCACATCGTTGAGCTTGACCCCGAACGCATCCTTGACGGCCTTGGCCCGCTTCAACTCCACGCGCGCGCCGGTGATGCGCCGGTGCGGCGACACGGGGGCATTGAACCGGGTCTTGGGCGCCTCGAAATAGCGGGGCGGCTTGCCGGCGACACCGAGCGCCGCGATCTGTTGGCGGACCGTCTGTTCCAGCAGTCTGGTGATGCGAAACGGTGTCTTGACGGCCACGTTGATCAGCGCACCGATCGCGCGCCGCTCCAGCCCGGGGATCTGGAAGCCGACGAAACCGACTGTTTCCTTCTGCGGGGGGCGCGGCTCGGGGGTGACGTCCAGCAGGATCTCGCCGAGCCCGGCGCCGGAAACCCCGTCAACGATGGCGTGATGCATCTTGGTCAGGGTCGCGATGCGGCCACCCTTAACGCCCTCGATGACCCACAGTTCCCACAGCGGACGCGAGCGGTCCAGCTTGTAGGACATCAGCCGGCCGACGAGTTCGTCGACCTCTTTGCGCCCGCCGGGGGCGGGAACGCCGATGCGTCGCACGTGGAAATCGATATCGAGTTCGTCGTCCTCGACGAACCACGGGCGGTCCAGGCCCAGCGGAGCGCCGGTCACCTTCCAGCGCAGCTGCGGAATCTCCGGCAACCGCTCGATCAGCAGTTCGCGCAGCCGCTGGAAGCTGTAGTCGGGCGCGTCGGTGGGGTCGCAGATTGCCAGCGCACCGACGTGCATGTGCCAGCCTGCGGTTTCCGCGGACCAGAACGCCGCATCAACACTAGAGAGCCGTTGCATTCCCCGACCGTAGCGTCCGTCCACCCAGCGAAGCCAGCAACCCGGAGAATCTCACAGCCCGGTGTTACGCGTCCTCCAGCAGATCGGGGGTCACCGCCGACTCGGTGTCGGGAATGCCGTCCACCTTCGCCTTCCGATCGGCCATCGACAGCAACCGCCGAATACGGCCTGCCACAGCATCTTTGGTCATCGGCGGGTCGGCGAGCCGACCCAACTCCTCCAGCGAGGCCTGGCGGTGCTCCACCCGCAGCCGGCCCGCCGTGGCCAGATGTTCGGGCACGGTGTCGGCGAGAATCTCCAGGGCCCGTTCCACCCGCGCCGCCGCAGCCACCGCCGCGCGCGCCGACCGGCGCAGGTTCGCGTCGTCGAAGTTGGCCAGCCGGTTGGCCGTGGCCCGGACCTCGCGGCGCATCCTGCGCTCCTCCCAGACCTGCCGGCTGTCCTGGGCGCCCATCCGGGTCAGCAGCGCGCCGATCGCCTCGCCGTCGCGCACCACCACCCGGTCGGCGCCACGCACCTCGCGCGCCTTGGCGCTGACCCCGAGTCGGCGCGCCGCACCGACGAGCGCGAGCGCCGCCTCCGGGCCCGGGCAGCTGACCTCCAGCGCCGAGGACCGGCCCGGCTCGGTCAGCGAGCCGTGCGCCAAAAAAGCTCCCCGCCAAGCGGCTTCGGCGTCGCCGACGCTGCCGCCGACGACCTGCGCCGGCAGGCCGCGCACCGGACGCCCGCGCATGTCGAGCAGGCCGGTCTGGCGGGCCAGCGCCTCGCCATCACTGGCGACCCGCAGCACATAGCGGGTGTTCTTGCGAATTCCACTGGCCGACAACACGTGCACCACCGCGTTGTAGCCGTACAGGTCGAAGATGTCCTTGCGCAGCCGGCGCGCGATGCTGCTCAGATCCACCTCGGCTTCGACGACCACCCGCCCGGACACGATCTGCAACCCGCCGGCAAACCTGAGCAGCGAGGTGACCTCCGCGCGGCGCGCACTGACCGACTTGACCACCAGACGGCTCAGTTCGTCCTTGACTTCGGTCGTCATCGCCACGCGTCGTCACCCCTTGGTTCGTTCCCGACGGCCACCGTCGATCGGTATCTCTTCGGTAGCCGTCACCGCGGGCTCCCCTGAGCCCCCAGGACGAGCACTGCCACGTTGCCGCACCCCGTCCAGGACCGCCGCCAGCTTGCCCGGGTCATGTAAAGGTGTACCAGGTCGGGCCACGTCGGCGAAGTGGACCTCCGCCTGCAGCAGCGTTGCGGTGCGGCGCAGTTGGTCGCGTTCGCGATCGCTCGGCACCCGGTCGGTGTCGATGATGATGTCGTCCACCGTGAAGTCCGGCGCGTGCTGGACCAACACATGAAGGTGGCGTTCCACCGAGAAGCCGGCCGTCTCCCCCGGCTCGGCCACCAGATTGAGCACCAGCGCCTTGCGCGCGGTGGTGGCCCGCAACGCAGTGCGCAGACCGGGCACCAGCACATGCGGGATCACACTGGTGAACCACGAGCCCGGCCCCAGCACCACCTGGTCGGCGGCCATGATCGCGTCGACGGCCTGCCGGGTGGCCGGCGGGTCGGCGGGCAGCAACCGTACCCGGCGCACCGTGCCCGGCGTGGTGGCGATGGCGACCTGCCCCCGGATCAACCGGAACATGCGCGGATCGGACTCCAGCCCGGACACGTCGGCCTCGATCTGCAGGGCGATCGGGCACATCGGCAGCACCCGCCCCTTGACACCCAGGATGTGCCCGACCTCGTCGAGTGCCGCGACCGGATCGGCCAGCACCTCGGACAGGCCCGCCAGCAACAGGTTGCCGATCGGATGCCCGGCCAGCGCTCCCGTGCCACCGAACCGGTGCTGCATGACGGTCGCCCAGAGCCGCCCGTGCGGACTGTCAGATGCCAAGGCCGCCAACGCCATTCGCAGATCACCGGGGGGCACCACGTCGAGTTCCCCGCGCAGCCGGCCCGACGAGCCGCCGTCGTCGGCGACGGTCACGATGGCGGTGACGTACGGCGTCAGCCGGCGCGCGGCCGACAGCGTCGCATGCAGGCCGTGCCCGCCGCCCATCGCGACGATGCTCTGGCTCACCGAGGAATTCATTCGCGGCCCAGATCCCGGTGCAACGCCCGCACCGTGAGCAGCGGATCCGACCCCAGCAGTTCCATCAACGTCTCTGCGATCGCGACGCTGCGGTGCTTACCGCCGGTGCAGCCGACCGCGACGGTCATGTAGCGCTTGCCTTCCCGCCGGTACCCGTCGACCACCAGGGCCAGCAACCGGTGGTAGGTCTGCAGAAAATCCGCCGCGCCGGGCTGACTCAGGACGTAGTCGCGCACCGCGCTGTGCTGGCCGGTGAGCGGACGCAGCTCGTCGACCCAGTGCGGGTTCGGCAGGAAACGAACGTCCATCACCATGTCGGCGTCCATCGGCAGGCCGTATTTGAAGCCGAACGATTCCACGGTGACGCTGGTGGTTGCGGCGGCGGTGCTGCCGAACGCGCGCTCGATGGTCTCCCGCAGCCCGCGCACCGACAACGTCGAGGTGTCGATGATCAGGTCCGCCGTGGCCCGAACCGAAGCCAGCATCCGGCGTTCGGCGGCAATACCTTCGGCCAGGGTCTGCTCGCCCTGCAGCGGGTGGCTGCGGCGATTGTTCTCATAGCGGCGCACCAGCATGTCGTCGGAAGCCTCCATGAACACCACACGCGGGGTGATGTCGCGGGTGGCCAACTCGTTGCGCACCTCGTCCAGGTCACCGGTGAAGCCGCGCGACCGCACGTCCATCACCACCGCGAGCTGGGTGATCCGCGAGCCGGCGGCCAACCCGAAATCCACCATCCGGGTGATCAGCTGCGGCGGCAGATTGTCGGCCACATACCAGCCGAGATCCTCGAGCACCTTGGCGGCGGTGCCCCGTCCCGCGCCCGAGAGCCCGGTCACCAGCACGACGTCGATGCCGGCGGGGACCTCGTTGCCGGTCATTCGGTGACTCCCGTCGACTCGGGCCGCAGCGCGTCCAGCACGGCGGTGGCCGTGGCTACTCCGATGCCGGGGACGGCCGTGATCTGCTCGACGGTGGCCTCCTTGAGGCGGGCTATCGATCCGAAGTGGGTGACCAGCGCCTTGCGTCGGTGCTCACCCAGTCCGGGCACGGAATCCAGCGCCGACGCCGTCATCCGTTTGGATCTTTTGCTGCGATGGTAGGCGATGGCGAACCGGTGCGCTTCGTCGCGCACCCGCTGCAGCAGATACAGTCCCTCGCTGTTGCGCGGCATGATGATCGGGTCCGGTTCGGCCGGCACCCAGATCTCTTCCAGCCGTTTGGCCAGACCGATCACCGCGACGTCGGTGATGCCGAGCTCCTCGAGCACGGCACTGGCCGCGTTGACCTGGGGCGCGCCGCCGTCCACGACGTAGAGGTTGGGCGGGTAGGCGAATCGGCGCGATTTACCTTCCGGGGAAAGCAGATTCGGATCGCTCTGGTCGCTGAGATGACGCAGGAACCGGCGCCGGGTCACCTCGGCGATGGAGGCGACGTCATCCGACCGCCCCTCGCCCGCGGCCTCGCGAATCCCGAAGTGCCGGTAGTCCGATTTGCGCGGCAGACCGTCCTCGAAGACCACCAGCGAGCCGACGACGTCGGTGCCCTGCACGTGGCTGATGTCGACGCACTCGATGCGCAGCGGGGCGTCCGCCAACCCGAGTGACTCCTGAATGTTCTGCAGCGCAGCAGATCTGGCGTTGAAGTCGCCGGCGCGCTTCAGCTTGTGTTGCTGCAGAGCATCTTTGGCGTTGCGTTCCACGGTGTCGGCGAGCGCGCGTTTGTCACCACGCCGGGGCACCCGCAGTGCGACCTTCGCACCACGCAGACCGGACAGCCAGGCGACCAGCTCGTCGTGGTTGGCCGGCAGGCAGGGCACCAGCACTTCGCGGGGCACCGGGTTGACGGATTCGTCGGCCGCTTGGCTGGTTTCCAGACCCAGTTCGGCCTGATCGCCGTAGAACTGCGTGACGAACTGCTCGACCAGCTGCTCGGCGCCGGAATCCCCGGCTTCCGCGGATTTCTCCACGACCCAGCCGCGCTGGCCGCGGACCCGCCCGCCGCGCACGTGGAAAACCTGCACCGCGGCCTCGAGGTCGTCGTCGGCGAATGCCATCACGTCGGCGTCGGTGCCGTCGCCGAGTACCACGGCTTGCTTCTCCATCGCACGCTTGAGCGCACCGAGGTCGTCGCGCAGCCGCGCGGCCCGTTCGAAATCCAGCTGTTCGGACGCGGCGTGCATCTGCTGCTCCAGCTCGCGCGCGTAGCGGTCGGTCTTGCCGGACAGGAAGTCGCAGAAATCGAGCACGATCTGACGGTGCTGCTCGGCACTCACCCGGCCGACGCAGGGCGCCGAACATTTGTCGATGTAGCCGAGCAGGCAGGGCCGGTCGATCTGGCTGTGTCGCTTGAAGACTCCGCCCGAGCAGGTCCGCGCCGGGAAGACCCGGGTGAGCAGGTCCAGCGTCTCGCGGATGGCCCAGGCATGCGAATACGGTCCGAAATAGCGCACCCCCTTGCGCCGGGGCCCGCGGTACACCATCAACCGCGGGAACTCTTCGTTGAGGGTGACGGCCAGCACCGGGTAGGACTTGTCGTCGCGGTAGCGGACGTTGAAGCGCGGATCGAACTCCTTGATCCAGTTGTATTCCAGCTGCAGCGCCTCGACCTCGGTGTTCACCACCGTCCACTCGACCTTGGCGGCGGTGGTCACCATCTGCCGGGTGCGCGGGTGCAGGGCGGAGATGTCCTGGAAATACGACGTCAGCCGGCTGCGCAGGCTCTTGGCCTTGCCGACGTAGATGACGCGCCCGTGCGGATCCCGGAATCGGTACACGCCCGGCTCGACCGGGATAGACCCGGGAGCCGGACGGTAGGTGGCGGGATCTGGCACCAAACCAGGTTAGTGGTCGGGCGGGTTTCGGTGGACACGGCGGCCACGCCACCTCGGTCGCGCCATCAGCGCGCGTGCAGGTCCGGCCGATAGCGGGCCATGAGCGATCGCACCGAATCCATCGCCGCGACCGCGCGTTCCCTGTCCACGGCCTGGATCGCCATCACCGGGATGTATTCGTCGTCGGGCAGGTCGACGTGAGCCCAGCGGCCACCGACCGGAAACGACACGTCGACCACATCGGACCACGGAATCAACTTGTCGCCCAACATATTTCGTACCGACAACCCAGCCGCGCCGACGCGCAGCCGGGGCCGCGCGAACAACAGCACGGCACCCGCCAGGACCGCGCCCAACAGTGCCATCGCGATCTGGTCGGCAGTCTGGAAGACCACTCCGCTGGACCCGATCTTGAGCAGCAGTCCACCGGCGATATGCGCCGCCAGCAGGATGAACGCCGCCCCGTAGGCGAACAACGGTGTCAGGCGTGGGCGGCAGACCAGGTCCCAGTCACCCGCGGCGGATTTCGTCGTCACGATCGGGCGCGCAGGTCGCGCAGGGTCAGTGCGGTGCTCAGCGCTGCCGCCGCGGCCTGGCCGCCCTTGTCTTCGGCCGACGACGGCAGCCCGGCCCGGTCGAGGGCCTGCGCCTCGTTGTTGGTGGTCAACACCCCGTTGGCCACTGGCGTGGCCGCGTCCAGCGAGACCCGGGTCAGTCCCTGGGTCACCGCGTCGCAGACGTAGTCGAAATGCGGTGTCTCACCGCGGATCACCACACCAAGCGCGACGACGGCATCGTGGCTGCGGGCCAGTTCCTGTGCCACGACCGGGATCTCGATGGCACCCAGCACCCGTACCACCGTCGGATCGTCGATACCGGACGCGGTGGCGACTTTGCGCGCACCGGCCAGCAGCGCGTCGCAGATCGTCCCGTGCCAGGTGCTGGCGACAATGCCCAACCGCACGCCTGAAGCGTCGAGCGCCGGGATGTCCGGCACGCCAGCGCCACCGCTCACCGCGTACCCCTCACAAGGCACCGCCGAATTCGCCTGGCAGATGAATGGATTCGTGGAAATCGTCCAGGCCCGCCAGGTCGTGGCCCATCTTGTCGCGTTTGGTCATCAGGTAGCGGATGTTCTCGGCGTTCGCCCGCACCGGCAGCGGCACCCGTTCGATGATGTGCAACCCGTATCCGTCCAGGCCGACCCGCTTGGCCGGGTTGTTGGTCAGCAGCCGCATCGAGCGGACCCCGAGATCGACCAGGATCTGCGCGCCGATCCCGTAATCGCGTGCGTCGGCGGGCAATCCGAGCTTGAGGTTGGCATCCACCGTGTCGTCGCCGGCGTCCTGCAATTGATAGGCCTGCAGCTTGTGCATCAGGCCGATGCCGCGGCCCTCGTGGCCGCGCATGTACAACACCACGCCGCGGCCCTCCCGGGCGACCATCGCCATGGCGGCATCCAGTTGCGGCCCGCAGTCACACCGGCGCGAGCCGAACACGTCCCCGGTGAGGCACTCCGAGTGCACCCGCACCAGCACGTCGTCGCCGTCGCCGTTGGGCCCGGCGATGTCACCGCGGACCAACGCGACATGCTCGACGTCCTCGTAGATGCTGCTGTAGCCGATGGCGCGGAACTGCCCGTGCCGGGTCGGGATCCGGGCCTCGGCGATGCGCTCGATGTGCTTCTCGTGCTTGCGGCGCCACTCGATCAGGTCGGCGATGGTGATCAGCGCCAGACCGTGCTCGTCGGCGAAGACCCGCAGCTCGTCGGTCTGGGCCATCGCGCCCTCGTCTTTTTGACTGACGATCTCGCAGATGGTGCCGGCCGGCTGCAGGCCCGCCATCCGGGCCAGATCGACCGCGGCTTCGGTGTGACCGGGACGCCGCAGCACACCACCATCCTTGGCGCGCAACGGAACCACGTGACCGGGACGGGTGAAATCCTGCGAGATACTCGCCGGATCTGCCAGCAGCCGCATCGTGGTGGCCCGGTCCGACGCTGAGATCCCGGTTCCCACACCGAGTCTCGCATCGACAGTCACGGTGTAGGCGGTGCCGTGCTTGTCCTGGTTCACCGCGTACATCGGCAGCAGACCCAGCCGGTCGCAGATCTCCCCGGACAGCGGCACGCACAGGTATCCCGAGGTGTAGCGGACCATGAACGCCACCAGCTCCGGGGTGGCCTTCTCGGCCGCGAAAATCAGATCGCCCTCGTTTTCGCGTTCCTCGTCGTCGATGACGACGACGGCCTTGCCCGCCGCTATGTCGGCAACCGCCCTCTCGACGGAGTCCAACCTCGTCATCGTCGCTACCTTGCTGTTCGAACGGCCAGCACGAAAACCGCCGTGTTGCATTCAGTATGAACCACCGCCGGCCCCGGGTTATTGCCGCTGCGTGTTGAGTGGGAGGCCCACATCAGTCGCGCTGGGCTTGCAGCAGGCGCTCGACGTACTTCGCGATCACGTCCACCTCCAGATTCACCTGGGTGCCGACCGGGGCGGAACCCAACGTGGTCAGCTCCCGGGTGGTCGGAATCAGGGAGACCTCGAACCAGTCCCGGGGCTGGGCGCCCAGGGCGGAAACGGTGAGCGAAATCCCGTCCACGGTGATCGACCCCTTCTCCACGACGTAGCGGGCCACGGCCGCGGGCATCTCGACGCGCACCACTTCCCAGTGCTCAGCGGGCGTGCGGGCGACGATCGCACCGGTTCCGTCCACGTGACCCTGCACGATGTGTCCGCCCAGCCGGCTGTTGATCGCCGCCGCGCGTTCCAGGTTCACCGGGCTCCCCGGTTGCAGCCGGCCCAGATTCGAGCGGTTCAGCGTCTCGGCCATCACGTCGGCGCTGAACTGGCCGTCGGGCAGCACGTCGACCACTGTCAGACACACGCCGTTGACGGCGATCGAATCGCCGTGACCGGCGTCGGCGGTCACGGTGGGCCCGCGAATGATCAGCCGCGCGGCATCGACCAGCGCGTCCCGGCCGACCACCTGCCCCAGCTCCTCGACAATTCCGGTGAACATCGCACCAGGTTAGTGACTGTTTGCGGCCGTCTGCACCCGCCCGGCTACCAGGGGTCTGACATGGGCACCCTCTACGATGCAACGTATGCAGACCCCCCGACGACTCTTAGCCGTCTTCGCCATCCTGAGCGTCGCTGTCACGCTCAGCGGCGGGTGCACGATCAGCAAGAAAGCCAAAGGTGGTCCACTTCCCGACGCAAAGACCTTGGTCAGCCAGTCGGCCGCGGTCACCAAAGGCGTCAAGAGCGCGCATCTGAACTTGACGGTGAACGGCAAGATTGCGGGCCTGCCGCTGAAGAACCTCACCGGCGATCTGACCACCACCCCGACCACCGCCGGCAAGGGCAACGCCCGAATCATTGCGTTCGGCAACGAGGTTCAGGCCGACTTCGTGATCTTGGAGGGCGAGCTGTACACCACCGCCCTGTCCCCCGGGCAATGGACCGACGTGGGCAAGATCGAGGAACTGTTGCACTACGACCCGTCGGCAATTCTCAGCCCGGAAACGGGCGTCGCCAACATTCTGGCGAATCTCAACGATCCGAAAGCCGAGGGCCGCGACATGATCAACGGGCAGACTGCCGTGCGCATCAGCGGAAAGGTCAACGGCGACGTGGTGAACAAGCTCGCGCCGCTGAACGCCACAGACCAGGTTCCGACCACCGTCTGGATCCAGGAGACCGGTGAGCACCAGTTGGCGCAGGTGATGATCGACAAGGGGTCGGGCAACTCGATCCAGATGACGCTGTCGAACTGGAACCAGCCCGTCGTCGTCACGAAGCCGGAGAGCTGATCCGATGAGAATGCGAGCAGGACGCCGGATAGCGATCAGCGCAGGCAGCCTCGCGGTGCTGCTGGGCGCCCTCGACACCTATGTCGTGGTCACCATCATGCGCGACATCATGACCAGCGTCGGCATTCCGGTCAACGAGCTGCAGCGCATCACCTGGATCGTCACGATGTATCTGTTGGGCTACATCGCCGCGATGCCGCTGCTGGGCCGGGCATCGGACCGCTTCGGACGTAAGTTCGTGCTGCAGTCCAGCCTGGCCATGTTCATCGTCGGCTCGGTGATCACCGCGATGTCGGTGAAGCTGGGCAACTGGAATCCGGAGTTCGGCGACTACATGGTGGACCCCGATCCCGACCGGGCGTTCCACTACCTGATCGCCGGGCGCACCATTCAGGGCATTGCCAGCGGTGCCCTGTTGCCGGTGACGCTGGCGCTGGGCGCCGACCTGTGGGCCCAGCGCAACCGGGCCGGCGTGCTCGGCGGTATCGGCGCCGCCCAGGAACTCGGCAGCGTGCTGGGTCCGCTGTACGGCATCTTCATCGTGTGGCTGTTCCACGACTGGCGCGACGTGTTCTGGGTCAATGTGCCGCTGACCCTGGCCGCGATGGTGATGATCCACTTCAGCCTGCCGTCCCACGACCGCAGCGCACAGCCGGAGAAGATCGACGTCACCGGCGGTTTACTGTTGGCGCTCGCGCTGGGCCTGGCGGTCATCGGCCTCTACAACCCCAAACCGGACGGCAGACAGGTGCTGCCGAGCTACGGTCTGCCGCTGGTGATCGGCGCGGTGGTGGTTGGCGTGCTGTTCTTCGTCTGGGAACGTTTCGCTCGTACCCGGCTCATCGACCCGGCCGGCGTGCGTTTCCGGCCGTTCCTGTCCGCATTGGGTGCCTCGGTGTGCGCCGGCGCGGCGCTGATGGTGACCCTGGTGAACGTGGAGTTGTTCGGGCAGGGCGTGCTCGGGATGAACCAGAATCAGGCGGCGGGCCTGCTGCTGTGGTTCCTGATCGCACTGCCGGTGGGCGCGCTGCTCGGCGGCTGGATCGCCACCCGCACCGGCGACCGCATCGTCGTCTTCGTCGGATTGCTGATCGCCGGGTGCGGATACTGGCTCATTTCGTATTGGCGTGCCGACCTGATGTCACGCAAGCACGACGTCCTCGGGATATTGCTGCCCGCCGTGCACACCGACCTGCTGATCGCCGGATTGGGTCTGGGCCTGGTGATCGGACCGCTGTCCTCGGCGGCGCTGCGGGTGGTTCCTGCCGCTCAGCACGGCATCGCGTCGGCGTCGGTGGTGGTGGCCAGGATGACGGGCATGCTGATCGGGGTGGCCGCGCTGAGTGCATGGGGGCTCTACCGGTTCAATCACATTCTGGCCGGGTTGGAACGTACGGCCGGGTCCTACCTGCACGCGTTCGCGTTGATGTACGGGGACATCTTCAAAGTCACCGTGGCGATCTGTGTGGTCGGCGCGCTACTGGGGCTGTTGATCGGCGCCCGCGACGAGCATGCCGAGGAACAGCCGGTCTTCGAACACGCAGCACCGGCACCGCCCTCGGCACCTGCGGCCGGAGCACCGCGGCACGCAGCCGAAGCCCAGCCGGCGCCGACGGCTACCGAGCCACCAGGCTGAGCAGTAGGTCCGGTCCGACCTGTTCGACGCTGTCGAACTGCCAACGCAGCGCCTGGGCCATGCTGGACACCCCGACGTCGTCGACCGCAGTCACCGGACCGCCGAGCAGGATCGGCGCCACATAGGCCAGGATCCGGTTGATCGCCCCGGCGCGCAGGAATGCCCCCGCCAGCGTCGGGCCGCCTTCGAGCAGCACGTCGGTGCGATCGCTGAGCGCGCGGAGCACCTCGACCGGCTCGCGGGTCCGGATCACCATCGTGCGCGAATCGTCGTTGAGCACCTTGGCTTCCGGCGGTATCTCGCGCCTGCCCACCACCACCCGCAGCGGCTGCTGCGGGGCCAGCGAGCCGTCCGGCAGCCGGGCGGTCAGGGCGGGATCGTCGGCGATGACAGTGCCGGTGCCGACCACGATCGCATCCGCGATCGCCCGACGACGGTGCAGGTCCGCGCGCGCGGCCTCACTGGAGATCCACTGGCTGGACCCGTCGGCGGCGGCGCTGCGGCCGTCGATGCTGGTGGCGTACTTCCACGTCACGTGCGGCAGCCCGGTGCGCTGCTTGAACAGCCATTCCCGCAGCGGGCCGGCCGCTACCGCGTCGGCCATCACCCCTGATCGCACCTGCAGTCCGGCCGCCGTCAACCGGCCCGCGCCGCCGCCCGCGATGCCGTTGGGGTCGTCGACGGCGTAGATCACCGTTCCCACCCGCGCCTCGATCAGGGCGTTCACGCACGGGGGTGTCTTGCCGTAGTGGTTGCACGGTTCCATGGTGATGACCGCGATGCCGCCGGCGGCCAACCCGCCGGCCCGGCGCAGGGCCATGACCTCGGCGTGATCGCCCCCGGCCGGTTGGGTGGCACCGACGCCGACGACGCGACCTTCCTGGTCGACGATGACCGCCCCGACCGGCGGGTTGGGGTAGGTGGTCCCCTTCACCTGGTAGGAGTGGTCGATGGCCAGTTTCATGGCCTCTTCGATGCTCTTGACCTGCTCGGGGACGGTCGGTCCGGTCATGAGCCGCTGCCCAGGTGCGGCGACTTCGCGGCGGCCTGCCGCCGCAGCGCCTTGACCGCGGCGGCCGGGTCGTCTGCGCCGTACACCGAGGACCCCGCGACGAAGCAGTCGACGCCGGCTTCGGCGGCCTGCTCGATGGTGTCCTCATTGATGCCGCCGTCGATCTCGACCAGGATGCTCAGTTCGCCGGCGTCCACCAGCTTGCGCACCGCGCGTACCTTGCTGAGCACCTCGGGTATGAAGCTCTGACCACCGAAACCGGGTTCGACGGACATGATCAGCAGGGTGTCGAAGTGCGGCAGTATGTCCAGGTAGGGATCCAGCGCGGTCTTCGGCTTGACGCTGATGCCGGCCTTGGCTCCGGCGGCCCGGATGTCGCGGGCGACCGCGACCGGATTGTCGGTGGCCTCGGCGTGGAACGTGACGTTGTAGGCGCCGGCCTCGGCATAGGGCGGCGCCCACTTGTCCGGGTTGTCGATCATCAGATGGCAGTCCATCGGGATGTCGGTCGCGGCCAGCAGGCTCTCCACCACCGGCAGGCCGATCGTGAGATTCGGCACGAAGTGGTTGTCCATCACGTCGACGTGCAACCAGTCGGCGCCGTCGACGGCCGCGGCTTCCTTGGCGAGGCGGGCGAAATCAGCGGCCAGAATTGACGGGGCTATCAGCGGTCCCCCCCGAGAAGACATGTGCGACACCTTACTGGCGGCGCAGGGCCGCGGCGAACATCGCATCGGTGCCGTGTCGGTGTGGCCACAGCTGTACGTAGTGACCGGAGGGACCGGTCGCGATCCCGTCGGCCACCGGGTCGAACAACGGCGGCGTGTCCAGCGCGGTCACCGGGTGGCGGCGCAGCGCGTCGGCGACCACCCCGACCGTCTCGGCCAGGTGCGGTGAGCAGGTGGCGTACAGCACCACCCCGCCCGGCCGGGTCAGGGAGATCGCGGCGGCAAGCAGCTCGCGTTGCAGCTTGGCCAGCGCGGGAACGTCGGACGGCTGCCGCCGCCAGCGGGCCTCCGGCCGGCGGCGCAACGCACCCAGCCCGGTGCACGGCACGTCGACCAGTACCCGGTCGAAACCCGGTTCGAGGCCGGAGTCGCGCCCGTCGACCCGCAGCACCTCGACCGGCAATCCGCGGGTGTTCACCTCCACCAGCTCGGCGCGGTGCCCCGTCGGCTCGACCGCGGTCACCGCCGCTCCCGACTGGGCACCCAACGCCGCCAGCAGCGCGGTCTTGCCACCCGGCCCGGCGCACAGATCCAGCCACCGGCCGCCCTCACCGTCGTCCAGGGGTGCCAGCGTCAGCGCGCGCGCCACCAGCTGGCTGCCTTCGTCCTGGACCAGCGCCTGCCCGTCGCGCACCGGCGCCAACCCGCCCGGATCGCCGCCGGTCAGATACACCGCGTAGGGCGAGAATCGGCCGACCGTGCCCCCGACCGCGTCGGCGAGGTCGGCGGCCGTGAGCACTCCGGGACGAGCCGCCAGATGAACCTGGGGGCGTTCGTCGTCGCTGGCGAGCGCTGCGTCCAGCTCGCCCGCAGCGGCACCCAGAGCGTCGGTGAACGCTTGGGCGATCCACCGCGGATGGGCGTGCACGAACGCGGCACGGCCTACCGGATCATTGCGCGGCGCCAGTTCGTCCAGCCAGGACTGCTCGTCGCGCGCGGCGATGGTGCGCAGCACCCCGTTGACGAAACCTGCTCGCGCCGAATCGAATTCGAGCCCGGCCTGCTCGACGGTGGTCGACACCGCGGCATGCGCATCCACCCGGGTGCGCAGGAGTTGGTAGTTGCCCATGCGCAACAGGTCGAGCAGCACCGGGTCGATCGTGTTCGGCGGGCGGCCGGCGGCCGCGGCGATCACGGCGTCGAGCAGCCCACGGGTCCGGCAGGTGCCGTAGGTCAGTTCGGTCGCGAATGCGGCGTCGCGGCCGGTGATTCCGCGTTCGCGCAGCAGGGCGGGCAAGACCAGGTTGGCGTAGGCGTTGCGCTCGCTGACCGCCCGCAGGGCGTCGAAGGCGGCCTGGCGGGCCGGGTCCAGGTTCTTTCGCCGCGGGCCCCGCTGCTGCGACGGCCGTTGCGGCCGTTGCGGTTTGCGGTCCGGACGTTTCCGGTAGGGCTTGTCCTGCGCGGGACTCATGAGGCCCTGGTCGTCTCGTCCAGCCGCGCACCGCGGGCCCAGTCCGCAGCGTTCATCGGCTTCTTGCCGGGCGGCTGAATCTGGCCCAACCGCACCGCCGCCGAAGCGGTACCTATCCACACCGCGTTGCGTGTGACGTGAATCTCGCCGGGCGACAGCGACTTCGGCGCGTCCTGCGCCAGTTGCACCGGGCCGATTTTCACGCGCAGGTCACCGAGCAGCGTCCAGGCGCCCGGATTGGGTGTCACCGCGCGGATGCGTCGTTCGACCACCGGCGCCGGCAGGTCCCAGCGCACCCGGGCCTGCTCCACGGTGATCTTGGGGGCCAGGCTTACCCCGTCGGCGGGCTGCGGTTGCGGTGTCAGCGACTGGTCGGCGATCCCGTCCAGGGTGGCGGCGAGCAGTGCCGCACCCGAAACCGCAAGGCGCTCAAGCAGATCACCGGCGGTATCGGTCGGCCGGATGGTCTCGGTGACGGTCCCGTAGACGGGTCCGGAGTCCAGGCTCTTTTCGATCTGGAATGTGGTGGCCCCGGTGATGGTGTCCCCGGCGGCGATCGCCGCCTGCACCGGCGCCGCGCCGCGCCAGGCCGGCAACAGCGAGAAATGCAGGTTCACCCAACCCGACGGGGGCACGGCCAGCAGCCCGTCGCCGAGCAGCGCTCCGTAAGCCACCACCGCGCAGCATTGCGGCGCCAATTCCGTCAGTTCGGCGACGAACTCCGCCGAGTTCGGCCGCGCCGGCCGCAACACCGGGATGCCGCGCTCGAGTGCCTCGCGGGCGACCGGTGACGGCTCGGGCCGGCCCCGGCGCCCTGAGGCTGCGTCCGGCCTGGTCAGCACGGCGACCACGTCGTGATTCGGCGAGTCGAGCAGCCGGCGCAGCGCGGGCAGCGCGGGTTCGGGGGTTCCAGCGAAGACGAGGCGCACGCGCTCAGTCTAGGAAGTCCGTCCCTGCCGGTGGACGACGCCGCGTGAGAGCAAGCCGCTTGGCACTCAGATGTCTTCGATGTCGATGTGGGCGTCGGGCTCACCGCCGGCGGCGGTGAAGGCGGTCAGGGCACGCACCAGCCCGTGCCGTTCGGCCGGGGGCATCTGTCCGACGATCCGCGCGATTTCCTTGCGGCGGTAGGCGGTGACCTGCCGGACGACGTCGCGGCCCCGCTTGGTCAGCGCCGCCAGCAGTTCGCGGCGCGAAGTGGGGTGCGGCAGCCGGTCGATCATCCCGGAGCTGACCAACCGGTCCACCATCCGTCCGGTCGCCGAGGGTTGCACGCCCAGCAGATTCGCCAGCGTGGCGAGGTTGATGGGGCCACGGTGGGAAAGGATCACCAGGGTGCGGAACTGCGCGATGGTGATGGTCTCGTCGACCTGGGCGATCGACCGCGCCGAGATCGCCACCAGCAGTCGGGAGGCGGTCAGCAGCGAGTCGGTGATGACGTCCAGCGAATCATCGACCGTCGCGTTGTCCCCTGCCACGCTGCACCCTTCGCCTAGGTCGGCTAGCAGCGAAAAGCGTAACAGCTGCACAGTCGTAGCCATCGATTATTTCTCACCACAATAGTAGTTCGCGGGTATGGTCGACGGCCGGGCGCGGCGCGTCACCCGATGTGCAGCGGATCGATCTGCACCCGGACCGGCTCGTGGGTCTGGCGGGCGCTGAGGACGCCGACAGCGCCGCGCAACGCGGCCGCCAGCGCCAGGCCGTGCTCCCGCGGCACCCGGACCAGCATCCTGGTGACCGGCGCACCGGATGCGATGGCCGCCGGGCGACGGGCACCGGCCGGCAGATCCACCGGGCCGAGCAACTCGGCGTAGTCGGGTAACCGCGCCTCGGCGAGCAACGCACTCACCGCATCGGCGCTGCCGTCCAGCGCGGCGATGTGCACACTCGGCGGCAGACCGACCTCGGCGCGGGCCGCGAGCTCGGCGTCGGCGTGACCGACCGGGTCCCACCGGATCAGCGATTGCACTGTCGGAAGCGAGGATTCGGCGACCACGATGACCACCCCGCCCTCGCCGCGGGCCCTGACCAGAGCGGCGGCAGACATCCACCGCCACAGCGCGTGCTCGGCCGCGCGCAGATCCTGCCGGCCCAGCAGCGCCCAGGTGTCCAGCAACAGTGCCGCCCCGTACCCGCCGGTCGCCGATGGTTCCGCACCCGGCGTGGCCACCACCAGCGCAGGCCGGGCGGCCACCGCCGACACGATGGCCTCGCCCGCCGACGTGACCACTGCGGTGCCCGGGAAGGCGCGGCCGAGCTCCTCGGCGGTACGCCGGGCGCCGACCACCACCGCCCGCACCGCATCCGAACCGCAGCGCGCACACCGCGGCGCCGCGTCGACCCGCCCGCACCACCGGCATGCGGTCCCCGCACCGCGCTCGACCAGGGCCAACGGACCGGTGCAGTGCCGGCAGCGGGCGATCGCGCGACAACGCCCACAGGCCAGCGACGGAACATACCCGCGCCGCGGCACCTGGACCAGCACCGGAGCCTCAGCTGCCAGCGCGGTGCGGGCAGCGCGCAGGGCGATGGACGGTAACCGTGCGGTGCGCGCCGCCGGGTCGCGTTCGTCGACGTAGCCGCTGTCATCGAGGGCGATCACCCGGGGGGTCCGGCTGCGCACCACCGGTCGGGCGGCGACGATGTCGTGCGCCCAGCCGCTGCGCACCAGCGCCTGGGCCTCCGCGGTACGGGCGTAGTCGCCGATCAGGGCGGCACAACGGGCCTGGTGCGCCCGCAGCATCGCCACCTCCCGGGCATGCGGATAGGGCGCTCGGGGCTCGGCCAGGCTGTCGTCGGAGTCGGCCCACACCATGACCAGACCGAGGTCGGCCAGCGGCGCGAACACCGCGGACCGGGTGCCGATCACCACCCGCGCGCCCCCGCGCAAGGCGGCCAGCCACCGGCGGTAACGCGCGGCGGGGCCCAGTCCCGCCGACAGGGCCGCCACGCTGTCCTCGTTGACAACGCCGAGCACGGCCCGGTGCAGCAGGTCGAGATCGCGCTGGTCAGGCACGACCGCAAGGACCGAGCGACCGGCCGCCAGCGTCTGCGCGGCCGCTTCGGCGAACCGGTCGGCCCACGACTGACCCGGCAGCGCCTGCCACACCGCGCGGGCAGCCCGCGACTCGGCCAGTGCGGCCAGAAACTGTGCACCGCGGTGGAAGGTTGCCCAGCCCGCCGGGTCGACGGGCGCGACCACCGGCCGCTGCGGGACCACGATCGCTTCCTTCTCCACCCGGGCGTGCCGGGCGGGTATCGCCAGGCGCAGCACGTCGGCCCGAGTACCGGCGTACCGGGCGGCGACGGCTTCGACCAGCCGTCGGACTTCGGTGGTGAGCACCGGTTCCGGCGATACGACGCGGTCGAGCCAGCCCAGCTTGCCGGGGTGGTCGGTGTCGTGGCGGCGTTCCAGGATGAACCCGTCGACGAGCCGGCCGTGAAAGCGCACCCGGACCCGCGCCCCGGGTTGCGCATCGTCGGACTGCTCGGGTGCGACCAGATAGTCGAAGTCCCGATCCAGGTGCGGCACCGTCAGCATGGGCAGCACCCGCGCCACCGGCTCTACCTCGGCAGCACCTGAACCGCGAGATATGTTGTCAGCCAAGGTATTTGTTGCCGGCGCTCAGCTCTCCGCGGGCGTGGCGGTGTCCGCGGTGCGGTACAGGTCGTCCCGGCCGAAGAAGAAGCCGGCCGTGATCAGTATCTCGGCGGCGGCATAGGACCACCAGACGGGTACCGCCAGCGCCTCGTTGCCCAGGATGAACCGGCCGATCGCGATCATCGAGTCCGACGCCGCGAAACACACCGCCCCGACGGCGGTCCAGATGGTGGGCAGGCGTGCCAGCAACGCCGTGCACACCATCGCCGAGAGCACGGTGATGTAGACGGTCACCGGGATGGTCAGATTCTGCGTGCCGTCGTTCAGGTGCGGCCAGAACCAGATCAGCATCGCCACCGATGCGACGACCATCACCGCGGCCGCCGCGACCCGACCGCGCGTGGGGGCGACGTGCGGCAGCAGCGCTCCGAGAAAACATATGTGCGCCAACAAGAATGAGCCCAACCCGAACACGAACGAGTGTTTCCACCAGGGAATCGACAGCAGCCAGTCACCGCCGGCCGAGAACACCAGGGCGGGCACCAGCCAGCGCCGCTCGCGGACCACCGGGTGCGCCAGCGCGGCCAGGGCCAGCAGCACCGCCATCGACGCCTTGAACGGCGGCTGGAAAGTCCAGTGCCCGGTCAGCTCGCTGCCGGGCGGCAGGCGCACCGCGATCACCGTCAGGTAGATGCCGTAGGCGATGCCCGCCCACCCCGCGGCCACCCAACCGCCGACCACCAGACGGGCTGCGTACGGTACCCCCATGCCCAACTTGGACAACCTCGGCGTAGGGGCCCCCGACGCGAACCCCGGTGTGGACTCCATCCTGCTGAAGGTACTGGATGCTGTTCCCTTTCGGCTATCAGCCGAAGACGGAATCGACGCCGTGCGACAGCGGTTGCGGGATCTGCCGCGCCGCCCGCTACATCCCGAACTGCGCGTGGAAGATCGTTCGCTGGACGGGCCCGGCGGCCCTATCGGTGTCCGGATCTATTGGCCGGCAACCGATTCGGGGAGCTACCCGGTGGTGTTGTTCTTCCACGGCGGTGGGTTCGTGATGGGCGATCTGGACACCCATGACGGCACAGCGCGCCAGCATGCCGTCGGCGCCGATGCGATCGTGTTGTCGGTCGACTACCGCCTGGCCCCCGAGCACCCCTACCCGGCGGCCGTCGAGGACGCGTGGGCCGCAACGCGATGGGTCGCCGATCACGGCACGGACCTGGGCGCCGACCCCGGCCGTATTGCGCTGGCCGGCGACTCCGCGGGCGGCACGATCGCGGCGGTGATCGCGCAGCGGGCCCGCGACGAGGGCGGACCGCCGATCGCATTCCAGATGTTGTGGTATCCGTCCACGATGTGGGACGCGTCGCTGCCGTCGTTCACCGAGAACGCCGACGCGCTGATCCTCGACGCGAAGGCGATTTCGGACTTCTCCCGGTGGTATGCCGGCGACGCCGACATGGCCGATCCGCCGTCGGGCATGGCCCCGGGCCGGGCCGCGGACCTGTCTGGCCTGCCGGCCGCTTACATTGCGGTCGCCGGCCACGACCCGCTGCGCGACGACGGCATCCGGTACGGCGAACTGCTGTCCGCCGCCGGGGTCCCGGTCGAGGTGCACAACGCCGAGACGATGGTGCACGGATACCTGGGGTACGCGGGCGTGGTGCCCGCCGCCACCGCCGCGATGGACCGCGGGTTAACAGCGTTGCGCGCCGCGCTGCACGGATAATGGCGAACGTGCGTACGGTGAAGCCATGACGGAGCCGACCAGCACCCCACCGGGCATCGATCCGACCCTGAAGATGCTGCTCGATGTCATTCCGATGACCTTCAACGCGGCCGACGGGGTCGAGGTCGCCCGGGCGGCCTTGGCGGCGTTGAAGTTTCCCGCGGAGATGCTCCCGCAGCTGCGCATCGAGGAACGCACGGTCGGCTACGGCGAGCACACCGACATTCCGGTCCGCATCTACTGGCCGCCGACAGCCGCGCAGGACAACCTGCCGGTGGTGGTCTTCTACCACGGTGGCGGGTGGGCGCTGGGCGACCTGGACACCCACGACCACGTCGCGCGCGCCCACGCCGTCGGCGCGGACGCGATCGTGGTGTCCGTCGACTACCGGCTGGCCCCCGAGCATCCGTTCCCGGCCGCGGTCGACGACTCCTGGGCGGCGCTGCGATGGGTCGCCGACAACGCCGCCGAGCTCGGTGGTGACCCCGGCCGGATAGCCGTCGCCGGCGACTCCGCGGGCGGGAACATCTCAGCTGTCATGACCCAACTCGCCCGCGACAACGGCGGCCCGGCGCTGGTCTACCAGCTGCTGTGGTACCCGTCGTGCATCGGTGACCGGACGCTGCCGTCGTTCATCGAGTACGCGGTGGACCCGATCCTGGACGAGGAAGTCATCGACGCCTTCCTGGCGTGGTACGTGCCGCACCTCGACGTCACCGACCACACCACGCTGCCGGCCAGCCTTGCCCCCGGCAACGGGGAGCTGTCCGGGCTGCCGCCGGCTTTCATCGGCACCGCCCAGCACGACCCGTTGCGCGACGACGGTGCCCGCTACGCGCAGCTGCTCAGCGCCGCCGGGGTCGCCGTGGAGGTCAGCAACGAGCCGACACTGGTGCACGGCTACGTCAGCTTCGCGCCGGTAGTGCCCGCCGCGGCCGAGGCCACCAACCGCGGGCTGGCGGCGTTGAAAAAGGCGCTTTACTCGTGAACCTAGGCTCAGACATATAGCCATGAGCCGGCACCGGCATTGTCATCGGAGGAATTCGCCATGGGTGGGGCACCCGACTATCACACCGTCATCGTCGGCGCCGGGTTCTCCGGCATCGGCGCGGCCATCAAGCTCGACGAGGCGGGCCTGTCCGACTACCTGGTGATCGAGGCCGCCGACGGGGTCGGCGGCACCTGGTATTGGAACACCTATCCCGGCATCGCCGTGGACATTCCGTCGTTCTCCTACCAGTTCTCGTTCGAGCAGAGCCCGGACTGGTCGCGGACCTACGCCCCCGGCGGCGAGCTCAAAGCCTATGCCGATCACTGCGTGGACAAGTACGGCATCCGGTCCCGGATCCGGTTCAACACCAAGGTGATCTCCGCGGAGTTCGACGACGAGCGGGCGTTGTGGCGGCTGCAGACAGATCCGGGTGACGAGATCACCGCCCGATTCCTGATCAGCGCCAGCGGCGTGCTCACGGTGCCGAATCTGCCCGACATCGCCGGCGTGGAATCGTTTGACGGCATCACCATGCACACCGCGCGCTGGGACCACAGCCAGGACCTGACCGGCAAGCGGGTGGCGATCATCGGGACCGGAGCCTCCGCCGTCCAGGTCATCCCGGAGATCGCGCCGATTGTCAGCCGGCTCACCGTTTTTCAGCGCACCCCGATCTGGTGCTTTCCCAAATTCGACGTGCCGTTGCCGGCCGCGGCGCGCTGGGCGATGCGGATTCCCGGCGGCAACGTCATTCAGCGGCTACTGAGTCAGGCTTTCGTCGAGGTGACGTTCCCGCTCTCGGCGCAGTACTTCACGGTGTTCCCGTTCGCCAAGAGCATGGCCACGGCGGGCCGCGGCTACCTGCGACAGCAGGTCAAAGACCCGGTGGTGCGCGAGAAACTCACCCCGCACTATGCCGTGGGATGCAAGCGCCCCGGCTTCCACAACACCTACCTGGCCACGTACAACCGCGACAACGTCCGGTTGGTCACCGAGCCGATCGACAGGGTCACCCCCGCAGCGGTAGTCACCACCGACGGCGAGGAGCACGAGATCGACGTGCTGATCCTGGCCACCGGCTTCAAGGTCATGGACACCGACAACGTCCCCACCTATGCCGTCACCGGCAGCGGCGGGCGGTCGTTGGCCCGGTTCTGGGACGAACACCGGCTGCAGGCCTATGAAGGCGTCAGCGTTCCCGGATTCCCCAACATGTTCACCATCTTCGGGCCGTACGGCTACGTTGGTTCCTCGTACTTCGCGCTGATCGAGACCCAGACCCACCACATCGTGCGGTGCCTGAAACGGGCCGACCGCGACGGCTCGCACCGCGTCGAGGTGGCCGCGGCCGCCAACGACCGGTATTTCGCCGAGATGATGAGCAAGCGGCACCGGCAGATCTTCTGGCAGGACAGCTGCCGGCTGGCCAACAGCTACTACTTCGACAAGAACGGCGACGTGCCGTTGCGGCCCACCACCACGGTCGAAGCCTATTGGCGCAGCAGGCGTTTCGACCTCGACGACTACCGGTTCAGCGCCTGAGTCACCGGCGGTCGCTCGGCCGGCGCGGTGCTGGTCAGGAAGGGATTGCACCCTAGGCACTAGGCTCAGTCGATATGGCGAAGGTGTTTTCGCGTATCGACGACTCGTTGCGGGAGTTCATCGCTGAGCAGGCGATGTTCTTCGTGGCGACCGCACCGTCGCAGGGCGGCCACATCAACCTGTCGCCGAAAGGCTACGCCGACACCTTCGCGGTACTCGATGACCACACGGTGGCGTACCTGGACCTGTTCGGCAGCGGGGTGGAGACCATTGCGCACCTGCGCGACAACGGGCGCATCACGGTCATGTTCTGCTCGTTCAGCCGCAACTCCCGCATCCTGCGGTTGTTCGGCACCGGCCGGATGCTGCGCCCCGACGATGACGAATTCGACCGTGTCAGAAGACATTTCGGGGATCTACACCCCGGGGTGCGGGCGGCCATCGTGATCGACGTGGAGCGGATCGCCGATGCCTGCGGGTTCGCGGTGCCGTATTACGAACTGGTCGACGACCGCCAGGTGCTCGACACGTATCACGCCAAGCAGCCCGCGGAGGCCTACACCCGTTCGATCGGACGCAATCAACACAGCATCGACGGCCTGGCCGGGTTGGACCCCGACCACCCGCTACCGCCCACCTGACGGCGAGCAGACGCAAAAGCCCCTAATTTCGGCACGAAATAGGGGCTTTTGCGTCTGCTCGGCAGGCTAGATGGCGTGCTTGAGGTCGTCGACCTTGTCCAGCTGCTCCCACGGCAGCTCGATGTCGGTACGCCCGAAGTGCCCGTAGGCGGCGGTCTGAGCGTAGATCGGCCGGAGCAGGTTCAGGTCGCGGATGATCGCGCCGGGCCGCAGGTCGAAGACCTCCGGGATGATCTTCTCGATCTTCACCGGGTCGACGGCCTCGGTGCCGAACGTCTCGATGAACAACCCGACCGGCGCCGCCTTGCCGATGGCGTAGGCCACCTGCACCTCGACGCGCTGCGCCAGGCCGGCGGCCACGACGTTCTTGGCCACCCACCGCATCGCGTACGCGGCCGACCGGTCCACCTTGGACGGGTCCTTGCCGGAGAACGCGCCGCCGCCATGGCGGGCCCAGCCGCCGTAGGTGTCGACGATGATCTTGCGGCCGGTCAGCCCGGCGTCGCCCATCGGACCGCCCAGCACGAACTTGCCGGTCGGGTTGACCAGCACCCGGGTCGACGACGAATCCAGGGTCTCGTGGGCCAGGTCGGCCAGCACCGTGTCCAGCACGTGCCGGCGGATGTCGGGGTCGAGGGTGTTCTCCAGGTCGATGCCGTCGGCGTGCTGGGTGGAGACGACGACGGTGTCCAACCGGACCGGCACGTTGTCCTCGTACTCGATGGTGACCTGGGTCTTGCCGTCGGGCCGCAGGTAGTCCAGGGTCCCGTTCTTGCGGACCTCGGTCAGTCGCCGCGACAGCCGGTGCGCCAGCGCGATGGGCAGCGGCATCAACTCCGGGGTGTCGTTGATCGCGTAGCCGAACATCAGCCCCTGGTCACCGGCGCCTTGCGAGTCCAACGGGTCGGCCGCCCCTTCGACACGGGCTTCGTGCGCGGTATCGACGCCCTGGGCGATGTCTGGCGACTGGGCGCCGATGCCGATGTTCACCCCGCAGGTCTCCCCGTCGAAGCCCTTGTCTGACGAGTCGTAGCCGATCTCGAGGATGCGCTTGCGCACGGTGTTGGTGATGTCGGCGAACGCCTCCTTGGCCGAGGTGGTGACCTCACCCACGACGTGCACCTGGCCGGTGGTCACCAGCGTCTCGACGGCGACACGGGAGCGAGGGTCCTCCGCGAGCAGCGCGTCGAGGACCGAGTCACTGATCGCGTCACAGATCTTGTCTGGATGCCCCTCGGTCACCGATTCGCTGGTGAATAGCCGGCCCTTCTCGCTCACCCTGTGCTTCCTTCCCGTCGTGCTCGCCAAAGGTTAGTTAGGCGAATTATTTTTCCTGGCTCTTACTCAACCGGCTGCGCCGGGTGTTTGCAAATTTGATGGGCCGCCCGGAGCACGGGCTGCCCCGCCACGTTACTGCGGTGTCTCCCCGTGCAGAAAGGCGACGATCGCATCCACAATACGGCTCGCCATCAGCGTCTTCGATCCGTGCTGCAGTGCCGACTCGGTGCCGTCGGCCGCCAGCAGCCAGCCGTCGTTGCTGTCCACCTCGAATGCCTTGCCCTCGCCGACAGCGTTGACCACCAGCAGGTCACAGCCTTTGCGTCGCAGCTTCGCCCGGGCGTGGAACAGCACGTCACCGTTGGCGTCGCCGGTCTCGGCGGCAAACCCCACAATGGCGCGCATGTTCGGCAACTGGCCGTGCGAGCGGGCCTGTACGGCGCCGGCCAGCACATCGTCGTTGCGCAGCAACTCGATGGGAGCGGGTCCGGCCTGGGTGTCCGGGCTCTTCTTGATCTTGGCGGTGGAAACCTGCGCGGGCCGGAAATCGGCCACCGCCGCCGCCATCACCAGCACGTTGGCTTCCGACGCGTGCTTGGACACCGCTTCACCGAGCTGCTCTGCCGAACTGATGTGCACCACGTTGACACCGGCCGGATCGATCAGCCCGGCGGTGTGTCCCGCTATCAGCGTGACCTCGGCCCCGCGCTGCGCGGCGACCCGCGCCACGGCATAGCCCTGCTTGCCCGAACTGCGGTTGCCGATGAAGCGCACCGGATCGATCGCCTCCCGGGTGCCACCGGCGGTCACCAGGACCCGGCACCCGGCCAGGTCGTAGGGCAGCGCGTCGTGGCGGTCCAGCAGCAGGTGGGCCAGCGTGGTGATCTCCTCGGCCTCGGGCAGTCGGCCGGCGCCGCTGTCGGTGCCGGTCAGCCGTCCGGAGGCGGGCTCGAGCACGATCGCGCCGCGGCGGCGCAGGGTGGCGACGTTGTCGACGGTGGCCGGATGCAGCCACATCTCGGTGTGCATCGCCGGCGCGAACAACACCGGACATCGCGCGGTGAGCAGCGTCGCGGTCAGCAGGTCGTCGGCGCGGCCGGCCACCGCGCGGGCCAGCAGATCAGCGGTGGCCGGTGCGACCACCACCAGGTCAGCCTGCTGGCCGAGACGCACATGCGCCACCTCGGGCACGTCCTTGAAGACGCCGGTCTGCACTGTTTCCCCGGACAACGCCTCGAAGGTGGCCGCCCCGACGAACTGCAGCGCGGACTCGGTGGGAATGACCCGCACGCTGTGCCCGGCCTCGCGCAGCTGCCGGACCACAGTGCAGGCCTTGTAGGCTGCGATCCCGCCGGAAACTCCGACTACGACGCGTCTGGAGCCGCGCTTGCTGCCCTCACTGCGCTGACTCTCCATGGCGCGCCGGACCCTGTTACTCGCCCTCGGTGTGTTCGAGCAGGTCGGCGTGGATTTCGCGCATCGCGATCGACAGCGGCTTTTCCTGCAACCCCGGTTCGACCAGCGGGCCGACGTACTCGAGGATGCCCTCGCCGAGCTGGTTGTAGTAGTCGTTGATCTGCCGGGCCCGCTTGGCGGCGTAGATCACCAGCGCGTACTTGCTCGAGACGCGTTCCAGCAATTCGTCAATGGGCGGGTTGGTGATGCCCAACGGGGTGTCATAGGCACCGGCCCCACCGGCCGACGGATCGAACTGATCCACGGCGGTCAACGACACGTCGGACTGCGGAATAGTCACGTAAAAATTCTCCTGGCTGCACGCAGCTGCTCATAGGCGGCTTCAAAAGTACGGTTGGGTCAAGCACTGGATGGGTTGCTAACCAGCAAGGATACCAATTCGGCGCACGCAGACTCCAATCGGCTGTTCACCACGACGACGTCGAAGTCGCCCTGAGCGGCCAATTCGATCCGCGCGGTGTCCAGGCGGCGCTGGATCACCTCGGCCGTTTCGGTGCCCCGCCCGACCAGTCTGGCCTCCAGGTCCGCCCAGCTGGGCGGGGCCAGGAACACCGTGAGCGCCTCCGGCATGGCCGCCTTGACCGCTCGGGCACCGGCGAGATCGACCTCGACGAGCACCGGGAAACCCGCTGCTTTGGCGTCGCGCACCGGGGCCGCCAGCGTGCCCGACCGGTGCAGCCCCCCGTGGATCTCCGCCCATTCCAGCAACTCGCCCTGGTCGATGAGGCGCTGAAAGGCGGTGGGGCTGACGAAGTGGTAGTCGACACCGTCGACTTCACCGGGCCGCGGCGCCCGGGTGGTGGCCGAGACGCTGAAGTGCAGGTCCGGGATGCGCTCCCGCAGGCACCGGACGACCGTCGACTTGCCGACCGCGGAGGGACCGGACAGCACGACCACGCGGCCGGAGTCCGGTCCCCCGCCGGCACTCATTGGCGCTCCCGGGCCGGGGGCTGGGTTGGATCGCCCAGCCGACTAGGAGCCGAACTTTTCCAGCAGCGCCTTGCGCTGACGGTCGCCCAGGCCGCGCAGGCGGCGGGTCGGGGCGATTTCGAGCTCGGTCATGATTTCCTGCGCCTTGACCTTGCCCACCTTCGGCAAGGCCTCCAGCAGCGCAGACACCTTCATCTTGCCCAGGACTTCGTCGCTCTCGGCGTCCTTGAGGACCTGGGTGAGGTTGGTGCCGCCACGCTTGAGCCGATCCTTGAGTTCGGCTCGTGCCCGACGTGCGGCAGCAGCCTTCTCCAACGCTGCCGCGCGCTGCTCGTCGGTCAACTGGGGAAGGGCCACGATTCCTCCGTCTCTCGTCGATAACTATCGATCGTCATTTGTCTCGACCACGTACTTCGGCCAGCGCTGACGACCGTACTCACGGTCTCCGACGAAATCTAACCCGACCCCCCGGTTTCGGGGCTAAACGCCCAGCGTGCGAGCGCGACATCGCGCCGTCGACGTGCGGCGCGGCACCGCCGGACGGCGGGCGGAAACCGGTGGCCGCGCCGTTCCACGGGCCGCCAATAGCGACGTTGAACTGCGGTTTTAGGGTGCTGGAGCGGCACCGTACGGCTCGGCAGGGCAGCGGGCCACCCACGGTCGGGGGGTGCGCGCCGGTCCCCGTGCCCAGGATCACGGATCGCCGCGGCGTGTCCGCGCGTGTCGTGCACGTGCGGCGCGGCGCTTCCCGGCGCCGGGAACCGCCCGCAGAGCTGCGATACTGCCCCCATGCTGGACTGGCGGACCGCGGCCGGCAGCCACATCGGACGCCGCTATCAGGCGAACTACGACGTCGTGCACCTCGGCACCGATCCGCTGCTGGCGGTCGTCGCCGACGGCATGGGTGACGGACGCGGCAGCGCGCTGGCCGGGCAGACCGCGGTAGACACCGTCGTGGCAGCCCTGACCGGGGCGCAGATCACGCCGGCGAGCATTCGGGAAGCGGTCGCCGAAGCGCAGGAACGCGTCCGCGCGATCGGCCGCCAACTCGGCGCGCTGACCGGGTGCACGCTCACCGCCATGGCCGCCGGCCGGGACGGGCTGTGGATCGCCCAGGTCGGCGATTCACGGGCCTACCGGCTACGCGGCGAGCTGCTGGAGCAGCTGACCGTGGACCACACGATGGCGTGGCTGGGCGCGGTCAACGGCTGGTATGCCTTCGATTCACACGAAGCCGGGGCCGCCCGCTATCAGCTGACCCGCTACATCGGGCACCCGGACCTACCGGAGCCGGACGTCCTGAACGTCAATCCTCGTCCCGGCGACGCCTTCCTGCTGTGTAGCGACGGCGTCGCCGAACAGGTCCCGTACGCATTCCTGGAGGCCTTCCTGCAGGACAGCGACCCACAGCGGGCGGTGACCGGAATCCTGGACGCGGCCGACGCCGCCGGCGGGCACGACAACGCCAGCGCGATCGTGGTCCGGGTGGGCCAGTCAGGCGCCGGCTAGATACGCGACGGTGTCGCGCAGGCGCTCGGCGGCCGCGCGCACCTGCGCGACACCCGGGCCGGCGCGCAGCACCTCACGCGAGACCGCCGGCAACAGCAGGCCCGCCCCGGCCCCGCCGAGCCCCGCCAGCGCCTCGGGACGGCCGCCCTGGGCTCCCACCCCGGGCACCAGGACCGGTCCCCCGACAGCGCTCAGATCGGGCGGGTCGAGGACGGTGGCGCCGACGACCACGCCGACGGAGCCGGGTTGCGCCGCAGCGTTCGCGGCCGCGACGTGGTCCACGATCAACTGCGCCACGGTGCGGCCACCGACGTCGGCGCGCTGCACCGTGGCTCCCTCGGGGTTGGAGGTGGCCGCCAGCACGAACACCCCCCGGTCATGGGCCGCCGCGACGTCCAGCAGCGGGCGCAGCGAGCCGAATCCCAGATAGGGCGACGCCGTCACCGCGTCGGCGGCCAGCGGCGAATCCCCCGCCCAGGCCGCGGCGTAGGCGGCCATCGTGGTCCCGATGTCGCCCCGCTTGGCGTCGGCCAGCACCAGCACGCCGTCGGCGCGCAGCGCGGCGATGGTCTGCTCGAGCACCGCGAAGCCGGCCGCGCCGTACGCCTCGAAGAACGCCACCTGAGGTTTCACCACCGCGAACCCGGCGTAGGCCTGCACACAGACGTCGCAGAACTCGGCCAGCCCGGCCGGGGTGGCCGGCAGATCCCACGCCCGCAGCAGTTCGGGGTGCGGGTCGATGCCCAGGCATAACGGCCCGCGCTGTGCCCTGGCCGCGGCCAGCCGAGCACCGAAACTAGCCATCGTGGCCGTTACGCGAACCCAGGTTGCGGTGCAGCTCCTGCAGCGACAACACACCGATGTCACCGCGGATGCCGGCCTCGATGCCCTGCACGGCGGCCGAGGCGCCCTGAACCGTGGTGATGCACGGGATGTTGACCGCCACCGCGGCCGAGCGGATCTCGTAACCGTCGATGCGCGGGCCGGAGTTGCCGAAGGGCGTGTTGATCACCATGTCGACCTCACCGGCCCGGATCGCGTCGATAGCCGACACCACCGGCCGCCCGTCCTGCGGCGCCTCGAAGTGCTTGCGGACCTCGTCACACGGAATTCCGTTGCGGCGCAACATCTCCGCTGTACCCTCGGTGGCCAGCACGTGAAAACCCAAGTCGGCCAGCCGCTTGACCGGGAACACCAGCGACCGCTTGTCCCGGTTGGCGACCGACACGAACACCGTGCCCCGCGCGGGCAGTGAACCGTAGGCGGCTGTCTGGCTCTTGGCGAAGGCGGTGCCGAAATCGCGGTCGATGCCCATCACCTCGCCGGTGGACTTCATCTCCGGACCGAGCAGCGAATCGATCGCGGCACCGTCGGCGCGGCGGAACCGGTGGAACGGCAACACGGCTTCCTTGACCGCGATCGGGGCATCCGGCGCCGCGCTGGCGCCGTCCCCGGTCTCGGCCAGCATGCCCTCGCTGCGGAGCTGAGAAATACTGGCGCCCAACATGACTCGCGCGCAGGCTTTAGCCAGCGGGATCGCGGTCGCCTTGGACACGAACGGGACGGTGCGGCTTGCCCGCGGGTTGGCCTCCAATACGTAGAGCACGTCGTCCTTGAGCGCGTACTGCACGTTGAGTAGACCCACCACACCGATCCCGCGGGCAATGGCCTCGGTCGCCTTCCGGACCTTCTCGATATCGCTGCGACCCAACGTCACCGGCGGCAGGGCACACGCGGAGTCACCGGAGTGGATGCCGGCCTCCTCGATGTGTTCCATGATCCCGCCGATGTAGACCTCGGCGCCGTCACACAGCGCGTCGACGTCGATCTCGACCGCGTCCTCGAGGAAGCGGTCGACGAGCACCGGGTGCTCGGGGGACAGTTCGGTGGCGCGGGTGATGTAGCCGCGCAGGGTCGCCTCGTCGTAGACGATCTCCATGCCGCGACCGCCGAGCACGTAGGACGGCCGGACCAGCACCGGATAGCCGATGTCGGCGGCGATACGACGCGCCTGGTCGAACGTGGTCGCGGTGCCCCACTTGGGGGCGGGCAGGCCCGCGGCGTTGAGCACGTCGCCGAACGCGCCGCGGTCCTCGGCCAGGTCGATCGCCTCCGGCGGGGTCCCGACGATCGGCACCCCGGCATCGGCCAGGCGTTGGGCCAACCCCAGCGGGGTCTGGCCGCCCAGTTGCACGATGACCCCGGCGACACCGCCGGCACCCCGGCCGCCGGCCCCGGACTGCTCCTCGGCGCGGAACACCTCCAGCACGTCCTCGAACGTCAGCGGCTCGAAGTACAACCGGTCGGCGGTGTCGTAGTCGGTGGACACCGTCTCTGGGTTGCAGTTCACCATGACCGTCTCAAAACCGGCCTGGCTCAACGTGGTTGCCGCGTGCACGCAGCTGTAGTCGAACTCGATGCCCTGCCCGATGCGGTTGGGGCCGGAACCCAGGATCAGCACCTTGGGACGCACCGTCTGCGGGGCGACCTCGGTCTCGGCGGCCGGGTCGAGTTCGTAGCTGCTGTAGTGATACGGCGTCTTGGCCTCGAACTCGGCCGCGCAGGTGTCCACCGTTTTGTACACCGGGTGGATGTTCAGCCGTTCGCGCAGCGAGCGCACCCCGTCTTCGCCGGCCAGTTCCGGTCGCAGCGCGGCGATCTGGCGGTCCGACAGCCCGCAGTGCTTGGCGTGACGCAGCAGTTCGGCGTCGAGCACGGGTGCGTCCACGAGTTCGGCGCGCAGGGCCACCAACTCGTCGATCTGGGCCACGAACCACGGGTCGACACCGCTGGCCTTGGCCACCTGCTCCACCGAACCGCCCAGCCGCAGCGCGAGTTCGATGTCGTAGAGCCGGCCTTCGGTGGGCGTGTGCAATCGGGTCAGCACCTCGTCCAGCGTCGAATCGGGCGGATCGGGCTTGGTCCAGAACCCGGCGCGGGTGGTCTCCAGCGAGCGCATCACCTTGCCCAGCGCCTCGACGAAGTTGCGGCCCAACGACATTGCCTCGCCGACGGACTTCATGGTGGTGGTCAGGGTTGGGTCGGCGCCGGGGAACTTCTCGAAGGCGAAACGCGGCGCTTTGACCACCACATAGTCCAGGGTGGGTTCGAAGCAGGCCGGGGTTTCCTTGGTGATGTCGTTGACGATCTCGTCGAGGGTGTAGCCGATGGCCAGCTTCGCGGCGATCTTGGCGATCGGGAAGCCGGTCGCCTTGGACGCCAGCGCACTCGAACGCGACACCCGCGGGTTCATCTCGATGACGATCAGCCGTCCGTCGTCGGGGTTGATCGCGAACTGGATGTTGCAGCCGCCGGTGTCCACGCCGACCTCGCGCAGGATCGCGATGCCCAGGTCGCGCATCCGCTGGTATTCCCGGTCGGTCAGCGTCATCGCCGGCGCCACCGTGACCGAGTCGCCGGTGTGCACACCCATCGGGTCGACGTTCTCGATCGAGCACACCACCACCACGTTGTCGTGGCCGTCGCGCATCAGCTCGAGTTCGAATTCCTTCCAGCCGTAGATGGATTCCTCGATCAGCACGTTGGAGCTGGGGCTGGCGGCCAGCCCGGCGCCGGCGATCCGGTCGACCTCCTCGACCGACCGGGCCATGCCGGAGCCGAGACCGCCCATGGTGAAGCTGGGCCGCACCACCACCGGCAGGCCCAGTTCGGCAACCGTGTCCCGCACCTCGTCCATGGTGAAACACACTCGGCTGCGGGCGGATTCGCCGCCGACCTTGGTGACGATGTCCTTGAACCGCTGCCGGTCCTCACCGCGCTGGATGGCTTCGAAGTCGGCGCCGATGAGCTCCACGCCGTACCGTTCCAGCACGCCGCGCTCGTAGAGCGCCACCGCGGTGTTGAGCGCGGTCTGGCCGCCCAGGGTGGCCAGCAGCGCGTCGATCCGGTTGCCGCGCTCGGCCTGCTGGGCGATCACCTTCTCCACGAACGAGGCGGTGATGGGTTCGACGTAGGTGAAGTCGGCGAATTCCGGGTCGGTCATGATGGTGGCCGGGTTGGAGTTGACCAGGCTGACCTGCAGTCCCTCGGCGCGCAGCACCCGGCAGGCCTGGGTGCCGGAGTAGTCGAATTCGCAGGCCTGGCCGATTACGATCGGCCCGGAGCCGATCACCAGCACGTGGTTGAGGTCTTGGCGTCGCGGCACTAGCGGTTCCCGTCCATCAGGTCGATGAACTGGTCGAACAGGTATTCCGCATCGTGCGGGCCGGCCGCGGACTCCGGATGGTATTGCACCGAAAAAGCCTTTCCGTCAACGAGTCTGACGCCCTCGACAACGCCGTCGTTGGCACAGGTGTGGCTCACCACCGCTGGGCCGAACGGCGTGTCGAACCGCTGGCCCGCCTCCCCTTCCAATGCGAAGCCGTGGTTCTGCGCCGTTACCGCCACCCGTCCGGTGGCGTGGTCGATCACCGGGATGTTGATCCCGCGATGGCCGAACACCATCTTGTAGGTCGACAGCCCCAGCGCCCGGCCCAGGATCTGATTGCCGAAACAGATGCCGAACAACGGGATTCCGGCGCCCAGCACCTCGCGGGTGAGGGCGACAGTGTGGTCGGCGGTGGCCGGGTCGCCGGGCCCGTTGGACAGGAAAACTCCGTCGGGTCTGAGCTCGGCGATCTGCTCGAAACTCGCCCCGGCGGGCAGCACGTGGCTACGTACCCCGCGCTTGGCGAAGTTACGCGGGGTGTTGGTCTTGATACCCAGATCCAGCGCGGCCACGGTAAAGCGTTGCTGCCCTTCGGGTTCGATCGTGTACGTCTCAGGCGTGCTGACTTCGCCGGCCAGGTCGGCGCCCAGCATCGCCTCCTGCGCGCGCACCCGCTCGATCAGCTGTTCGGGATCGGCCAGAGCCGGCCCGGAGAACACGCCCGCCTTCATCGAGCCGCGGCTGCGCAGATGGCGGACCACCGCGCGGGTATCGATCCCGGCGATCCCGACGATGCGCTGGCGCACCAACTCGTCCTCCAGCGTGCCGGTGGCGCGCCAGTTCGACGCGCGCGGCGACGGGTCGCGCACCGCGTAGCCGGCGACCCAGATCTTATCGCCGCGGCTCTCGCCGTCCTCGGCGTTCCAGCCGGTATTGCCGATCTGCGGGGCGGTGGCCACCACGATCTGACGGTGGTAGCTGGGGTCGGTCAGGGTCTCCTGATAGCCGGACATGCCGGTGCTGAACACCGCCTCACCGAGTGTCTGCCCGACCGCGCCGAACGGGGTGCCGGCGAAAACCTTCCCGTCCTCCAGCACCAGCAGCGCTCGACTCATGTGCGCCACTCCTCGTCGGTTCGTTCCCCGCCGGCGGGCGGTTGCCCCCCTGCATCGTCATCGGCGCAACTCACTTGCCCGGGCTCCTCTTCTTCCAACCACTTCGCATAGTCGTCCCGGTTGTTCGCCCGGAACCCCGTGTCGATCTCGGTGCCCGACGGCAACCGCCACCGGATAGCCAGGATCCCGTTGCGCACACCCACCTTGCCGGCGATGCCGCGCTCACAACGGATGTCCACCACCGACTCCCGCGGAATCCAGATCGGTTGCGCACGGATGCGTTCCACTAGAATTCCGCCGGTGTAGCGGGTCAGCACCGCCTTGCTGCGGTACCCGAGATCGCCGACGGCGATCCGGTCGTTCCAGGCCGGGGACAGTGTGCAACCGACGTAGAGGCCGGGCGTGGTGATCAGGGCGGCCCCCACCTCGTCGGGCAGTTCGGGCAGCTCGCCGACCAGCTCCACCTGCCGTTCGGCCCGGCGTCGCCAGCCCCGCATCATCAACTGGATGACCACCGCCAGCAACACCACCAGGACCGCCGCAAAGATCAGCGATCCCACCATGGTGCCTGAATTCATACCGGACTCTTCCCGTCTCGGGCGGTGACCCTGCCGCGCAACAGCGTCGCAGTGACCGTCGCAGGCAGTGTCATCGACTCGTATGGCGTGTTGGCCGAACGGCTGGCCAACTCGCCGCCGGTGACCGTCCAGGTGGCGTCCGGATCGACCACGGTCACGTTGGCCGGCTCCCCCACTTCCAACGGCCGGCCCTGATCGGGCAGCCCCACGATGCGCGCCGGATTCTCGCTCATCACCCGGGCGACGTCACGCCAGGTCAGCAGGCCCGGACGCACCATCGTCTGCACCACCACCGACAATGCGGTCTGCAGGCCGAGCATGCCCGGACGCGCCGCCGAGAACTCGACGCACTTCTCGTGCTCGGCATGCGGGGCGTGATCGGTGGCCACACAGTCGATTACCCCGTCGGCCAGGGCCTGACGCAACGCGATAGCGTCGGCGGCCTCGCGCAGGGGCGGGTTGACCCGATTGCGCCCGTCGTAGCTGGCCAGCCTGCTGTCGTCCAGCAGCAGGTGATGCGGGGTGACCTCGGCGGTGATCGAAATACCTTGCTCCTTAGCCCATTTCACCAGCTCCACGGTGCCGGCGGTGGAGGCGTGGCAGATGTGCACCCGGGCTCCGGCGTCGCGGGCCAGCAGGGCGTCGCGGGCGACGATGGATTCCTCGGCGGCCCTCGGCCATCCGGTGAGTCCGAGCCGGGCGGCAGTGGGCCCTTCATGGGCGATCGCCCCGACGGTCAGCCGCGGCTCTTCAGCGTGCTGGGCGATCAGCACCCCCAGCCCGGTGGCGTATTCCAGCGCGCGCCGCATCACCAGCGGGTCGTGCACGCAGATGCCGTCGTCGGAGAACATCCGCACCCCGGCGACACCGGCGTGCATCATCCCCATCTCGGTGAGCTCTTTGCCGGCCAGCCCGATGGTGACCGCACCGACCGGGTGGACATCGACCAGGCCGACCTGCTGACCCCGGTGCCACACGTGGTCGGTGACCACCGGGCTGTCGGCCACCGGATCGGTGTTGGCCATCGCGAACACCGCGGTGTAACCGCCGAGAGCGGCTGCCGCCGAACCGGTTTCGATGTCTTCGGCGTACTCCCGGCCGGGCTCGCGCAGATGCGTGTGCAGATCCACGAAGCCGGGCAGCAACACCTGACCGGAGGCGTCGATGACGTCGGCGGTGTCGGGAATCTCGAGTCCGGCACCGATTTCAGCGATCTGGCCGTCCGCCACCAGCACGTCGACGGGATCGCCCGCACCGTAGCGTCGGACGCCCCGAATCAGCACACTCATGCCGCCGCCTCCTCGGCACCCACCAGAACGTGGAACAACACCGCCATGCGCACATGCACACCGTTGGAAACCTGTTGCAGCACAGCCGATTGCGACGAGTCCGCGACCGCAGAGGAGATCTCCATACCGCGCAGCATCGGGCCCGGGTGCAGCACCACGGCGTGTCCGGGCAGCAGCGCCTGGCGCCGCGCGGACAGTCCGTACAGCGCCGAATATTCGCGCACCGACGGGAAGAAGCCGCCGTTCATCCGCTCGGCCTGCACCCGCAACATCAGCACCGCGTCGGCAGCAGGCAGTTCGGCGTCGAAGTCGTTGGACACGGTGACCGGCCAGCTCTCCACCCCGCGCGGCAACAGGGTCGGCGGCGCGACCAGCACCACCTCCGCACCCAGGGTGTGCAGCAGCATCACGTTGGAGCGGGCCACCCGGCTGTGCAGGATGTCACCCACGATCACCACCCGGCGACCCTCGATGCCGCCGAGTCGTTGCCGCACGGTCAGCGCATCCAGCAGAGCCTGGGTGGGATGCTCGTGGGTGCCGTCACCGGCGTTGATCACCGACGGACCATCTTGGCGACCGGTCCACTCGGCGAGCAGATGCGCCGCACCCGAGGCGGGATGCCGCACGATCAGCGCGTCGGCGCCGGCCGCGCGCAGGGTCAGCGCGGTGTCGCGCAACGACTCGCCCTTGCCGACCGAGGACCCGGTCGCGCTGACGTTGATCACGTCGGCGCTCATCCACTTGCCGGCCACCTCGAACGAGACGCGGGTGCGGGTGGAGTTCTCGTAGAACATCGTGACGACGGTGCGTCCCCGCAGCGTCGGGAGTTTCTTGATGTCACGGCCCACCAGGGCTTGGGCGAAGCGGTCGGCGTCGTCGAGTATCGCGGTGGCCTCGTCGCGGGTCAGGTCCCCGGCGCTGAGCAGGTGTCGCCTGGTCATCGGGTGATCACCACGCCGTCGTGCCCGTCGTCCTCGCGCAACCGCACGTGCACGCTCTCGCTGCGCGAGGTGGGCACGTTCTTGCCGACATAGTCCGCGCGCACCGGCAACTCGCGGTGGCCGCGGTCGACGAGGACGGCCAGTTGCACTGCCCGGGGACGTCCGACGTCGCGCAGCGCGTCCAGGGCGGAGCGGGTCGAGCGACCGGAATACAGCACGTCGTCGACCAGGATGACCAGTGCGTCGTCGACGCCGCCGGCCGGGATCGACGTCGCGGCCAGTGGTCGCGGCGGTTTGATCATCAGGTCATCGCGGTAGAGGGTGATGTCCAGCGAGCCGTGGCCGACGTCGACGCCGCTGAATTCGGCGATGTTGGCGGCCAGCCGGCCCGCCAGTGTGACGCCGCGGGTGGGGATTCCCAGCAGGACAACACGGGTCGAGTCGGGGTTGTCCAGTGCGGTCTTCTCGATGATCTGATGAGCCATACGAGAGATGGTCCGACCGACGTCGGCCGCTGACATCAATTCTCGCGGTTCCCGGACAGCACCCATACGAGAGCTTGACCTCCTTCTCCGCCTCTCCGGACGGATCGTTAAAGGATGTCGACTGCCGGGCAGCCTAACACGGGCTGGGGTGGGTGATTCGGCGCCGGCAGCGGCTCAGCGGAGGCCGAAAAGGATGTTGGTCACTTCAGTCCCATCCGGCTCAGCTGTACCGGATTCGGACACCCTCGGTGGTTTGCCCACCTCTGCGCGAATTGCCTGCCTATGCGCGACTTTTGCACGAATCACAGAGCTGTTGCGCCACTGGCTGGATGCCGTCGCTAGGAACAATACTGCCCGTTGATCCGGCAGTTCGCGGGCGGCGAATAGGTACCGGACAACACGCCGCGCATGCCGCCGTTGGCGGTACCACCGGGGGCAATCGTGCGATTCCAGTTCGCCGGGGTGATCACGTAGTGCGTGCCCACCTGGGTGACCGTGCTGTTCCAGGTATGCGAAACGGATTCGCCCGCCGGCAGGTCGAATTCCAGCTTCCAGTCGGTCAGCGGCGCCACGCTCATGTTGGTGACGATGAAGCGGGCGATGAAACCGGTCTGCCAGGTGTGTTCCACCGTCAACGTCGCGGTGGCGGCAGCCGCGTCGGCCACGGGGGCGGCGCCGATCCCGAACAGTGCCAACGCGAATGCCGACATGGCTGCGTGAAGCGCTGTGCGCCAGGGCTTCTCGCATCTGTGCCGTCCGCTCATAGGAGCCAACACTATAGCCGGACAGGCGGTACCGGCCCCCTCGCCACAGGGACGCTGCCGTAACTTTGCCCAACCGCAACCGATGTGAAATGTCAGCGCAGCAACGAAAGTCAACCCGGTGCGCCGTTGGCGGTGCTGCCGAAACCGCCGAAGCCGCCGCGGCCATCGGCGTCGCCGAAGCCGTTACCTCCGGCCCCGCCGTTGCCGCCGAAACCGTCAACGCCGCCAAAACCGTTGCCGCCGTTGCCGCCATTGCCGCCCGGGGCGACGATGCCGCCGTTGTCACCGGGGCCGCCGGCGCCGCCGCGCGCGACCAACCCGGCCTCGGCGTCACCGCCGTTGCCGCCCGGTCCGCCGTTGCCGGTCAACCCACCGCTGCCACCGGCGCCGCCCCGGCCGCCGGTCGCGTCGCCGGTGAGTGAGCTCGCATCTCCGCCGAGTCCGCCGAAGCCACCGGTGCCCGATCCTGCCGAGCTACCGCCGTTGCCACCGTTGCCACCCTGGGCGAACCCGTTGGCTGTCTGCGCGGTGCCGCCGTTGCCACCGGGACCGGCGTTGCCGATGACGGACGCGCCGCCGCTACCGCCGTTGCCGCCGACCGCGCCAACCGTGCCGACCAGGTTGTTGCCACCCGCGCCGCCGGCTCCGCCGCTGCCGAAGTCACCCGCGTCGCCGCCGTTGCCGCCGTCACCGGCGTTGCCACCGGGGGCGGCCTGTCCCCCGTTGCCGCCGTTGCCGCCGCTGCCGGCCAGGGACGCCCCGGCGCCCCCGTCGCCACCGTCGCCGCCGAACAACGAACTGCCGCCACTGCCGCCGTTGCCGAACATGACCGCCGCCGCTCCACCGTCGCCGCCGTTGCCCGACCCACTCGACCCGCCGTCGCCCCCGCTGCCCGCGATGGCGCCGCCGCTGCCTCCGGCACCGCCGTTGCCGGACGCGCTGAAGCCCCCGCCACCGCCGTTGCCGGCCAGAGCTCCACCGCTTCCGCCATTGCCCCCGGGTTGGCCCGCGCCGGTAGCCGCGCCCCCGGCACCGCCGAACCCGAGCAGACCGGCGTTGCCGCCGGCGCCGCCGGCCCCACCACCGCCACCCTGGCCTCCGGCACCGAACAGCAGCCCGCCTGTTCCGCCGGCGCCGCCGAATCCCGCGGTACCACCGTTGCCGCCGTTGCCCCCGGTGCCGACCAGGCCGGCGGACCCGCCGCTGCCGCCGCTGCCCGTCGGCGCGGAGTTGGAGTAGCCGTCGCCGCCGTCGCCGAAGAGCAGCCCCCCGGCGCCTCCGGCGGGATTGCTCGCCGTGCCGGCGGCCCCGTTGCCGACCAGCGGTCGTCCCAGCAGCACCTGAGTGGGTGCATTGACCAGGTCGAGCGCAGCGGTTTGCCACGACGGCAATTGCGCTGCCGCTGCCGAAACCTCGCCGTGATAACCGGCCATCGCGCTCACATCGCGCGCCCACATCTCCTCGTAGACCGACTCGACGGCGGCGATCGCGGGCGCGTTCTGGCCGAACAGGTTTGAGACGACCAACGCCACCAGGTTGTTCCGGTTGGCTGCGACCACCAACGGACGCACCGTGGCGGCCTGCGCTGCCTCGAACGCGCTCACCACGGTCTGCGCCTGGCGCGCTGCCAATTCCGCTTGCGCCGCAGCCACATTCAAGAAGGACGCATACCGGGCGGCGGTCTCGGTCATGGCAACCGACGAACTGCCTTGCCACGCCTGCCCGGTCAGGTCGGAGATCACCGAGGAGAACCCCGCCGCCGACGCGTTCATCTCCGTCGCGAGCAACTCCCAGGATGTCGCGGCAGCCGACATCGGCCCCGTCCCCGCCCCTGCGAACATCAGCGCCGAATTGACCTCCGGCGGCAGCATGACAAAGTTCATCCCTCGGCCCCTCCCCGATGCCACAGCACTGTGCTGCTCCCGCCGGTGCGAGCCGCGTCGCCGCCGGGACCAACCCGATATCCCCCGGTCAGATCATCCGCGCACAGCACTGACGGCGGACCAGAACCAGGCAATCGTTCGTTCTGTGGCCCAAACGGGCACGATGCGCCGGACGGCGACTGCACGTTTAGGGCGATGTTGCCCGGGCACCCCCGGCTCAGCCCGCAGGGCTATTCCGGCGGACCACGCGTGGTTCCCGTCCACGTCGAAGGAAGCCAAACACCATGTCGTTTGTCGGTGTCGTACCAGAAATCCTGCAAGCCACTGCCGGTGATGCGGCCCGCGTCGCCGACCTGATTCGAACGGCCCAGGCGGTGGCCGCGAATTCCACCACACACATCGCGGCGGCCGCGAATGACGAAGTGTCGGCGTCGATCGCGGCGCTCTTTTCCGGACATGGACAGCAGTTCCAGGCGGTCGCGGGCCAGGCCATGACATTTCACACCCGGTTCGTACAGCTGCTGAGCACCGGGGCGGGTGCCTACTCGAGCGCAGAGGCGAGCAACGCCGGTCCGTTGCAGACGTTGCTGGCCTTGGTCAACGACCCGGTGCAGACACTGACCGGGCGCCCGTTGGTGGGCAATGGCGCCAACGCCGCGCCGGGATCGGGTCAGAACGGTGGCGCGGCCGGCTGGCTGATCGGCAGCGGCGGCGCCGGCGGATCGGGCGACCCCGGACAACACGGCGGCAACGGCGGCGCAGCCGGCCTGTTCGGCAACGGAGGTCCCGGCGGCGCCGGTGGCAGCATGACGGCCGGCGTCGGCGGCAACGGCGGTACGGGCGGGGCCGGCGGCCTGCTGCTAGGCAACGGCGGCGGCGGCGGCAGCGGCGGAATGTCCAGCAGCGCGACCGGACTGGGCGGCGCCGGTGGCGCCGGCGGATCCGGGGTGTGGCTCGGCGGCGGCGGGCCCGGCGGAGTCGGTGGGGCAAACCCGACCGGTGTCGGCGGCACCGGCGGCGGGGGCGGCGCCGCCGGGTTCATGGGCCAGATGGTCGCCGAGGGCGGCGGCAACGGCGGCGACGGCGGGGTCGGCCGCACCGGAGGTGCGGGCGGGGCGGGTGGCGCTGCGGGCCTGCCGGCCGGACCGGGTGGGAGCGGCGGCGCCGGCGGGGTGGGCGTCTTCGACAACGGCGGCGCCGGCGGACCGGGCGGAACTGCGGGGTTCCTGGTCGGCGCGGGCGGATCCGGCGGCGGTGGCGGGGCGGCGAGCGGATCCGGGGCGGGCGGGAGCGGCGGCGCAGGCGGTGCGGCGAGCATGTTCCTTTCCGACGGAGGACCCGGTGGTGTTGGCGGACAGAGCATTTCGGGTCTGGGCGGGACCGGCGGCGCGGGCGGTGACGGCGGCTGGGTGTCCAATGGCGGCGCTGGGGCTGCCGGCGGGTTCAGTGAACTGGGGAACGGCGGAGCCGCCGGGGCCGGAGGGCGGGGCGGCGTGCTGATCGGCAATGGCGGCGCCGGCGGGGCCGGCGGTGACAGCTCGGCCGGGACGGGGGGTATCGGCGGCGCGGGCGGTGATGCCCGGCTGATCGGTGTCGCCGGCAACGGCGGCAACGGCGGGTTCTCGCCGGTCACCGTCGGCACCGCCGGATCCGCCGGCATCGCGGGGCCGCTGCAGGGCGCGTTCAACGTTGTCAACGCCCCCACCGAAGCGCTGCTGGGCCGTCCACTGATCGGTAACGGGGCCAACGCGCCGACCGGCTCCGGCCTCGACGGTGCAGCGGGCGGAATCCTGCTCGGCACCGGTGGCGCCGGCGGTGCGGGCGGATTGATCGGCGCCGGCGGCGCCGGCGGCACCGGTGCATACTGCGCGACCGGCGACGGCGGGATCGGCGGGGCCGGCGGCAGCGGCGGACTGCTGTTCGGCCGCGGTGGATTCGGCGGCGCCGGTGGGTCCACGCTGGCCGACTCCTTCCGGGGTGGCGTAGGCGGCGGCGGCGGTGGCGGTGGCTTGTTCGGATCCGGCGGCAACGGCGGCGTTGGGGGAACCGGCGGAATACTGGGCGGGACGGGCGGGGCCGGCGGATCGGCCGGACCTCTCGGCGGCGTGGTCACCGCGGTCGGGGGCAACGGCGGGTCGGGTGGCAGCGGCAGCCTGCTCGGCGGCACCGGCGGAACCGGCGGGGTGGGCGCGCTGGTGGGCGGTCCCGGTGGCGCCGGCGGCGCCGGCGGCGTCAGCGCGACCGGCACCGGCGGTCAGGGTGGGACCGGCGGCAATCCCGGCCTCCTGTTCGGCATCGGCGGAACCGGCGGGACCGGTGGCTTCGGACTCACCGGGGGCGCCGGCGGTGACGGGGGCGATGCGCTGGTGCTGTGCCTGAGTGGTGGCCCCGGTGGCACCGGCGGAGTCGGGCTGACCGGCCCGGGAGGCGACGGCGGCAGCGGCGGCAACGGCGCCGTCATCATCGGTGTCGGCGGTGACGGAGGAACCGGTGGCATCACGATCGGTGGTGCGTCGGCCGGAAACGGTGGCCGCGGCGGCGACGTCGCCATTCTGGGTGTCGCCGGTGCCGGCGGGGCCGGTGGCGACAACGTCAGTGGGGGTCTCGGCGGCGCGGGTGGCTCCGGAGGGAACGCGGTGTTGATCGGCAACGGCGGCAACGGCGGTAACCGCGGCGTCGGCGGCACGGTAGGTAATCCAGGCACCGGCGGGGGCGGCGGGTTCGTATTCGGAGCGGACGGGTTGAGCGGACTAACCTGACGCCGCGACTACTTCCGGGTCGTACCCGCGGCGGCCCTCGTGCGCCCAGGCAAGCAGGTCCGGGGGCGCAAGCTGGTTGATCCGGTGGTTGTAGCGGCGGTACTCGTCGCGGGTGAAGTACTCCTGCCACTCACCGTTGCCGCCGCGACGGAAGAACTGCTCATCGCTGCGCCAGATGCCGTCGGTGGTGTTCGGCGCGACTTCGGCTGCCCGAGAACGCATTTCACCGAGTGAGGCATGCCGGCTCAGCTCCTGTGCACGCTCGCGGCTCAGGTCGTAGCCGAGTATCGCAGCAAGGCGCAGCATCTCCCCCACCAGATCGGCCTGATAGTCGGCGTAGTGGAGGAGCGCCACGTTGGGCAGGTGGCGGCGCTCCCATACCTTGCCGAACTGGTGCATCACGTTGGCCAGAGTGCCGATTCCCTTCGGCGGGGTGAAACCCACCCCGGGTGGCGGCAGCGCGGGCCCTTCCAGCCAGTGCCGGAACTCGTCGATCGGTCCGCGGCCCAGCGGACCGGGTTCGGGTCCCGGCGGACCCAGGCGCTCTTGCGGAGGCACCGCGATCTCGTGCAGCGCCCGCACCCGCGCGCGATCCATGTTGGTCGTCTGATGCAGCATCGACACCGCGGCGTCACGCGGGTCGCGCCCCACGCACAGGTAGGTGACCCGGTCGTCGAGCACCAGGCCGTCCAGCGGCGTGTGGGTCTTGATGAACCGCCGGTGCCGCTGCGCGTCGAGGACGGCGACGACCTCGCCGATGGGCCGGATCGTCTGGTCGAGCCACGGCGACACCGTCGACAGTGGTCCGGGCAGCTCAGGCCCGTCGAAGACGAGCAACGACACCAACCGCTGCGTCCAGGTCATCCCGCACTTCGGCGGGGTGGAGATGACGATGTCGCCCTCGCGCAACTGCAACGCATCCCAGCGCAGATTGTCGGTCATCAACTCGCGGTACAGCACCCGCTCGCTCAGCCGATTGCTCATTTCATTCACCCCGGATGATGTCGAACAACATGCCTTCTACGGTGACCCCCGGCGCGAACGAGAACGCCACGCCCGTCGAGATCGGCTTGGCCGAATCCGCCTGTCGCACCATGAGTTCCAGCACGAAGATGAGCGAGACGCTGAGCATGTTGCCGAACCGGGCCAGCACCTCCCAGCTGTGCGACGCCCGCTCCGGGCCGATACCCAACGATCGCACGGACTGCTCGATGATCTTGGGCCCACCGGGATGGATCGCCCACAGATCAATGTCGGATTTCTGTAATCCATTGTCCCGCAATACTTCTGCTACCACCGGTGCGACACTGCGGAAGATGTAGTCGGGTAGGTTCTCCGACAGTTCGCAGGTGATGCCGTTGTGGTTGACGCCCAGCACTATGCCGTCTTCGGCGTCGTCGAGCAGCTGGGTGAACGCGCTGCGGATCACCACGTTGCCCTGCGGCAGCTGCTTGTGCACCTGGCTGGCGCCGATCAGCAACGCCCCGCACCCGTCACCGAACAGGCTGTGGACCACCGCGTCGTTGACATCGTCGGCGAAAACGGCGTTCACCGAACACAATTCGATGCACACCACCAACGACTTCATGCTCGGATGGGCCCGAACGTAGGTGGCGGCGGTGCGTATGGCGTTCATCGCCGCCGCACAGCCCATGAAGTTCACCACGACGCGCGACACCGATTTCGGCAATCCCAGTTCCTTGACGATCGCGACATCGACACCCGGTGCGATGAATCCGGTGCTGGTGACGAACACCACCTGCCCGATCTCGTCGGTCCGGTACGGCAGACCGGCCAGAGCACGTCTGCTGACGTCGACCGCCAGCGGAACCGCGTGCTGGAAGAACAGGTTCATCCGGTCCCGGACGGTGCCGGGTTCCTTGCGGAACGCGTCGAACGCGGGATCCAGCGGGTCCACCGCCATCCGGCGGGCCCCGACCCGCGTCTTGCGGTACAGCCGCGGGATCCGTTGCCGCTGTTCGGGATCGTCGAAGAGCTCCGCGACTCGCTCGGCGGCATCGGCCTGGTGCACGACCCGCGGCGGCGAACCGGTCGCGATGCCCTCGATGACCGCCACCGTGGTCGGTGGCGCCGGCGGCAACTGAGCCAGCCGGACTTCGACTTCTGCTGCGGCGGGGAACATCACGCCGCCCTCCGTAGGGGTACTCACACCGACCCGATCCCGACGAAGCCGGCCACCACGTACCTGGCGCTGTCCTTGAACGCCGTCGGCGAAAGATGTTCGCGCACCACGCCCCACTTGCGTTCCCGCGCCGGCCGCGACGGCGACAACAGATAGCTGCGGCACAGCTTGGGCAGCCGGTCGCCGAAGAAGCTCTTCGGCGGCAACCATTCGACACCGAACTTCGTTGCCTCCTCGCGCAGCACGTCCTCGGTGACGATGTTGGCGAATCCGCTGCGCTGGAACGGCAATACGTGATGGACGCGGTGCGAGCTCAAGCCCGCCGACAGGAAGCAGTCGACGTAGCGGTTGCCGAGCACCGACAAGTCGTTGGCGTGCTGGACCTGATCGACGGCCCAGTCCTGTCCTGCGGGCACGGCGGCGCTGTCCTCGTCCTCGAACTCGTGGCTGGCCACCACCAGAAAGGTGCTGATCCACAGCGTGACGGCGAATTGCAAAGCCCAGGCCCAGAAGTCGCCGGCTGCCAGAAAAACCACCATCTCGGCCACCAGCAGCAATCGCACCCCGGACGACCCGAGGAAATGCGGCAGCGCATTGCGCCAACTCCCGTAGCCCTCTTCGACACCGACCTTGCGGGTCATGTTCCACACGTCGGCGATCCGCACGGCCATACCGGTGAGAAGGTGACCGAATTTGTGCAGGGTGTGCACCGGAATGCGATACAGCCGCGGCAGTCGCATCATCATCGTGAAGACGTTCTTCTTGATGTCGACGTCGCTCTGCGTGTACGGATGGTGCAGCAGGGTGTGACCGTCGGCCACGACCAGCGCCAACGCGATGTAATTCAGGTCGAATGTGTTGGCGAACACCCTATTCAGGCCCCGCTGGGCACGGTGCAGGGCGTAGTGGCCGTAGGCGACCAGCGAGCTGCGCAGCAGCACCATCGCAAACACGAACGCCCACAACGGCATCCACCGCGGTTCGATCAAACGCACCGCCTGCACCCCGAAATAGGAGATGGCCAGGAGCACCACCACGATGTTGAAAACGCGGTCCATGCGCTTGATTCGCGCGGCCAGCGCCGGCTCGGTGAGCCGCGTCTTGACCCGGTGCATCAGGTCTTCCTGATTGCCGAACCGGTATTTCGGTGTGTCCCGGCGGCTGTCGAAGTCGTCTTTGAACAGAAACGGCGGCGCGTTGTGCTTGGGATGGATGTCGCGCGGAGTTGCGGCGCGGTCCAGCGAATAGCGGCGATCAAGGATGCGCTCGACCACTTTCGGGTCGCGGTGGTATGACTTGATGACCGCGGTGATGTCCCGGTTCTTGGTTCGCCCGATGAAGAAGGCGCCACCGGGATGCTTGTCGATCCAATCGCTCAAATCGTAGGCCCGCCCGTTGTACACCCACACGTCGGGAAGCACCGGCGGGCCGCCCGGCGGAGGCCCGGGACGCGGGCCGGGGCCCCGCTCTTGAGCTTCCCCGTTCCGCCCGGGCTCAGGACCCGGCGCAAGGCCGCGCTCCCGAACCTCGGGGAGGTCGTTGGTCATTCGTGGTCCTCCGGGTCTGGTCGAATGAAATCGGCTGCGCGCCGGGCTTTCCGGCGAGCTGGCCCAAATGGTGGAGGGCCGGCCTTGGAGGAGCCTTGGAGGATTCTCAAAGGATGTCTGTTCGGTGTTAGAAAGTGCACGTCAAACGGGATGCGACCCGGGCGCGTCGGTCGCTCGAGCGATGCCGCCTTGCCCGGGTCGGTCCCGATCGGAGACTGTCCGGCTAACCTTCCGGGTTCGGAATGGTCACCGGCGCACCCCATTTGGACAAGTTGATGGTGACGTGACCCTTGTCCTTGTCGAGCACCATGCGCACCAGATACGCGCTCGGCGGCGTGCCGGGCGCCCCCGGCGCTTTGACGTCGGCGATGTAGAGCGTGATCGGCAGTGGGCCCTTGGCGTCCTTGCCGATCTGCGGCACCAGCGGGTCCACGACCGCCGGGTCGATGGTCCCGGTCACCTTGATCACGGCGACCCCGTCGATGTTGTCGTTCCCGGCAACCTGCGGGTTCTGGACCTTCGCGATGACCGCGCCGATACCCTTTTCCTTGTCCAGCACCACGCCTGGGTCGTAGAACTTGACCGCCTCGCCGACCGAGTTGTACTTGCCGGCGTCGTCCTTGATGAACATGGTCTTGTTGGTGACGATGAACGTCTTGGGTACCGCGGGAGTCTTGGGTTGCAACCTGATGGTGGCGTCGCCGACGGCCCGTCCACCCAGATTCTCGGGCTCATTGGTCACATCAGCATTGACCGATTCCATCGGCAAGGTGTTGATGTCGGCGGTCGACAGATTGATGTGCACGTTGCGCAGCCCGGTGGTGGCTTTGGAGCTGTCCGTCAGCAGCTGTTGCGCGTCGGGTGAGGGGGCCGTGGACGATCCGGACGTTCCAGCGGCTCCGCTCGTCGCCGACGTGGTCGAGGATCCCGAGGACTTGGACGGCTCGGAGGACTTGTTTCCGCCGCAGCCGGTGATGACGGTCGCGACAAGTGCTGCGGCGAACAGGATCGCGACAGACACCGGGGTCGAGGGTTTACGGGAGACGGGTCGATGGGAGATTTGCGCTTGTGAGATCAAGCCATTCATGGCCAGCCTTTGCTGAGTTAACCAACCGGTGGTATTGAGCAGCGGGTCGCTACCCTCGTCGTACGGTGTGGACGGAGCCTGGGCGTCGCGCCCCCACCCTTCATCGCGGACCTCGGTGACTGCACACCCGCACCCTGGTTCACCAGCAACGACACCATTCTCCCGAGTCGCCGCCCTCACAGCGCGTTCACCAGATCACTTTGCCGGAGAGCGCGACAGTAACATGCGGCCCGCGCGGTGCAAACCGTTTCCCGGCAGTAACTAACGGTGGGGCCTGACCGGTGCGGCGGCCTCGGTCGATCTTTGCGGAAACGCCAATTTCCCGCGCGCGCGCCCGGGCCGCTAACCTACCCGAGTGAATCTCGACGGCAATCAGGCGACCATCCGCGAGGTGTGCGAGGCGGGTCTGCTGGCCGGAGCCCTCACGGTGGTCTGGCAGCACGGAGAAGTGTTGCAGGTCAACGAAATCGGGTACCGGGATGTCGAGGCCGGCCTACCCATGCAGCGCGACACGTTGTTCCGCATCGCCTCCATGACCAAACCGGTGACGGTGGCAGCGGTCATGAGCCTGGTCGACGAAGGCAAGCTGACGTTGCGCGATCCGATCACCCGGTGGGCGCCGGAGCTGGCCGACTTGCAGGTGCTCGACGATCCGCGTGGCCCGTTGGACCGCACCCATCCCGCGCGACGGCCCATCCTGATCGAGGACCTGCTCACCCACACCAGCGGCCTGGCATACGGCTTTTCAGTGACCGGTCCGATCGCGCAGGCGTATCTGCGGCTGCCGTTCAACCAGGGCTCCGACGTCTGGCTGAGCGAACTCGCCGAATTGCCGCTGGTGCATCAACCGGGCGAAAAGGTGACCTACAGCCACGCCATCGACCTGCTCGGCGTGATCCTGTCCCGCATCGAGGACAAGCCGCTTTACGAGGTTTTCGACGAGCGGGTGCTCGGACCGGTGGGCATGCCGGACACGGGGTTCTTCGTCACGCCCGAGGCTCGATCCCGGGCCGCCACCATGTACCGGCACGACGAGCACGGCCGGTTGCGGCACGACGTGATGGGTCCGCCGCACGTCAAGCCCCCGACGTTCTGCAACGCCGGCGGTGGGCTGTGGTCGACGGCCGACGACTATCTGCGATTCGTGCGCATGTTGCTGGGCGACGGGTCGGTCGACGGCGTTCGGGTCCTGACCCCGGAGTCGGTGGCGCTGATGCGCACCGACCGGCTGACCGAGGAGCAGAAGCGGCACAACTTCCTGGGGTCGCCGTACTGGGTGGGACGCGGATTCGGCTTGAACCTGTCGGTGGTGACCGACCCGGCCAAGTCCACCCCGCTGTTCGGGCCGGGCGGCGTCGGGACGTTCAGCTGGCCGGGCGCCTACGGGACGTGGTGGCAGGCCGACCCGAGCGCCGACCTGATCCTGATGTACCTGATTCAGTACTGCCCCGACCTGACGGTGAACGCGGCCGCGGCGGTCGCGGGCAATCCGACGCTGGCCCGGATGCGCACCGCGCAACCGAGGTTCGTCCGGCACACGTACCGCGCGCTCGGGTTGTAGGCCCGACTCGCTCGCCGCCCGCGGCGCTGGGCGCCACGCTAGCGTGACGCTCGACAGCGAAAGCCACGCTAGCGTGACACTCGACGAGCGCCGGCACAGACGTCGAGGCCCCAGCGGCGACCGCGCCACGCTAGCGTGACGCTCGACAGCGAAAGCCACGCTAGCGTGACACTCGACGAGCGCTGGCACAGGCAACGACGCCCCAGCGGCGACCGCGCCACGCTAGCGTGACGCTCGACACCGAAAGCCACGCTAGCGTGACACTCGACGAGCGCCGGCACAGACGTCGAGGCCCCAGCGGCGACCGCGCCACGCTAGCGTGACGCTCGACAGCGAAAGCCACGCTGGCGTGACGCTCGGCGGCGGTAGGGACGCTCGGTGGCGGTAGGGACGCTCGGTGGCGGTAGGGACGCTCGGTGGCGGTAGGGACACTCGGCGGCGGTAGGGACGCTCGGCGACAGGACGCTTAGGAGCCTCAGTTCACCGGGACGGTGTGCTCGTTGGCCACCAGCGTCTGCTCAGCACCCGTCGGCTCGGACCCGTTGCCGTTGGTGCTCACCGAGCTCACCGCGCTGCGCTTGGCCTCCAGCCGCTGCAGCGCGTCCTGGGTGAACACCGACAGACCGAGTTCGTGGTTGTAGCCGTGGATCTCCTTGACGTCGAGTTGCGCCAGGAAGTAGACGATCTCTTTGGACACCACCTGACCTGGCACCAGCACCGGGAAGCCCGGCGGGTAGGGCACCACGAATGTGGTGGACACCAACGTCTTTCCTTCGGCGATGCGGCGTCCGGCGGTGCCGATCAGCACGTACTCCCGATCGGACTCTTCGTATCCGGCGTAGAACGCCGACCGGGTGTCGCCGAACACGCTGTTCTCGTCGGGGCGGAAAGCCTCGTCGAACTGGCTGAAGTCGGGCAGGTGGGGCAGGTCCTCGGTGATCTCCTCGACCCGACGCTCGTGCAGCGCCCAGTCCGCAGCGCTGGCCGCCTTCTGAGTGCGGTCGAAGTCGGTGGCCGTGCGGCGCAGCACGTCGAGCAGATGGTGCACGCTCGACCAGGTCACGCCGATGGTGAAGATCAGCAGCACGCTGTTGATGGACGTCTTGTTGATCTGGATACCGAACTTGTCCATCAAGATCTTCTCGCGGAAGTCGTACCCGTTCATCCCGGTCTTGCCTAGGAACAGCGTGACCCGCGTCGGATCCAGCACGAACTGGTCGGATCGCCAAGCCTCGTTCCACTCGTCCAGGGCGCCCTGACGGACTTCGCGGTACGAGCTGACGTGGGAGGCCCGGTATTCCTCGGGTACCAGGTCGGACTCGTCGAGGATGCGGAACCACTTGCTGATCAACCGGTCTTTGCGGACCCGGTGCCGGAAGACCAGTGCCATGTCGTAGACCTGCCGGACCAACTGGAAGCCCTCGATGTCGACCTGCCGGCGGGCCAGGTCCAGCGAGGCGAGCAGCTGCTGATTCGGCGAGGTCGAGGTGTGGGTCAGGAACGCCTCCCCGAAGGCGTCGCGCGCGCGGGCGTTGAAATCCTGGTCGCGAATGTGGATCATCGACGCCTGCCGGAACGCCGAGAGCGACTTGTGCGTCGAGTGCGTCGCGTAGACCCGCACCCGCGCGCGTTCCGGATCCGGCATCAGCCGGTGCTCGACCCATTCCGCGCGGGGCACGCCTTCCATCGATTTGCGCCAATCACGGTATTCCTCAGCGTACTCCGGGGACGCCAGCATCTGCTCGAGGCGATCGGCGGACACCATTGCGGTGCGCTGCCGGGCCCAGGGCACCGCGGTCGCGAACGCGTACCAGGCCTCGTCCCACAGGAAGACGATGTCCGGCTTGATCGCCAGCACCTCTTCCATCACCCGCCGCGGGTTGTAGACGACGCCGTCGAAGATGCAGTTGGTGAGCAACAGCATCCGCACCTTGTCCAGCTGTCCGGCCTCTTCGAGATCCAGCAGCGCTTTCTTGATCGTGTCTAGCGGCACCGCGCCGTAGATGGCGAACTGCGGCAGCGCGTAGGACTCCAGGTAGCGCGGGTACGCCCCGGCCAGCACCAGTCCGTAGTGGTGGGACTTGTGACAGTTGCGGTCGATGAGCACGATGTCACCCGGGCGGGTCAGCGACTGCACGACGATCTTGTTCGCCGTCGAGGTGCCGTTGGTGACGAAATAGGTGTGATTGGCGTTCCAGGTGACCGCCGCCTTGTCCATCGCCTTCTTGATGTTGCCGTGCGGATCCAGCAGCGAGTCCAATCCACCTGAGGTGGTGGATGTTTCGGCCATGAAGATGTTGCGGCCGTAGAACTCCCCCATGTCCTGCAACGACTTCGAGTTGAAGATGCTGGCACCGCGCGCGACCGGAAGAGCGTGGAACTGGCCGACGGGCGCAGCCGCGTAAGCGCGCAACGCGTCGAAAAACGGTGTGGAGAAACGGTTGCGCAGCCCGGCGATCACCGTGCTGTGCAGATCGGTGACATCGTTGAGCCGGTAGAAAGTCCGGTCGTAGACTTCGGCTTGGTCGTCGTTGCCGGCCGCGATCGACTCGTCGGTGAGTAGATACAGGTCGATGTGCGGTCGCAGTTCTTTGATCCATTCGCCGCACTCCACCCAGTCGTGGCTGCGGTCGGAGACCGTGGTGTCGTCGTTGGCGCCCAGCAACGTGTTCATCAGCGGCACCCGGTCGCGGGACCGCAGCGGCAGGTCGTGGCGGATGATCGCGGCCTGGATCTCGCCGTTCAGCGCGACCGCGGTGATGGCGTCCTCGACGCTGGGGGCGACCAGGATCTCGAACTGGATGTCGTCGGCCGGGTTGCGCAGGGCGCGCAGGCACTCGACCAGACTCTCCGGTGCAGTCGGCGGGGAATCGTCGGCGAGCAGCACCGTGTAGAACTGCTGCTGCTTGGCCTGCGCGACCAGCTCCTGGTCGGCCAGCGGCGCAGTGGTGTCGAAAAGCGCTGTGCGATCGCCGTATTCGGAGAGCAACCGGGTAGCCAGCGACACCTCTTCGGCGAGTCGCACCGTGGACAGGCTTTCCAGGTGAGCGCGGAAGGTCGCCAGGTTGGTGGCGCCGGGATAGAGCCAATACCGTTCGTAGGCCTCGATCCGGTCCATCAGTCGCTTCACCACGGCCAGATCGTGGGTTTTGTCGTGCCCGGCCAGGTCGACTTCCGCCAGGTGCTGGCACGCGTCGTCGAGCATGTTCCACGTGTCGACGCGCGTGTACGACGGGTTGGCAACCGCCGCCAGCGCCGAAACCCGGAGTCGTCGCGGGCGGGCACCTTGTCGAGTCATGTCGTCACCTTCTGTTGGTGCAGATAGCGCGTCCGTCGGTGCGGACAGCCAGCCGCCATTGTGTCCCGCCCGCGGACAAAGCGCGATGATTTCGGTCGAGGATTTTCGACTCAGGCCGGTCGGTCGTCCGACTCGTCGTCGGCGTCCACGATCTGTTTACCGCCGCGACCACCGAGCGGGTTCTCCATCCACTTCAACAACGGCAGTTGCGGCATCTCCCAGCGCTTGCCCGGCAGATCGGTGACATCGCTCAGGGAACGCACGACCCCCTGGGTCAGGCCCATGATCGCGGCCATCACCGGCAGCAGCGGCTGCAGCGGCTTGGCGGCCGTGCGCACCGTGCTGATGCGGCGGGCCAGGATCAGCCGTTCCACCGTGTGGTACACCCAGGCGCCCACGCCGAGTGCGAAGATCGCCAGCACCGAGGCCACGATGGTCCACCCGAACGCGGCGCTGACCACGGCACCCACCACCACCGCGACTGCCGCCAGCACGGACAGCACCACCCGCAGCTCCAGCCGGGTCATGGCACGTTCTCCTGCGCCGTCTCGCGCAGCGCCCGGGCAGCCGCCCGGATCTGCGGGGTCACCAGCATGACCTGGCCGAGTACCCCATTGACGAAGCCGGGGGAATCGTCGGTGGACAGCTCCTTGGCCAGTTCAACGGCCTCGTCGACGGCGACCGGTTCGGGCACGTCGTCGGCATACAGCAACTCCCACACCGCAACCCGCAGGATGGCGCGATCCACCGCGGGCAACCGGTCCAGCGTCCAAGCCTGCAGGTGCGAGGTGATCAACTCGTCGATGTGCGCCGAATGCTCGGCCACCCCGCGGGCCACCGCAGCCGAGTACGGCTGCAGCGCAGTCACGTCCGGGTTCGTTTCGGCCAGCGCGGTGCGGCCGTCGACAACCTCAGCCGGGCTGAGGTTGCGGGCCTCCGCCTCGAACAGCAGGTCCACCGCCCGCTTACGCGCCTGGTGCCGTCCTCGCACGGGACGCGACGTTTTTCGGTCTGGCATATTCAGGCGTTTACCCGGCCCAGGTAGCTGCCGTCGCGGGAGTCCACCTTCAGTTTGTCTCCGGTGTTGATGAACAGCGGCACCTGAATCTGGGCACCGGTCTCCAGCGTCGCGGGCTTGGTGCCCGCGCTGGACCGGTCGCCCTGCAGGCCGGGCTCGGTGTGGGTGACCACCATCTCCACGGTCACCGGCAGCTCGATGTACAGCGGCGCGCCGTTGTGGAACGCCACCTGCACCGGCAGACCCTCCAGCAGGAAGCGCGCGTCGTCGCCGACCAAGGACTCCGGCAGCGGGTGCTGCTCGTAGTCCTGGCTGTCCATGAACACGAAGTCCGAGCCGTCGCGGTACAGGTAGGTGGTGTCGCGCCGGTCCACGGTGGCGGTGTCGACCTTCACGCCGGCGTTATAGGTCTTGTCGACGACCTTGCCCGACAGCACGTTCTTGAGCTTGGTGCGCACGAAGGCCGGACCCTTGCCGGGTTTGACGTGCTGGAAGTCGGTGATGGTCCACAACTGGCCGTCGATGACCAGGACAAGTCCGTTCTTGAAGTCAGCAGTGCTCGCCACGGTCGTTCAAATCTCCTACAAAATGGCCAGTTCCTTCGGGAACCGGGTCAACAATTCCGGGGTGTGTCCGGCGGTCTGCGCGGCGGCCAAGGTTTCCGAGGGCACTACCAGCGTGTCCTCGATGCGGACACCGCCGCGGCCGGGTAGATAGACGCCGGGCTCCACGGTGACCACGGAGCCCGCAAGTAGTGTACCGGCGGACGTCGCGCCGATGCCCGGCGCTTCATGGATCTGCAGTCCGACCCCGTGCCCCAGGCCGTGACCGAAGTGCTCGCCATAGCCGGCGTCGGTGATGATCTGGCGCGCTGCGCCGTCCACATCGCGCAGGTCAACTCCCGGGCGCAGCGCCTCCCGGCCGGCGCCTTGCGCCGTGGCGACCAGGTCGTAGATCTCCAGCTGCCAGTCGGCCGCGCTGCCCAGCACGAAGGTGCGGGTCATGTCCGAGTGGTAGCCGGCGACCAGGGCGCCGAAGTCGATCTTGACGAAGTCGCCCGGGGCCAGTTCCGCGTCGGTGGGCCGGTGGTGCGGGATCGCCGAGTTGGGCCCGGCCGCCACGATCGTCTCGAACGAGATGGTGTCGGCGCCGTGGTCGAGCATCAGGCTCTCCAGTTCGCGGGCCACCTGGCGTTCGGTGCGACCCGGCCGCAGCCCGCCGTGCTCCACCAGGTCGGCCAGCGCGGCGTCGGCCGCCTCGCAGGCCAGCCGTAGCAGCGCGAGTTCACCGGCATCCTTCACCTCGCGCAGCGCCTCCACGGTGCCCGCCGCGCGGACCAGCTCGGTGTGGTGGCCGTCGAGTGCGTTCGACAGCGCGTCGAAGCCGTCGACCGTGACGACGTTGCTTTCGTAGCCCAGTTTCCGCACACCGTCCTGCCCGGCCCGGCCGGACAGATAGCGCCCGAGGGCGCGTTCGATGGCCACCTCCAGATCCGGCGATTGCTGCGCGGCCTGGGTGCGATACCGGCCGTCGGTGGCCAACACGGCCTCGCGATCGTCAGCAAACACCAGCAACGCGCCGTTGGACCCGCTGAAACCGGAAAGATACCGGACGTTTATCAGGTCCGTGACCAGCATCGCGTCTAGTCCGGCGGCACTGATCTTGGCTTTGAGGTGGTGTCGACGCTGGGAATGTGTCACGACCCTTGACGGTACTCGCTACGCTGTTTGCCCATGAACAAGTGGATGGTGCGCGGTTTGGTCTTTGCGGCCGCGATGGTCGTGCTCCGGCTGATCCAGGGAGCGCTGATCAATGCATTTCAGACGCAGTCTGCGCTGATCAGCATCGTGCTGTTGACGCTCTACGTGATCGCCTCGGTCGTGTGGGGCGTGCTGGACGGACGCGCCGACGCCAAAGCCAACCCGGACCCGGACCGGCGCGCCGACCTGGCCATGATCTGGTTGCTCGGCGGACTGATCGCCGGCTTGGTCAGCGGCCTGATCGCCTGGATCATCGCCATCTTCTACAAGGGCATCTACACCGGCGGCATCCTCAACGAGCTAACAACGTTCGCGGCGTTCACCGCGCTGCTGGTCTTCGTGTTCGCGATCATCGGCGTGGCCGTCGGCCGGTGGCGCATCGACCGCAACGCTCCCGATCCCGAGAAGCACGACGGTTCCCGGGACGGTTCCCGGGAGCGGGAGGACAACACCGACGTGTTCTCCGCCGTGCGCGACGACGACGACAGCCCGACCGGCGAGATCCCGACCGCCGGTGGCGGCCGTTCGGAGCAGCGGACCTCCGCGGTCGCCACGAAGGAACGTGCCGACGAGCGCACCGAGGTCATCCCCACCCACGACGACGAGGCCAAGACCGAAGTCATCCGCACGCACGACAGCGACGCCAAGACCGAGGTCATCCGCACCGACGACAGCGACGCCAAGACCGAGGTCATCCGCACCGACGACCACACCCGGCCGACCAAGAAGCCGGATCTGCGCAAGGACTAACCGGCCAGATACCGCAGGGCCAGCAGGTACCCCTGGATCCCCAGGCCGACGATCACTCCGGTCGCGACCGGGCTGAGGTAGGAATGGCGCCGGAACTCTTCGCGCGCATGCACATTGGAGATGTGAACCTCGATCAGCGGCGCGCGCAGCTCGGCGCAGGCGTCGCGCAGCGCCACCGAGGTGTGGGTCAGGCCGCCGGCGTTGAGAATCACCGGCTCGCCGGCGTCCGCGGCCCGGTGTATCCAGTCCAGTAGCTCGGCTTCGCTGTCGCTTTGCCGCACCACGGCGTCGAGCCCGAGTTCGGCGGCCTCGCGTTCGATCAGGGCGACCAGCTCGTCATGGGTGGTGCTGCCGTAGACCGCGGGTTCGCGCCGGCCGAGCCGGCCCAGGTTGGGGCCGTTGATCACGTTCACCGTGGTGCTCATGGCGCGCACACTCCCGCATAGGCCGTCACCAGCAGGCCCGGGTCGGGGCCCACCAGCCGGCCCGGCTTGGCCAGTCCGTCCAGGACCACGAACCGCAGCACCCCGGCGCGGGTCTTCTTGTCGCCGGCCATGAACTCGATCAGCTGCGGCAACGCGTCGGCGTCGTAGCTGACCGGCAGGCCCAGTGACTCCAGGATGGTGCGGTGTCGCGCGGCGGTGGCGTCGTCGAGACGGCCGGTGAGCCGGGCCAGTTCGGCCGCGAACACCAGCCCCACCGAGACCGCGGCGCCGTGCCGCCATTGATAGCGCTCCCGGCGTTCGATCGCGTGGGCCAAAGTGTGTCCGTAGTTGAGGATTTCGCGCAGTTCGGATTCCTTCTCGTCGGCGGCCACCACGTCCGCCTTCACGGCGATGGCGCGCCGCACCAACTCGGGCAGCACCTCGCCCTCAGGGTCCAGCGCCGCCTGCGGGTCGGCTTCGATGAGATCCAGGATCACCGGATCGGCGATGAAACCGGCCTTGACCACTTCCGCCATCCCGGCCACGATCTCGTTGCGCGGCAACGTTTTCAGCGTCGACAGGTCCACCAGCACGGCCAGCGGCTGGTGGAACGCGCCGACCAGGTTCTTGCCCGCGTCGGTGTTGATCCCGGTCTTGCCGCCGACGGCGGCGTCGACCATGCCGAGCAGGGTGGTCGGCACGTGCACGATCGACACCCCGCGCAGCCAGGTTGCCGCAGCGAACCCGGCGACATCGGTAGCGGCGCCACCGCCCAGGCTGACCAGTGCGTCTTTGCGCCCGATCCCGATGCGGCCCAACACTTCCCAGATGAAACCGACGACCGGCAGGTCCTTGCCCGCTTCGGCATCCGGGATTTCGATGCGGTGCGCATCAACTCCCTTGTCGGCCAACCGGATTCGAATCTCTTCCGCGAGCTGCGCGAGCACCGGTTGGTGCAGGACGGCTACCTTGTGCCGGCCGGCGAGCAACTCCTCGAGCTCGTCGAGCAGCCCGGTGCCGATCAGCACGGGGTACGGCGGGTCGACGGCCACCGGCACGGTGACCGGCGCAATGTCATGTTTCATGCCGGCGCTGTCAGTCATTGGGCGGCCTCTACCTCGGTCTTGAGCCGCGACACGATGTAGCGGACCACCGCGCCGGGGTTGCGCCGGTTGGTGTCGACCCGGATGGTCGCGACCCGGCGGTACAGCGGAATGCGTTTGGACATCAGTTCCCGGAATTTCTCGGCACGGTCGGGTCCGGCCAGCAGCGGGCGCACGGTGCTGCCGCCGGTGCGCCGCACCCCTTCGGCGGCGCTGATCTCGAGATAGACCACGGTGTGGCCGGCCAGCGCGGCGCGCACCCCGGGGCTGGTGACCGCGCCGCCGCCCAGCGAGAGCACGCCGTCGTGCTCGGCGAGCGCCGCGCGCACCACCTCCTCCTCGATGCGACGGAACTCCTGCTCGCCGTCGGTGGCGAAGATGTCGGCAATGGAACGCCCGGTCTGCGCCTCGATGGCGGCGTCGGTGTCCAGCATGCTCACCCCGAGCGCCTTGGCGAGCCGACGCCCGATGGTCGACTTGCCAGAACCCGGCAAGCCCACGAGTACCGCCTTGGGAGCCATGGCGGGCTAGCTTCCGGACGCCCGGGCCGCCGGCGCTTCCCGGTCGGCAACCGAACGCTGGTAGGCCTCGATGTTGCGCCGGGTCTCGGCCAGGGAATCGCCGCCGAACTTCTCCAGCGCCGCACGCGCGAGCACCAGCGCGACCATGGATTCGACCACGACTCCGGCGGCCGGCACGGCGCACACGTCGGAGCGCTGGTGGATGGCGACGGCCTCGTCACCGGTGGCCAGGTCGACGGTGGCCAGCGCCCGCGGCACGGTGGAGATCGGCTTCATCGCCGCGCGCACCCGCAGCGGCTGGCCGTTGGTCATCCCGCCTTCGAGGCCGCCGGCGCGGTTGGTCGAGCGCACGACCCCGTCGGGACCGGGATACATCTCGTCGTGCGCGCGGCTGCCGCGCCGACGTGCGGTTTCGAACCCGTCGCCGATTTCAACGCCCTTGATCGCCTGGATGCCCATCACCGCGGCGGCCAGCTGACTGTCCAGCCGGTTCTCGCCGCTGGTGAAGGAACCCAACCCGACCGGTAGGCCCAGCGCTACCGCTTCGACGACACCGCCGAGCGTGTCGCCGTCCTTCTTGGCGGCCTCGATCTCGGTGATCATCGACGCTTCGGCGGTGCCGTCGAACGCGCGGACCGGGCTGGCGTCGATGGCGGTCAGGTCCTCCGCGCGCGGCGGCGGACCGTCATAGGGCGCGGACGCACCGATGGAGATGACGTGCGAGATCACCTCGACGCCGAACGCCTGGCGCAGGAATGCCCGCGCGACCGTGCCGGCCGCCACCCGGGCGGCGGTCTCGCGGGCGCTGGCGCGTTCGAGTACCGGCCGGGCGTCGTCGAAGCCGTACTTGAGCATGCCCGCGTAGTCGGCGTGGCCGGGCCGCGGCCGGGTCAGCGGCTCGTTGCGCGCGCTGTTCTCCAGTTCTTTGGGGTCGACGGGGTCGGCCGACATCACGGTCTCCCACTTGGGCCATTCGGTGTTGCCGATCTCGATCGCGATGGGCCCGCCCAGGGTGACGCCGTGCCGCACCCCGGACAGCATGGTGACCGCGTCGCGCTCGAATTTCATCCGGGCACCGCGGCCGTAACCCAGCCGGCGGCGGGCCAGTTCGTCGGCGATCTCGGCGGAGGTGACTTCCACCCCGGCGACCATGCCTTCCACCAGGGCCACCAACGCCCGGCCATGGGACTCTCCGGCAGTGATCCAGCGCAACACCCGGTTATCTTCCCACGCGCGCGGCCGGCACCGGCCGGGCCTGCCGCCGATGTACTAGCGTGACGATTACTCCTGGTCGGACCGGGGCAACCCCGCACGGCAATCCGCACGCGCTGGAAAGGTGATCGGCATGGGTGTCAGCCTGAACAAGGGCGCCAACGTCTCACTGTCGAAGCAGGCCCCTAATTTGACCGCGGTGTCGGTGGGATTGGGTTGGGAGAGTACCTACGACCTGGATGCCAGCGCGCTCGCGTGCGGCGAGAACCGCAAGGTGCTGTCCGACAGCCACTTCGTGTTCTATAACAACCTCCGCTCCCCCGATGGATCCATCGAGCACACCGGGGACATCCTCGAAGGGTCCGGCGAGGGCGACGACGAGGTCATCAACGTCGACCTGGTCGCGGTGCCGGCCACCATAGCCGCCATCTATTTCGTGGTCTCCATCCATGACCCGCACGGCCAGGGACAGACATTCGGCCAGGTGCGCAACGCCTACATCCGGGTGTGGGATCAGGTCACCAGCAGCGAGCTGGCCCGTTACGACCTGTTCGAGGACGCCTCTACCGAAACGGCGATGGTCTTCGGTGAGCTCTACCGCCGCAACGGCGAGTGGAAGTTCCGCGCCATCGGCCAGGGCTACGCCTCGGGGCTGCGCGGCATTGCGCTCGACTACGGCGTCAACGTCGAATAGGCCCCTCAGCCCAGCACGGCCAGCGCGGTCGCGCCCGCCGTCGCCAACACCATCGACGGACCGTGCGGCACCGCGCGCACCCCGAGCACCAGCGCCGCCACCGCCGTGAGCAGCGGCGCGGTGATCGCCGCCAGAAACCACACCTCGGCACCGAAGCACCCGGCCAGCCCGCCCAGACCGATCGCCAGCTTGACGTCGCCGGCGCCCATCGCCGTCGGCGACACCAGGTGCACCAGCAGGTACGCCCCGGTCAGGGCTGCCGCGCCGGCCACGGCGGGGACCCCGCGACCGGCCGCGACCGCGCCGGCCAGGATCGCCGCAGCGCCGGGCAGGGTCAGCAGGTTGGGCAGTCGTCGGTCCCGGACGTCGTAGCAACACAGCACCGCCATCCACGCGATGACCAGCCCGACCCGCATGCGGGCGACGGTATTCGGGTTGCGCTGAGGCGCAAGTCAGGGCCGGCCGGCGCGAGCGTCCCCGAAATGCCGCCGCTCACCGGCGTGTCGACGCGCATATGAGGACTGTCGCGGGCGACGGGCACCGCTATCCGGCCACCGCGCGCGCCATCGCCGCACGCGGTGCCGGCAGTCCGGTGAACAGCTCCACCTGCGCGAACGCCTGATGCAGCAGCATCTGCAGACCGCTGACCACCCGCCCGCCGGCGGCCTGCACTTCTGCGGCTAACGGCGTCGGCCACGGATGGTAGATCGCGTCCAGCAGCACCGGGACCGCGGCGAACGTCTCGGCGTAGCGGGCCGCGACGTCGGCCGGGATGGTGCTGACCAACGCGTCGGCGGTGGCGACCGCGCCGGCCAGCCCGTCGTCGTGCAGGCCGCAGAACCCCGTCGACACCCCGACCCGAGCGCCCAGCTCCACCAACCGCGCCGCTTTGTCCGGATCGCGCGCGACCACCGTGATCTCCCCGACCCCCAGCTGAGCCAACCCCAGCACCGCGGCCGGTGCGGTGCCACCCGACCCGAGCACCAGGGCGTGCCCACTGACCTGGCCCAGCGCACCGGCGACGCCGTCGATGTCGGTGTTGTCGGCCAGCCAGCCGCGCGGCGTGCGCACCAGTGTGTTGGCCGATCCGACCTGCTCGGCACGCGGGGTGTGTTCGTCGGCGAAGCGCAGCGCGGCGAACTTGCCCGGCATCGTCACCGAGAGCCCCACCCACTCCGGTCCCAAGCCCGCCACCACCCCGGGCAGCGCGTCGGCGTCGCACTCGATGCGGTCATAGGTCCAGTCCTGCAGGCCCAGCGCGCGATAGGCGGCCAGGTGCAGCTGCGGCGATCGGGAATGCGCGATCGGCGAGCCCAGCACCGCGGCCTTTCTGCCGCCGCGGCCCCGCTCAGCGAGCGGAATCGAGGACACCGTTGCGCTTGGCCAGTTCGATGTTGGCCAGATGCTGCTGGTAGTCGCGGGTGAACAGGGTGGTCCCCTGACCGTCGATGGTGACGAAGTACAGCCAGTCACCGGGCGCCGGATGCACCGCGGCGTTCAGCGCCTCCACCCCCGGCGAGCAGATCGCGGTGCGCGGCAGCCCGTCGACCATGTAGGTGTTCCAGGGCGTGCGCTGCGCGCGGTCCCCGTCGCTGGTGGCTACCTCGCGGCGGTCCAGCGGGTAGTTGACCGTCGAGTCGAACTCCAGCTTGCGATGTTCGTGCAGCCGGTTGTAGATGACCTGCGCCACCTTCGCGAAGTCCTGGGCATTGGCTTCCTGCTGCAGCAACGAGGCCACCACCAGGACGTCGTAGGGCGACAGGCCCAACGACTTGGCGGTGTCGACCAGCCCCGAGGTCAGGTATTGCGTCGCGCCGGCGCCGATCAGGTTGGCGAGGGTGGTTTCGGCGGAGCCGGCCGGATCGATGTTGAACGTCCCCGGCGCGATCAGGCCCTCGATCCGGCGATGGTCGTCGCCGAGTTCCTGCACCCGCTCCACGGCCCAGTCCGGCACCAGCAGCGCCGCCGATGTGCCCTTGCCGGCCGCGGTCCGCAGATCGGCCACCGACACGCAGCGCTGGTTGCCGTCCAGGTCGACGCAGGTGGCCCGCGAAATCAGGGTGAGGATGCCGGGCGTCGTCTTGTTGGTCTTCATGTCGGTGGTGTCGTCGAGCTGACGTCCCTCCGGAATGACGAGCCTGCCCACCCGACTTTTCGGATCGACCAGGCGCGACACCGCATTGGCCGCGGGAATCTCGGTGCGCATCCGGTAGAAGCCGGGCTGTATCGACGTGATGGCCGCGTTGCCGTGGGCGGCGTCGACGAACGCGCGCACCGTGCGCACCACCCCGCGCTTGAGCAGGGTCTCCCCCACCGCGGTGGTCGAGTCCCCGGACAGGATTTGAATCACGATGTCGCGCTTGCCATCGCCGGAGAAGTCGTCGTCTCTCGCGGTGACCAGGTGCCACATCTTGGAGCCGAGCAGCACCGCGGCCACCACGACCACCGTCAGCAGGCTGATCGCGAAGACACCCGCGAAGCGGCGCCGGCGGCGGGTTCGCTGCGCGCGCTTGCGGGCGGCCCGCGTCGTTCGGCTCGGGCCGACGGCTTGGGGCTTGGCCCTGGTCTCGTCCTGGCTTTCGTCGAGTTCAGACATCCGACACCCGTTCAGCGGTCAGGGCACGGCGTTGATCCAGCCAGCCCTGCAGGATCGCGACCGCCGCAGCCTGATCGATCACCGCGCGTTGCTGTTTGGCCCGCATACCCGCGTCGCGCAGCGAACGCTGCGCGGTGACGGTGGTCAACCGTTCGTCGGCCAGCCGAACCGGCACCGGCGCCACCCGCCGCGCCAGCTCGTCGGCGACTTCGATCGCGTCCTGCGCTGACGAGCCGATCCGGTCGGCCAGGGTGCGGGGCAGCCCGACGACCACTTCGACGGCCTCTATCTCGGCGACCAGCGCGGCCAGTCGCCGCAGATGCCGGCCGGACCGGTCGCGACGCACGGTTTCCACCGGGGTGGCCAAGATGCCGTCCGGGTCGCTGGCGGCCACCCCGATCCGCACGGTTCCCACGTCGATCCCCAGCCGACGTCCACGCCCGGGGTCGTCCTCGCCCGGCCGGTCAGATTCCTGCGGCAACCCCACTCAACCGACCCGCGCTATCTGTGCGCGTACCGCGGCAAGGGCCGCGTCGATGCCGGCCGGGTCCTTGCCCGATCCCTGCGCCAGGTCGGCTTTGCCGCCGCCGCGGCCGTCGACGGCCACCGCCAGCTGCTTGACCAGCTCGTTGGCGCTGAGTCCCAGATCCTGCGCGGCGGCGTTGGCCGCCACCGCATACGGCACGCTCGCACCTTCCCCCTCGGCAATGAGCGCCACCACCGCGGGATCGCTGCCCAGCTTGCCGCGGATGTCGCCGGCCAGCGCACGGAGGTCCGCGGCGGTGGTCCCGGCCGACATGCGTTGCGCCACCAGCCGGACATTACCGATGCGCTCGGCCCCGGCGGCGGCATTTGACGCAGCAGCCCGGGCGGTCGCCTGCCGGGCGCGGTCGAGTTCCTTCTCCGCCGCCTTGAGCCGCTCGACCAGGTTGGCCACCCGCGCGGGCACCTCCTCGGAGGGCACTTTCAACGACGACGCCAGTCCAGCCATCAGCGCACGTTCCTTGGCCAGGTGCCGGAACGACTCCAGGCCGACGTAGGCCTCCACCCGGCGCACCCCGGAACCGATGGACGATTCGCCCAGGATGGTCACCGGACCGATCTGCGCCGAGTTGTGCACGTGGGTGCCGCCGCAGAGTTCCAGCGAGAACGGTCCACCGATCTCCACCACCCGCACCTGATCTGGATACGCCTCACCGAACAGCGCCATCGCGCCCATCGCCTTGGCTCTGTCGAGATTCTCGAGGAAGGTATGCACCTCGAAGTCGGCCTGGACGGCCTCGTTGGTGACTTCCTCGATCTGGGTGCGCTGGTCTTCGGTCAGCGGGCCCTGCCAGTTGAAGTCGAAACGCAGATAACCCGGGCGGTTCAGCGATCCGGCCTGAACGGCGTTGGGGCCCAACACTTGTCGCAGCGCAGCATGCACCATGTGGGTGCCGGAGTGGCCCTGGGTGGCGCCTTTGCGCCAGCCGGGGTCCACCGCGGCGAGCACGGTGTCGCCTTCGACGAACTCGCCGGATTCGACGTTGACCCGGTGCACGTGAACGGTTTTGGCGATCTTCTGCACGTCGGTCACCGCGGCCTTGGCGCTGCCGCCCGACCCGGTGCCGCTGATGGTGCCGGCATCGGCGATCTGCCCGCCGGACTCCGCGTAGAGCGGCGTGCGGTCCAGGATCAGCTCCACCCGGTCGGCGTCGACACCGTCGGCGTGCGACACCACCGGCACCCGCTTGCCGTCCACGAAAATGCCGAGAATCCTTGCCTGAGATGATAATTCGTCGAACCCGGTGAATTCCGTCGGTCCGGCGTCCACCAGTTCGCGGTAGGCGGTCAGATCGGCGTGCGCGTGCTTGCGGGCGGCCGCGTCGGCCTTGGCCCGCCGGCGCTGCTCGGCCATCAGCTCGCGGAAACCGGCCTCGTCGACCGTCAGGCCGGATTCGGCGGCCATCTCCAGGGTGAGCTCGATCGGGAAGCCGTAGGTGTCGTGCAGGGTGAACGCGTCCGAGCCCGAAACCACCGACACCCCGGCGGATTTCGTGGCCCCGGCCACGTCGTCGAAGAGCCGGGAACCCGAAGCCAGCGTGCGGTTGAACGCCGTCTCCTCGGCGACGGCGATGCGGTTGATCCGGTCGAAGTCGCTGACCAGTTCCGGGTACGACGGACCCATCGCGTCGCGCACGGTGGCCATCAGATCGCCCACCACCGGGGTGTCGATACCCAGCAGTTTGGCCGAGCGGATCACCCGGCGCAGCAGTCGGCGCAGCACGTAACCGCGGCCGTCGTTGCCGGGGCTGACCCCGTCGCCGATCAGGATCGCGGCGGTGCGGGAATGGTCGGCAATGATGCGGTACCGCACGTCGTCGGGATGATTCCCGACGTCGTAACCGCGCGGTGCGCGGGCAGCCACCAGGTCGATGACTGGCCGCAGCAGGTCGGTCTCGTAGACGTTGGCCACGTTCTGCAGCACCAGCGCGATACGTTCCACACCCATGCCGGTGTCGATGTTCTTGCGCGGCAGCGGCCCGAGGATCTCGTAGTCCTCCTTGGAGGTGCCCTCGCCGCGCTCGTTCTGCATGAACACGAGGTTCCACACCTCGAGATAGCGGTCCTCGTTGGCGATCGGACCACCGTCGACGCCGAATTCGGGCCCGCGGTCGTAGTAGATCTCCGACGACGGCCCACACGGCCCGGGGATGCCCATCGACCAGTAGTTGTCGGCCATCCCGCGCCGCTGGATCCGCTCCGGCGGCAACCCGGCGATCTCCTGCCACAAACCCGCGGCCTCGTCGTCGTCGAGATAGACCGTGGCCCAGAGCTTCTCCGGGTCCATGCCGTAACCACCCTCGATGACGTTGGTGGTCAACAAGTCCCAGGCCAGCGCGATGGCCTCGCGCTTGAAATAGTCGCCGAAGCTGAAATTGCCGGCCATCTGGAAGAACGTGTTGTGCCGGGTGGTGATGCCCACCTCGTCGATGTCGGGTGTGCGGATGCACTTCTGGATGCTGGTGGCGGTGGCGTACGGGGGCGTGCGCTGCCCCAGGAAGAACGGCACGAACTGCACCATGCCGGCGTTGACAAACAGCAGGTTGGGGTCGTCCAGGATCACTGAGGCACTGGGCACCTCGGTGTGACCCGCCTTCACGAAATGATCAAGGAAACGCTTCCTGATCTCGTGTGTCTGCACTCTTCTTCTTCCTCGTTCCGGTACCAGGTCAACCGTCAGCCTATGCGCCGCAGCAGGCTACCGAATACCGAATTCGGCCCGCCCAGCCTGCCAGTCAGCCGCCGACGAAGCTCAACCGGACCGACCGCTTGGGGTTGTCCCGGTTCAGGTCGACCAGGACGACGCTCTGCCAGGTGCCCAGCAACGGCTCGCCGCCACTGACCGGCACCGTGATCGACGGTGCGACGATCGCCGGCAGCACGTGATCGGCACCGTGGCCGGGCGAGCCGTGCGCATGCCGGTAACGGTCGTCGCGCGGCAGCAGCCGCTCCAGGGTGTCCACCATGTCCTCGTCGGAGCCCGCACCCGTCTCGATGATCGCGACACCGGCGGTGGCGTGCGGGACGAAGATGTTGCACAGGCCGTCCTCGTGGCTGCCGCAGAACGACCGCACCGCATCGGTGAGATCGACGTAGCGGCGACGCGTGGTGTCCACCTCCAGCACATCGGTATGCACCCGGTCAGCCTACGGTGCACGCCCTACGCGCCGCCAAGTACAGATGTGACGGTTGCCACACCGGCGGGGTCGGAGGAAGGTGGGTGATGAACCCCCCGACGACAGAAAGGGGCCGATCGTGTACGCACGCTCCACCACCATCCAGGCGCAACCTTCGCTGCTCAACATGGGTATCGCCCACATGCGCGACGTGGTGCTGCCCACGCTTCGCGAGGTCGACGGTTGTCTGGGCATGTCGCTGCTGGTGGACCGGGATTCGGCCCGATGCGTCGCGACGAGTGCCTGGGAGACCGAGGAGGCGATGCGCGCCAGCGCGGAGCGGGTGTGGCCGGTGCGCAGCCGCGCCGTGAAGATCCTTGGCGGCAGCGCCGTCGTCGACCAGTGGGAGATCGCCGCGCTGCACCGCAACCGGCGCTCGGGTCTGGGCGCGTGCGTGCGCGCCACCTGGCTCAAGGCCCGGCCCGAACAGTTCGAACACGCCCTGGACTTCTACAAGTTGGCGGTGCTGCCGGCCATTGAGGAGTTCGACGGGTTCTGCAGCGCCAGCGTGATGATCGACCGCACCTCGGCGCGGGCGGTGGCGTCGGTGACCTACGACAGCCGCGAAGCGATGGAACGCAGCAGCGAGGCGGCCCGCTCGCTGCGCACGGCGATACTGCGGGACCTGGGCGTCGACCAGGACGATGTCGGCGAGTTCGAACTGGCGATCGCGCGGCTGCGGGTGCCGGAACTGGTCTGACCGGCCCGACACTGAGGCGCTACGGCAGCGCGTCCCCGGGGAACCCCAGGCACGGGTGCACCTCATAGCTGAACACCTCGGCGACGACGCCCGGGTCGCCGGCCATGATCGCGTCCGTGTCCTCGACGGAGGCGGCGAACACCGCGACACCGCACACGTCGGACTCGTCGGTGCTCGGCAGCACCACGGCCAGCACACCGTCGTCGCGCAGGCCGAAGTTGCGCCGGCCGTGCTCCCACACGATCCCGGACGCGCCGTCGTCGCCGTAGTTGGGTCCGCGCTTGAGGATCACGACGCTGTAGGGCTTGGCCGTTGCCAGCAGCGGCGCCATCTCCTCGTCGCTGAAGGTTTTCATGACTGTCCCCGTTTCCCGCGAATGATCGCGCGCAACCGGTCCAGCCGGCCGACGATCTCGCGTTCCGCACCCCGGCCGGTGGGCCGGTAGTAGTCCACGCCCACCAGTTCGGTCGGCGGATATTGTTGCGCGACAACGCCATCCGGGGCGTCGTGGGAATACTTATAACCCTGCGCGTTGCCCAGCGCTGCCGCGCCCGCGTAGTGCCCGTCGCGCAGCTGGGCCGGCACCAGGCCCGCCTTGCCCGCCTTGATGTCGTTGATCGCCGCGCCCAGCGCCGTTGTCACCGCATTGGACTTGGGCGCGGTGGCCAGGTGAACGGTGGCGTGCGCCAGCGTCAGCTGTGCCTCGGGCATCCCGATCAGCGCCACCGTCTGCGCCGCCGCGACCGCCACCAACAGCGAAGTCGGGTCCGCCATGCCCACGTCCTCGCTGGCCAGGATCATCAGCCGGCGCGCGATGAAGCGCGGATCCTCCCCCGCGACCAGCATCCGTGCCAGATAGTGCAGCGCGGCGTCCACGTCGGAGCCGCGCACCGACTTGATGAACGCGCTGACGACGTCGTAGTGCTGGTCGCCGTCGCGGTCGTACCGCACCGCGGCCCGGTCCAGCGACTGTTCCACGGTTTCGACGGAGACGTGGTCGGTGACCTCGGCGGCCACCTCCAGTGCGGTCAGCGCGCGGCGGGCGTCGCCGGCCGCCAGTTGCACCAACAGTTCGACGGCTTCCGGCGCCACCGACACCGTGCCGTTCAGTCCGCGCGGATCCTCGATGGCGCGCTGCACCACGTTGCGGATGTCATCGGCGCTCAGCGGGCGCAGCTGCAAGATCAGCGACCGCGACAGCAGCGGCGCGACCACCGAGAACGAGGGGTTCTCCGTGGTGGCCGCCACCAGCAGCACCACCCGGTTCTCCACCGCGGCCAGCAGTGCGTCCTGCTGGGTCTTGGAGAACCGGTGCACCTCGTCGATGAACAACACCGTCTGCTCGCCGGAGAGCGCACCCAACCGCGCCTTCTCGATGACCGCGCGCACCTCTTTGACCCCGGCCGACAACGCCGACAACGCCTCGAACCGGCGGCCGGTGGCCTGCGAGATGAGCCCCGCCAGCGTCGTCTTGCCGCTGCCCGGCGGACCGTAAAGGATGGCCGAGGCCATGCCGGAGCCCTCGACCAGACGGCGTAACGGCGACCCCGCCGCCAGCAGATGCTGCTGCCCGACCACCTCCTGCAGCGACGCCGGGCGCATCCGCACCGCCAGCGGCGATCCGCTCTCGGCGGCGCTTCCGGCACCGAAACCGGCCGGATCCGGTGTACCGGGCAGGTCGAACAGACCGTCGGACACGTTTTCAGGCATACCACGCAGGGCGGACAGGCCACCAATGCGCGCGTGGTGGGCGCACATTTGCTAAGTTCCCGTTTGCTACGCCCGCACGAGTCAGGCCCCCATCGACAAGAGCGAACTACGAGGCAGAGGACAGCAATGAGCCAGCCGCCAGAATATCCAGGCAACCCGGCCGACCCGCAGGGCGGATATCCTCCGGGCTACCCGCCGCAGCCGCGCCAAGGCGGTGGCTATGGGGCGCCCCCGCCGCCACCACCGAGCTTCAGCCCGCCCCCATCCGGGCCCGACTTCTCCAAGCCGCAAAGTCCGTCGCCCGGCAGCTACCAGGCGCCCGGTTACAGCGCGCCGCCACCTCCGCCACCACCCGGCGGCGGGTACGGCGCACCCCCGCCCGGCCCGGGCGCCGGCCCGGCCGCCGGCCCGTTCAGTGTGGGCGACGCCTTCAGTTGGGCGTGGGGCAAGTTCACCAAGAACGTCGGCCCGATGGCCGGATCCGCGGCGATATTCTTCGTCGTCATCGCGGTGCTCGGCGGCATCATGTACGGAGCGTTCATCGCCTCCCTGATGAGCGCGGGCACCACCACCTACGACCCGCAGACGGGTTCCTACTCGACCTACGCCTCCGACAGCGCGCTCGGCATGGGATCGATCATCGGCATGGGCCTGATGGGGCTGGTGCTGGCCGTCGTCGGTTACTACATGCAGGCCGCCATGGCGTCGGGCAGCCTGGACGTCGCCGACGGCCGGCCGGTGTCCTTGGGCTCGTTCCTGAAACCGCGCAACCTGGGTCCGGCCGTGCTGACCGCGCTGCTGGTGGCCCTCGGCGTGGCCGTCGGCACCTTCCTGTGCTACATCCCGGGCCTGATCTTCGCTTTCCTGTCGATGTTCGCGATCCAGTTCGCGATCGACAGGTCGCTGTCGCCGGTGGATTCCATCAAGGCCAGCATCAACACCACCAAGGCGAACGTGGGTCCCGCCCTGCTGTCCTGGCTCGTCCAGGTCGCCGTGCTGATCGTCGGTGAGTTCGCCTGCGGCGTCGGCTTGATCGCGGCCATCCCGGTCGCGATGCTGATCCAGGTCTATACGTACCGCAAGTTGACCGGCGGGCAGGTCGCGCCGCTGGAGCAGGCCGGCCAGGCCTCTGGTCTGCCGCCCGGCCAGCAGTACCCCGGCCAGCAGTACCCGGGCCAGCAGCCCTACCCGGGCCAGCAGCAGTACCCCGGCCAGCAGCCCTACCCGGGCCAGCAGCAGTACCCTGGTCAGCAGTACTAGGCGCCATCAGCGGTAACACCCCGAAACAGGCTGTTCACGCCGAACGGCCAAAACCCGAATAACAGCCGCCCGCAACGTAAGCCAGCACTGGCGCACGCTGCGGGCGGCTGTCTCATGTGATGGGATCAGCGGTTATGAGTATCAAAGTTGCACTGGAGCACCGCACCAGTTACACCTTTGACAAGCTGGTCCAGGTGTATCCGCACGTCGTGCGGTTGCGCCCGGCGCCACACTCCCGCACTCCGATCGAGGCCTACTCGCTGCGGATCGATCCCGGCGAGCACTTCATCAACTGGCAACAGGACGCGCTGGGCAACTTTCTGGCCCGGTTGGTCTTCCCCAAGCCCACCCGGGAGCTGACCATCACCGTCGGCCTGATCGCCGACCTCAAGGTCATCAACCCGTTCGACTTCTTCATCGAGGAGTGGGCCGAGACGTGGGACCCGGATAAATCGCTGTACCCCAAGGCGCTGGCGCACGACCTCGAACCGTTCCTGCGTCCCGTCGACGAAGGCGCGGAGGGGTCCGGCCCGGGCGACTTGGTGCAGGCCTGGGTCGGCAACTTCAACGTGCCCCCCGGCACCCGCACCATCGACTTCCTGGTCGCGCTGAACCGGGCCATCAACGCCGACGTCAGCTACAGCCTGCGGATGGAACCCGGCGTCCAGACGCCGGATCACACGCTGCGCAGCGGGGTGGGCTCCTGCCGGGACTCGGCATGGCTGCTGGTGTCGATCCTGCGCCAGTTGGGGCTGGCCGCCCGGTTCGTGTCGGGCTACCTGGTGCAGCTGGCCTCGGACGTGCCGCCCCTGGACGGGCCCTCGGGACCGGCCGCCGACTTCACCGACCTGCACGCGTGGACCGAGGTGTACGTGCCCGGCGCGGGCTGGATCGGGCTGGACCCGACCTCGGGGCTGTTCGCCGGCGAAGGCCACATCCCGCTGGCCGCCACCCCGCATCCGTCGTCGGCCGCGCCGATCACGGGCAGCACCGATCCGTGTACCTCGACCCTGGAGTTCACCAACACCGTCACCCGGGTGCACGAAGACCCGCGGGTGACGTTGCCGTACACCGACGACGCGTGGGCCTCGATCTGTGCGCTGGGCGACCAGGTCGACCGGCGCCTGGTCGCCGGCGACGTGCGGCTGACGGTGGGTGGCGAGCCGACGTTCGTCTCGGTGGACAATCAGGTCGACCCGGAATGGCGCACCGCCGCCGACGGACCGCACAAGCGGCGGTTGGCCTCCGAGCTGGCCGCCCGGCTCAAGGCGCAGTGGGCGCCGCAGGGTCTGGTGCAGCGCAGCCAGGGCAAGTGGTATCCCGGGGAGCCGCTGCCGCGCTGGCAGATCGGTCTGTATTGGCGCGCCGACGGCCGCGCGCTGTGGAGCGACGACACGCTGCTGGCCGACCCGTGGTCACCCGAACCGGCGGACCCGGTCGCCGACGAGACCGCACGCGACGTGCTGGCGACGGTCGCCGAAGGGCTGGGGCTGCCGCTCACCCAGGTGCGCGCCGCGTACGAGGATCCGCTGGTGCGGTTGGCGAAGTCGGTCCGGCTGCCGGCCGGTGACCCGGTGGCACCCGGCGACGACCTGGACCCCGACGCCGAACAGGACACCGAATCGGGCCGCGCCGCGCTGGTGGCCCGGCTCGACGAAGCGGTCACCACCCCGGCGGCGTTCGTCCTGCCGCTGCACCGCCGCGACGACGGCTCCGGTTGGGCCAGCGCGAACTGGCGACTGCGGCGCGGGCGCCTGGTGCTCACCGAGGGCGATTCCCCGGCGGGCTTGCGGTTGCCACTGAGTTCGATCAGCTGGCAACCGCCCCCGGCGTCGTTCGAGGTGGATCCGGGGACCCTCGGGTCGGTGCTGCCGCCGGAACCGGAGGGCGATACAGCCGTCGTCGTGGACCCGGAGAACGCGCCGACGACCGCCCTGGTCGCCGAGGTCCGCGACGGGCTGCTGTATATCTTCCTGCCGCCCACCACCGCCCTGGAACATTTCATCGACCTGGTCGCGCGGGTGGAGACCGCGGTGGTCAAGGCCGGCTGCCCGGTGGTGATCGAGGGTTACGGCCCGCCGACCGACCCGCGGCTGATCTTCACCACGGTCACCCCCGACCCCGGCGTCATCGAGGTCAACGTCGCGCCGACGGCCAGTTTCGACGAGCAGCGCCGACAGCTGGAAACGCTCTACGAGCAGGCCCGGTTGACCCGGCTGTCCACCGAGTCGTTCGACATCGACGGCACCCACGGCGGCACCGGCGGCGGTAACCACATCACGCTCGGCGGCGTCACCCCGGCCGACTCGCCGCTGCTGCGGCGTCCCGACCTGCTGGTCTCGCTCCTCACCTACTGGCAGCGGCACCCGGCGCTGTCCTACCTGTTCGCGGGCCGGTTCGTCGGCACCACCTCCCAGGCGCCGCGGGTGGACGAGGGCCGCGACGAGGCGCTCTACGAGCTGGAGATCGCGTTCGCCGAGATCGCGCGACTCTCGGCCGGTGGGGGGGCCAAGCCGTGGGTGACCGATCGCGCGCTGCGCCACCTGCTGACCGACATCACCGGCAACACGCACCGCGCCGAATTCTGCATCGACAAGCTCTACAGTCCCGAAGGCTCCCGCGGCCGGCTGGGCCTGCTCGAGTTGCGCGGGTTCGAGATGCCGCCGCATCTGCGGATGGCGATGGTGCAGTCGCTGCTGGTCCGGTCGCTGGTGGCCTGGTTCTGGGAGCAGCCGCTGCGCGCTCCGCTGATCCGGCACGGCGACAACCTGCACGGCCGGTACCTGCTGCCGCACTTCCTGATCCACGACATCGCCGACGTGGCGGCCGACCTGCGCGCGCAGGGCATCCCCTTCGAGACCAGCTGGCTGGACCCGTTCACCGAGTTCCGCTTCCCGCGGATCGGCACCGCGGTGTTCGACGGTGTGGAGATCGAGTTGCGCGGCGCCATCGAGCCGTGGAACACCCTCGGCGAAGAATCCACCGCCACCGGCACCGCCCGCTATGTGGACTCTTCGGTGGAGCGCATCCAGGTGCGGATCATCGGCGCCGACCGACACCGCTATGCGGTGACCTGCAACGGCTATCCGATACCGCTGCTGGCGACCGACAACCCCGATATCCACGTGGGCGGGGTGCGCTATAAGGCCTGGCAGCCGCCGAGCGCGTTGCACCCGACCATCTCCATCGATGTCCCGCTGCAGTTCGAGCTGATCGACCTGACCGCCGGGACGTCGCGCGGCGGCTGCACCTACCACGTCGTTCACCCCGGTGGGCTTGCCTATGACATGCCCCCGGTCAACGCCGTGGCCGCCGAGTCGCGCCGGGCGCGGCGCTTCGAGGCGTCCGGCTTCACACCCGGCAAGCTCGACCTGGCCGGTCTGCGCGAAAAGCAGGCGCGACTGTTCACCGACGTCGGCGCGCCGGGCATCCTGGATCTGCGTCGCGTGCGTACCGTGCAGCGGTAGTGGCGTCCGCAGATATGACACTCGGTCTCAGTGCAGCGTCGGCAGCTTCCTCGGAGTCCTACGACGTCGACCGTCTGCTGGCCGGATACCGCACCGCGCGCACCCAGGAAGCGCTGTTCGATCTGCGCGACGGTCCCGGTGCCGGTTACGACGAGTTCGTCGACGCCGACGGCAACGTCCGGCCGGGCTGGGACGAGCTTGCCGACGCGATCGCCGAACGCGGCCGCAGCGGCCTGAACCGGCTGCGGTCGGTCGTGCACAGCCTGATCGACCACGACGGCATCACCTACACCGGGGTCTCGGACGGACAGGCCGGGCGCGAAGCGGCCTCGGGTCACGGACCCGAACCCGGACCGTGGCGGCTGGACACCCTGCCGCTGGTGGTGTCTGCGGCCGACTGGGATGCGCTGGAAGCCGGGCTGGTTCAGCGCTCGCGGCTGCTGGATGCCGTGCTGGCCGACCTGTACGGCCCGCGCCGGCTGCTCATCGAAGGACTGTTGCCCGCGCAGCTGGTCTTTGCCCATCCCGGCTACATCCGGCCCGCCAACGGCATCACCGTGCCCGGGCACCATCAGCTGTTCATGCACGGCTGCGATGTCAGCCGGCGCTCCGACGGCAACTTCTGGGTCAACGCGGACTGGACTCAGGCGCCGTCGGGCGCCGGCTACGCGCTGGCCGATCGCCGGGTGCTGGCGCACGCGATCCCCGACCTCTACGAGCAGATCGCGCCGCGGGCGAACACCCCGTTCGCGCAGGCGCTGCGGCTGGCGCTGATCGACGCCGCGCCGGACGTGGTGCAGGACCCGGTGGTGGTGGTGCTGAGCCCCGGCATCTACTCCGAGACCGCGTTCGACCAGGCGTATCTGGCCACGCTGCTGGGTTTCCCGCTGGTGGAGAGCGCGGACCTGGTGGTGCGCGACGGCAAGCTGTGGATGCGGTCGCTGGGCACCCTCAAACGCGTCGACGTGGTGCTGCGCCGGGTCGACGCGAGCTACGTGGACCCGCTCGACCTGCGCGCCGACTCCCGCCTGGGCGTGGTCGGGCTGGTGGAGGCGCTGCACCGCGGCACAGTGACCGTGGTCAACACGCTGGGCAGCGGCATCCTGGAAAGCCCCGGGCTGCTGCGCTTCCTGCCGGAGCTGGCCGAGCGGCTGCTCGGCGAGGACCTGCAGCTGCAGACCGCACCCGTCTACTGGGGCGGCATCCCGGCCGAGCTCTCCCACCTGCTGGCGAACCTGCCGTCGTTGCTGATCAAACCGGTGGACGGCGGGGAACCCCTGGTCGGCCCGACGCTGTCGGCCGCGCAGCTCGCCGAGTTGACCGCCCGCATCGAAGCGGCGCCGTGGCGGTGGGCCGGTCAGGTGCTGCCCACCTTCTCCTCGGCCCCCACCGACCATGCCGGCGTGCTGTCCTCGGCCGGTGTCGGGATGCGGCTGTTCACCGTCGCCCAGCGCGGCGGGTACGCCCCGATGATCGGCGGCCTGGGCTATGTGACCGCCCCAGGTTCGGCTGCATACACCATGAAAACCGTTGCGGCCAAAGATGTGTGGGTGCGCCCGACGGAACGCGCGACAGCCGAGACGATCACCCTGCCCTCGGCGCCGCAGCCGGCCAAGACCGGCGCCGGCACCTGGGGTGTCAGCTCGCCACGGGTGCTGTCCGATCTGTTCTGGATGGGACGCTACGGCGAGCGCGCCGAGAACATGGCGCGACTGTTGATCGTGGCGCGCGAACGCTACCACGTCTACCGCCACCATCAGGACAGCGAGGAAAGCGAGTGCGTGCCGGTGCTGATGGCCGCGCTGGGCCGCATCACCGGGACCGACACCGGCGCGGGCGGTGCCACCGAGTACGACCACGCCGAGATGATCGCGGTGGCTCCTTCGATGCTGTGGTCGATGACGGTCGAGCTGGACCGGCCGGGTTCGCTGATCCAGTCGGTGGAAGGGCTGGCGCTGTCGGCGCGCGCGGTGCGCGACCAGTTGTCCAACGACACCTGGATGGTGCTGGCCAGTGTCGAACGCGCCGTCGCGTTGCGGTCCGACCCGCCGCAGTCGCTGGCCGAGGCCGATGCGCTGCTGGCCGCCGCGCAGTCGCAGGCACTGGCCGGGATGCTGACCCTGTCGGGGGTGGCCGGCGAGTCGATGGTGCGCGACGTGGGCTGGACGATGATGGACATCGGCAAGCGGATCGAGCGCGGGCTGTGGTTGACCGCGCTGCTGGCCGACACGCTGACCACGGTGCGCGGCACGGTGGCCGAACAGTCCATCGTGGAAGCCACCCTGGTGGCCTGCGAGTCGTCGGTCATCTACCGTCGTCGCACGCTGGGCAAGGTCAGCGTGGCCGCGGTGACCGAACTGATGCTGTTCGACCCGCAGAACCCGCGCTCGCTGCTGTACCAGGTGGAGCGGTTGCGCGCGCGCCTCAAAGACCTGCCCGGCTCGTCGGGCTCGTCACGCCCGGAACGGATCGTGGACGAGATCGGCACCCGGCTGCGCCGCTCGGATCCCGCCGAGCTGGAAGAGCTGGTCGACGGGCACCGCGAAGAACTGGCCGAGCTGCTCACCTGGGTGCACGCCGCACTGCGCGACCTGGCCGACGCGCTTGCTGCGACGCAGTTGGCGTTGCCCGGCGGCATGCAGCCCCTGTGGGGTGGCCCCGACGAGCGCCGGACGATGCCCGCGTAGCGGCGCGGAGCTCAGGCGGCCGCGGTGGTCTCGTCGATCACGGTGTGCACGAACTGCATCTTGTCCAGCACCGCCGGCGGCAGCACGAACGGATACAGGTCGTCGTGGCCCATCGACCGGTTCACCATGTTCAGCGACCACGACAACGGCAGCCACATGTCGATGATGGTGGGAAACGCGCTGGGTCCCAACGGCGGTCGGTCGAACGTGGCCGCCGCCGGCGCCAGGCCGCAGGACGCCGAGGTGTCCAGCGTGTCGCGGATGTGCAGGTAGTGCGCAAACGTCTCCGCCCAGTCCTCGGCGGGGTGCATGGTCGCGTACGAGGAGACGTAGTTCTTCTCCCAGCCGTCCGGTGCGCCCTCGCTGTAGTGCCGGTCCAGCGCCGCCTGATAGTCGGAGTCGGGGTCTCCGAACAACTCGTTGAACCGCGCCAGGTACTCCGGCGACTGGATCAGCCGGTAGAAGTAGTAGTGGCCCACCTCGTGGCGGAAGTGCCCGAGCAGGGTGCGGTACGGTTCGTCCATCTCCACCCGCAACTGCTCGCGGTGCACGTCGTCACCCTCAGCCAGATCCAATGTGATGACGCCGTTTTCGTGACCGGTGATGACATTCTGGTGCGCACTGGACAGCAACCGGAAGGCCAGTCCGTAGTCCGGATCTTCATCACGGCCGATGATCGGCAGTTTCAGTTCGTGCAGTTCGGCGACCAGACGCCGCTTGGCCGCTTCGGCCCGGGCGAACTCGGGCAGACCAACCGTGTCGTCATCGTTGGGCCGCTCGATGGTCAGCGAGCAGGACTCGCACAGGGTGCCCGGCGGATCGACCGGGACCAGCCAATTGCATTCCGCCACATACAGATTGGCGCACAGCTGATATTCGGCCGCCGCGACGGCGCCGGCGTGGTCGCTGTCTTCTTCCTTTTTGGCGATCACCAGCAGCGCCATCTGTTCTAGCGAAAAGCCAAGGGCGCTGCCGCAATTCAGGCAGGCCGAGTTCTCGAATGTCAGGCGTTGGCCACAGTTGGGACAACTGAAATCACGCATAGAGTTCATCACCTTCGAATGGGACGACGTCGACACCGACGTCGATGACACTGCGCTTGGAGTTGGTGTAGATGATGCCGCGCAGCGGTGGCACATCGGCGTAGTCGCGGCCGCGCCCGACCACAATGTAGCGCTGATCGACCAGCGCGTCGTTGGTGGGGTCGAGCCCCATCCACTCGTGCTGACCCGCCTGTTGCGGCGTCCATACCGACGCCCAGGCGTGGGTCGCGTCGATGCCTATCATTCGATCCTTTCCGGGGGGCGGGTTGGTGGCCAGGTATCCCGATACGTAGCAGGCCGCCAAACCGTTGGCGCGCAGACAGGCGATCGCCAGCCTCGCGAAGTCCTGGCATACCCCTTCACGCGCCGTCAGAACCTCGTTGACACGTGTGGAAACCGTCGTCGAACCGGAACGGTAGGTGAAGTCGGTGTAGATGCGGTTTGCCAGGTCGCGCAACACCTCCACCAGAGGGCGGCCGGGCGCGAAACTGGGTGCGGCGTAGTCGCGTACCTCGTCGGTGATCTCGGGCGGGGTGAGGTCGAGGGTGAAATCGGTAGCCAGCGCGCCCTGCATCCCGGCCGGGCGGGCCGCCTCCCACGGTTGCAGCGCCGGCCCGCTGGTGTAGAGGTCGGCGGTCGGCAGTCCGACGTCGACGATCGAGTCGCTGATGATGGTCAGCGCGCGGTGCGGTGTGGTGACGTGAAAGTACGAGCTGATGTTGCCGTAGGTGTCGCGGCTGGTGGATCTGTCCGCCGGCTCCGGGTCGATGACCAGCCGGTGCGCGACGCAGCGCTGGCGCAGCGAATCACGCGGGGTGAGGAACCCGCGACCGTAGGAGCCGGTCACGAGGTCGGAGTAGCGGTATTCGGTGCGATGCGTGACCCGGTAGCGCTTGGTGTCCCGAAAGTCCGTCACATGCCCAAACCTACTGGGGGCCGGCCGGCGCTGCGGCGGGCAGACCCGGGAATCTGGCCGGCCGGTTTGCAATCGGACGCGAAACGGGAACACTTGTTCACTGAAACGCCGAAAGGAGCTTGTTGTGCAGGCAGACGAAATCCGTTCGCTGGCCGATCTCGCGGGGGAAGGCACCCGGGTGCTGACCACGCTGGTCCGGGACATTCATCGGGGTATCGCCGGCCGGGTCTTCGGCACCATCGGCCCGGCAGCCGCGCCGGTGAGGGTGGTGCACGACACCACCGCGTCCACCATCTACAGCCTGGTGGACCACGCGGTGCGCGGGTCCCTCTACGGCGCCGGGGCGTTGGCTGCCAACACGTGCAGCAATGAGGACGACGAGACGATCGAGGCCCGGCCCCGGATCGCCGGGGTGCTGGCCGCGCTCAACGGCATCTACGGCGACGAGATGACCAACCGCGACAACGGCTTGGCGCTCACCATGCAGATCCGCCGCAAGGGGCTGCCGGTCGGGTTGAGCAGGGGCGCCATCGCCACGGCGTTCCCGAAAGCCACCAGCCGGATCGTGGTCTTCACCCACGGCTGGTGCATGACCGAGCGGTCCTGGTGGCGCGCACCGCGCACCGGCGAGGAACTGCGCCCCTACGGCAAACGCCTGCGCAAGGACCTCGGCTACACGCCGGTCTACCTGCGCTACAACAGCGGCCGGCACATTTCCCAGAACGGGCAGGCGCTGGCCGATCTGATCGATCGGCTGTACGCGGTGTGGCCGGTTGCGGTGGAGGAACTGGTGCTGGTGGGCCATTCCATGGGTGGGCTGGTCTCGCGCAGCGCGTGCCACTACGGCCAGCAGCACGAACACGCGTGGACCGACGACGTGTCCCACGTGGTGTGCCTGGGCTCGCCGCATCTGGGAGCCGACCTGGAAAAGGGTGTCAACGCCGCATCCTTCGTGCTGGCGCAGCTTCCCGAGACCCGAGGCGTGTCGAAGTTCCTCAACACCCGCAGCGCCGGCGTGAAGGACCTGCGTTACGGCGCTCTGCTCGACGAAGACTGGCAAGACTGCGACCCGGACGAATTCCTGCGCGACCGGTGCCAGGAGGTGCCGTTCCTGCCCGGCGCGGTCTACCACTTCGTCTCCACCACCGCGGCGCCGCGTGCGGTGGGTCTGCTGATGGGCGACCACCTGGTCCGGCCGAAGAGCGCGGCGGGTCAGGGCAAGTACCGGTCGATCCCGTTCGACGCCGCACACGGGCTCATCCTGGCCGGCCTCAACCACTTCGATCTGCTCAACCACCCGTCGGTCTACGACAAGCTGGTGACCTGGCTGAGCGGGCAGCAGACGACCGAGCAAACGATGTCGGTGGGCTGATTTCTGCGCTAAATATTCCTCAGCACGGCAAATGCGCGCACAATGAGAGGCGTGGCTACCTGGGACGACGTCGCGCGCATCGCCGCCGAGTTGCCGCTGGTCGTCGAACATTCACAGCACGACTGGCGGGTCGGCAAGAAGCTGCTGGCCTGGGAGCGCCCGTTGCGCAGGTCGGACATCGAAGCGCTGACGCGCCACGGGGTGCAGCCGCCGACAGGCGACATCCTGGGCGTACGGGTGCCCGACGAGGGCGTGAAGTTCGCGCTGATCGCCGACGAGCCGGACATCTACTTCACCACCCCACACTTCGACGGCTACCCGGCCGTGCTGGTCACGCTGGCCGATATCGGGTTCTTCGAGCTCGAGGAGTTGATCACCGAGGCGTGGCTGACCCAGGCGCCGCGGCGGCTGGTGAAGGAGTTCCTGGCTAAGTCGTCGTAGCCGTTGCCGCCGCCCTTGCGCTGCGTCCGCGCTGCAATTCGAACAGCGGGATCACCCGGGTGGTCTTCGACTGATACTCGGCGAAGCCGGGCGCCTTGGCGGTGACCTTGTCGAACAGCGCGTCGCGCTCCTCGGCGGGCAGTTCGCGCGCGGTCACATCGTAGGCGTCGGTGCCGATTTCGATCCGGGCAGCAGGATTTGCCCGCAGGTTGTGTACCCACGCCGGACTCACCGGCGCCCCAGCGAAGGACCCGATGATGATCAGCTTGCCGTCGATGTCGAAGTAGGCCAGCGGCGAGATCCGTTGCTCGCCGGACTTGGCACCGGTGGTGTGCAACAGCAACAGGTCGGCGCCTTCGAACTGGCCGCCCACCTTCCCGTCGTTGGCGCGGAACTCCGCGATGATGTCCTGATTGAACGTCTTGGCCAGCTCAGCCAGATCCCTGTCGGTCATGCCCCCTGAACCGGCTTGGGCGTGAAATCTATTCCCGACTCCTTACGCTGCTGCGCGGTGATCGGCGCGGGCGCATCGGTCAACGGGTCGACGCCACCGCCGGTTTTGGGGAACGCGATCACCTCGCGGATCGAGTCGACGCCGGACAGCAACGCATTGATCCGGTCCCAGCCGAACGCGATCCCGCCGTGCGGCGGCGCGCCAAAGGTGAACGCCTCCAACAGGAATCCGAATTTCTCCTCGGCTTCGGCGGGATCGAGGCCCATCACCGCGAACACCCGCTCCTGAATATCGCGCCGGTGGATACGAATCGAGCCGCCGCCGATCTCGTTGCCGTTGCAGACGATGTCGTAGGCGTCGGCCAGCACCGCGCCGGGGTCGCTGTCGACGATGCCCTGGTGTTCGGCCTTCGGCGAGGTGAATGCGTGGTGCACCGCGGTCCACGCCCCGGAACCGACAGCGACGTCACCGGCCTCCACCGCGTCGTCGGCCGGCTCGAACAACGGCGGGTCCACCACCCAGACGAACGCCCAGCTGCCGGGTTCGATCAGACCCAGCCGGTGAGCGATCTCCGAGCGCGCCGCCCCCAGCAGTGCGCGCGACGGCTTCACCGGGCCGGCCGAGAAGAAGATGCAGTCGCCCGGGCCGGCGCCGACGTGAGCGGCCAGGCCGTCGCGCTCGGCGTCGGTCAGGTTCTTGGCGACCGGTCCGCCCAGCGTGCCGTCGTCACCCACCAGCACGTAGGCCAGGCCCCGATGCCCGCGCTGCTTGGCCCATTCCTGCCAGCCGTCCAGCGTGCGCCGCGGTTGGGACGCCCCGCCGGGCATCACCAACGCACCCACATAAGGTGCCTGGAAAACCCGGAACGTCGTGTCTTTAAAGAACTCTGCGCATTCGACGAGCTCCAGACCGAAGCGCAGGTCGGGCTTGTCGGAGCCGAACCGGCGCATGGCGTCGGCGTAGGTCATCCGCGGGATCGGGGTGGGGATCTGGTATCCGATCAGGGCCCACAGCGCGGCCAGGATCTCCTCGGAGATCGCGATGACGTCGTCGACGTCGACGAAGCTGAGCTCCATGTCGAGCTGGGTGAACTCGGGCTGGCGGTCGGCACGGAAATCTTCGTCGCGGTAGCAGCGGGCGATCTGGTAGTAGCGCTCCATGCCGGCCACCATCAGCAGCTGCTTGAACAGCTGCGGGCTCTGCGGCAGCGCATAGAACGTGCCCGGCCGCAACCGGGCCGGCACCAGGAAGTCACGCGCGCCTTCCGGGGTGGACCGGGTGATGGTCGGTGTCTCGATCTCGACGAAGTCGTGCCGGCCCAGCACCTCGCGGGCGGCCGCATTCACCTTGGCGCGCAACCGGATTGCCGCAGCCGGTGCGTCGCGGCGCAGATCCAGGTAGCGGTACTTCAGCCGCAGCTCCTCCCCCGCCGGCTCGTCGAGCTGGAACGGCAGCGCCGCGGACTCCCCCAGCACGGTCAGCGCGGTGGCGTTGACCTCGATGTCGCCGGTGGCGATGTCGGGGTTGGCGTTGCCTTCCGGGCGGATCTCGACCACGCCGGTGACGGCGACGCAGAACTCCGAGCGCAGCCGGTGCGCCTGGGCCAACACCTCGGATTCACGGAAGACCACCTGGGCGACGCCGGACGCGTCACGCAGGTCGATGAAGATGACACCGCCGTGATCGCGGCGGCGCGCCACCCAACCGGCCAACGTCACCTGCTGTCCGGCGTCGCTGTCCCGTAGCGAACCCGCGGCGTGGCTGCGCAGCACAAAAACTCCTTCAGACCTGGGTTGGATGACTGCCCAGTCTAAAGGGCGGGTTCCGCCCGGTACTTTTGCCGGTATTCCTACCTCTGTCGCACTCGTGGGCCCCGGCGCCGTCGGCACAACGGTCGCCGCGCTGCTGCACCGCGCCGGTCACCCGGTGTCGCTGTGCGGCCATACCCCACGCGAACGCATCGAACTGCGGCCCGATGGCGGTTCAGCGATTGTGGTGCCCGGGCCGGTGCACACCGACCCCGCCGACGTCGACGGCCCGGTCGAGGTGGTGATCCTGGCCGTCAAGGCGACCCAGAACGACGCCGCGGCAGGCTGGCTGACTCGGTTATGTGATGAGCGCACGGTGGTGACGGTGCTGCAGAACGGCGTCGAGCAGGTCGAGCAGGTGCAACCGCTGTGCCCGTCGTCGACCGTAGTGCCCGGCAGCGTGTGGTACTCCGCAGAAACCCAGCCCGACGGGTGGGTGCGGTTGCGTGGGGAAGCCGCGCTGGTGCTGCCCACCGGACCCGCGGCCGAAGCTGTTGCAGAGTTACTGCGGTCCGGGGGCTGCCGGGTGGACTGCGACCCCGACTTCACCACCGTGACGTGGCGCAAGCTGCTGCTCAACGCGCTGGCCGGACTGATGGTGCTGACCGGGCGGCGATCCGGCATGTTCCGCCGCGACGACGTGGCTGCCCTCTCGCGCCGATATGTGGCCGAATGCGTCGCGGTGGCCCGCGCCGAGGGTGCCCAGTTCGACGACGACGTCGTTGGGCAGATCGTCGATTCGTTCCGGGCGGTGCCCGAGGACATGACGACTTCGATACTGACCGATCGCGAACACCACCGACCGCTGGAATGGGATCTGCGTAACGGGGTGATCGTCCGCCGGGCGCGCAGGCACGGGCTGCCCACCCCGATCAGCGACGTGATCGTGCCGTTGCTGGCCGCGGCCAGCGAAGGCCCCGGCTAATGTCTGAGGCCATGCACCCGTGCGAACACGTCGGTCTGGACTTCATCGACAACGCCCGCTTCCGGTTTCGCAACAGCGTCGACCTGGCCATCACGCCCGAGCAGCTATTCGAGGTCTTCTCCGACGCCGAGTCGTGGCCGCGCTGGGTCGCCGTAATCAAGACGGTGACCTGGACCAGCCCGAAGCCATTCGGCGTCGGCACCACCCGCAACGCCGACCTACGCGGCGGCATCGTCGTCAGCGAGGAATTTCTGGCTTGGGAACCGTTCAGCCGCATCGCATTCCGCTTCAACGAAAGCTCGACGCAAACTTTCGCTGCGCTAGCCGAGGATTACCGGGTTGAGGCCATTCGGGGCGGTTGCCGGCTGAACTGGACCATGGCCGTGCAACCGGCCGGGCCGGCGCGGCTGGCGATGCCGCTGTTCGCGCCGCTGCTGAACCTCACGCTGCGCCGATTCCTGCGCACGCTGCGTACTTACACCGACAACCGATTCGCCACAGCGCAGCGATAGGCTGATTGCGGCGCGGTAACCAAACTCTGATTCCGGGGAGCGTGCGATGACCTTCAACGAGGGTATGCAGATCGATACCAGTTCTGCGTCCTCGTCCGGCGGCGGTGGCGGGATGGGTCCGATCGCCATCGGCGGGGGGATCGGCGGATTGCTGATCGTGGTGGTCGCGATGCTCCTGGGCGTCGACCCCGGCGGGATCGTCAGCCAGCAGCCGGTGGACACCAGCGGCGACGTGGCGCCCGGTTTCGACTTGACCAAGTGCAAGACCGGGGCCGATGCCAACAGGTACGTGCAGTGCCGGGTGGTGGCCACCGGTAACTCGCTGGACGCGGTGTGGAAGCAGCTGGTTCGCGGCTACACCAAGCCCAAGATGCGGCTGTTCAGCGGCTCGGTGAGCACCGGCTGCGGACCGGCCAGCACCGAGGTCGGACCGTTCTACTGCCCGGTGGACAAGACGGCGTATTTCGACACCGACTTCTTCTCGGTGCTGGTGGACCGGTTCGGGTCCAGCGGTGGACCCTTCGCGGAGGAATACGTGGTAGCCCACGAGTACGGCCACCACATCCAAAATCTGCAGGGCACCCTGGGCCGGTCCCAGTCCGGCGCGCAGGGCGCGAAAGGTGGTGGCGTGCGCACCGAACTGCAGGCCGACTGCTACGCCGGGGTGTGGGCGCACTACGCCTCCACCGTCACGCAGGAGAGCACCGGCAAACCGTTCCTGAACCCGTTGAGCGACAAGGACATTTCCGATGCCTTGTCGGCGGCGGCGTCGGTGGGCGACGACCGTATCCAGGAGCAGGTGAACGGTCGCGTCAACCCCGAATCCTGGACGCACGGCTCGTCGGCGCAGCGCCAGAAGTGGTTCACCATCGGATATCAGAACGGTGACCCGAACAAGTGCGATACCTTCGCCACCAACGACCTGGGTTAAGTCAGGATCTGCTGTAATGCGCTGCGGCCCTGCTGGTCCAGCGGCAATTGCGGTGCCCGGGGATCGCCGACCGGTGTGCCGAGCAGGTCCAGTCCGGCCTTGACGGTGGTGGGCAGCCCGCCCGCCACGATGAACTGCAGCAGCGGTTTGAGGTCGTCGTACAGCCGCTGCGCCCGGTCCAGATCGCCGGCGCGCACCGCGTCGTACAGCTCGATGCACGGCTGGGGACGCAGATTCGGTGCGGCCGTGCACCATCCGGATGCACCGGCCTTCAGCGCGTCGAGCACCAACGGGTTGCTGCCGTTGTAGAAGGGCAGCCTTCCGCCGCTGAGTTCTCTGATGCGCTGCATGCGGGACAGGTCGCCGGTGGACTCCTTGACCATGGTGAGGTTGTCGATGCCGTCGAACATCTCGACCAGCAATTCGGGACGCATGTCGACGCCGCTGGTGGCCGGATTGTTGTAGGCCATGATCGGGATTCCGACAGCCTCACCGATGCTGCGGTAGTGCTGCGTGATCTCGCGGTCGGACAGCTTCCAATAGGAGACCGGCAGCACCATCACCGCATCGGCGCCGGCCCGCTGCGCGTACTGGGCACGCCGAATTGTCTTGGCGGTCGTCACATCTGAGACACCGACGATCACCGGCACCCGGCCATCTACCGCGCCCAGCGTGGTGTCAACAACGGTGTCGAATTCCGATTCGTCGAGGTAGGCCAGCTCCCCGGTGCTGCCGAGCGGGGCGATCGCGTGGACTCCGGACGAGACCAGCCGGTCCACCAGCGCGGCCAGCCGCTCGGTGTCGATGCCGTCGTCGCCGAACGGCGTGACCGGGTAGGCGATGATCCCGTGAACGGTGGGCACGCGATTGCTCCTTTTCAGCCGGCGGTGAGCGCGTCGGGGTGCCGCTGGAGCGCTCGTCTGGCGTAGTAGGCGAAGTTCGCCCGGCTTCGCGACGGGGTCAGGGTCCAGTCGTGTGCTTCGCGGGCCAACTCGTCGGGTAGCGGCTGGATCGCACCCGCCGCCATGGCGGCGAGCTGCAGCTTGGCGGCGCGCTCGATGAGCACCGCCAGCGAGCACGCCTCCGCCACGCTGGCCCCCGCTACCAGCTGTCCGTGGTGGGCCAGCAGCGCCGCTTTTTTGTCTCCCAGTGCGGCGGTGATGATTTCGCCTTCCTCGTTGCCGACGGGCACGCCCGGCCAGTTGGCCAGGAACGCGCAGTCGTCATACAGCGGCGTGGTATCCATGTGCGAGACGATCAGCGGCACCTCCAGCATGGACAGCGCCGCGACGTGAAAGGGATGGGTGTGCACGATGCACTGCACATCCGGCCGAGCCCGATAGATCCAGCTGTGAAAACGGTTGGCGGGGTTAGCCATTCCCTCGCCTTGCACCACGTTGAGGTCTTCATCGACCAGCAGCAGGTTGCCTGCGGTGATCTCGTCGAAGCCCAGGCCGAGGCGCTGGGTGTAGTAGGTGCCGGGCTGCTCGGCGCGGGCGGTGATCTGTCCGGCCAGCCCGGAGTCGTGGCCGGCCTCGAACAGCACCCGGCAGGTCAACGCGACCTGCTGGCGGGTGGTCAGATGCCCGTCGACCGATTCGGCGTCCAATTGTTCCTGGGCGCGGCGCATCAGTTCCGCTTTCGAGTCGGAGAACGTGGAGCCGGCGACCATGTGACACAATGTACCGCATAGGAAACTTCGTGTCATGAGAGGCTGGGCCGGTGACCGCACTGCTCCGTGCCGTTCGCCGGCAACGCGGACTCACCCTCGAGCAGCTGGCCGAGCGGGCCGGCCTGACCAAGAGTTACCTGTCGAAGGTCGAACGCGGGCACAGCACGCCGTCGATAGCAGCGGCCCTCAAAGTCGCTCGCGCGCTCGACGTCGACGTCGCCCGGTTGTTCTCCGACAGCCCGGCCGAGGAAACGTTCGTCGTCGACAGGGCCGAGCCCGACCCGGGGCGTTACCGCGCGCTGGCCACCTCGCTGTTGGGAAAGTCCATGTCGCCGTTCGTAGTTCGGCCAACCGGTGCCGCCGCCGACGATCCGCATCCCACCCACAGCGGCCAGGAGTTCGTATTCGTGCACGCCGGAGTCGTCGAACTCCGCTATGGCGAGCAGACCGTGACCCTGGGCACCGGCGACAGCGCGTACTTCGACGCCTCCGTCGGGCATACGTTACGGGCGGTCGGCGGGGTCCCGGCTGACGTCGTCGTCGTCGCGCATGCAGAACCCGACCGCCGACGCACAGATTAGCCCTGGTCGAACAGCTGCGGTGCGTCTCCGGCATTGATCACCGCGCGCCAGCCAGCGGCCTGCTCAGCGGTCATGTCGGCGTCCCCCGCCACTCGAACGGTAACTGTCCCAGCGGGCCCGGCCGTCGCTCCGAGCGGTCGGAAAAGCGTTGGACCGCAGTCGGTTTCGGCGACCCAAACCAACCGGCACGCCAATCGGCTCAGCACCGGATGCCCGAGGACATAGCGTTCGAACTCCGCCACGGACCACCGGCGCTGCCGGTGCATCGCCTCGGCCAGTCGAGCGGTCTGCGCGGTGACCACCGGGGCGAGCAGCTTGCGGGCACGCGCCAGATACGCGCGCGGGACCGTCTTGTACGGACCGGCCAGGTCCCCTTTCGTGCACGGATTTCCGTCGCCGTCGTACACCGTGATACTCAGATCCGCCTGTAGCACAGCGAAATACGGTTCGGGCCCGTAACTCAGTTGCAGCCGGCCCGCGTTGTCGAATCCGACGTAGGGAACTGTGCGGTCAGCGGCCTCGTCCGCCGACCATCCCCACCGAGCGGGCAACTCGGCCAGTTGCGCGGCGGCCTCCTCGATCAGCCGAGCCGACTTCGACCGATACGCCACCGACGTGAGGACCCGGACGGCGTCGACGCTGTCGATATGCCCGAGCATGGTCAACAGGGCGCTGCATTGCGCCATCCGCGCCGTGTCGAAACTACGCAGGAATTCCTCCGCCAGCGTCGGCGCATTGGGGCTGGCGCAAGCGGCCACCACCGCCAGCACACCCTTGGACTTGATGGCCGAGACCGTCTGCTGGGCAGTCTGGCGGGAATGAAAGGCGTACTCGTCAGCCGTCGTCCAGGCATCGATCAGGAAGTCGCCTAACGCAAATCGATCTTCGGCGGCGAACAACGCAAGGTGGTGTCGCAGCCCTCCGTCCGGCGCAGGGTCGTTGGCCTCACACGCCTTGATGACCAGCCAACGCACGACCGACGCAGGCACCGGTGCCAGGCCCTGCTCCCAACGCATCGTCGGCACCCGCTCCCAGAGCAACCAGGACAAGCCGGCCGGCGCATCTTTGCGCAGCGCCGTTTCGGCTTCGGCAATCAGATGCTCGGGTGTCAGATAGTCGGCCGCAGGCCTTCCCGCCGCGGTCAGCGCCCCCAACAGAGCCCCTCGGACGCGGTCGTCGGTCTCGATCCGCAGGCAGGTCTCCAACCGCGGCACGTCCGCTGGTCTGCGGTGTGGGCTATCCATTGAGCTGCGGCCAGTCGGACCTTGACGCGGCCGTCAGCCAACGCGGTGTAGATGCGGGCGCGGCGGTCGGGAGCTTTGGCGAGAACCCGCTGAGCTTGCGCGCGATTGCTGGTCTTAGGCCCCAGAGCGGCGGGAAACAGTGCGTCGGCCGCGTCGGGCGGCAGCACCGGAAGTTCGGCCAGCAGGTCCCAATAGACCTTGGGCGACTCGATGTGGGGGCTGGCGTTCATCGCCCTATCGGCCAGATACTGAGCGTTCGCAGTGAGGAACGGAAGCACATCGGCGGAGGGCCAACCCTGCCCTATGTTGCCCTTCGCGTAGTGGTAAACCAGCCCGGTGTCGGCTTGCTCGGTCAAGTGACCGAGCAAGCCGGCCAGCTCAGCCAGCGACGGGCCGCCGAGTTTGGCGTGCACAGCATCGGCGAACTCGTAGAAATCGAAGGGATGGTCCCTCAGGTAGTGACACACCACCAGTAGCACCACCATGTCGACATGCTCCGCCTCCGCAAATTCGCGGATCGCATCGCGCATTCGATAATTCGCGAACCGCGGCCATGGATTCTTCCGGTCGGGTGCCCGGCCGGCACGGAGTATCGTTTCGACGGTCAGCAAATCTTCCGCACCCATCAGCGGCGGCGGGCTGCCACCCCAATCGTTGCCCACGACTATCGAATTAAGCTGCGCGAAAAGCTTTTCCAAGGCTGGGCGGACCGGCGTGGGATCAACGACCGGCCACCCCGGCCCCGGCTCGGGGAGGGGAATAATCGGCGCCGCGGCATCGCGCCATTCGTCGACGATCAGGCGCACGCTGGGCGCGCGGTCGGATTGTGCTGTGGCCGTTGCCCATTGGCGATCGGCGTCGATATCGGCATACCGCCATGCAGCGCGCAAGGCGGCGGCTCGGCGCGCCGGGGGCCCTGAGACCTGACGCTGAAACGCGGCAAAGAGCGCCGCTCTATCACAACGTCCACACAGCCGCTCGGCACGAACAGCAACATTGCCGGTTGCCTCCACCATGAACGTGGCCAAGGTGTCCGCGAAGGCCGCGAGCGCAGTGCCGTCCAGAGGTTCGAGCAAGTCGAGCACTCGCTCGCGGATGTCCTCGCCGGTTTGTGCGGCGGCCAGCGGCGCGAGTTCGGCGGCGTGCCGGACTACGGCAGCGGCATAACCGCGTGTCGACAGCAGGATGTTGCGGGTCGGCCACATCCAACCGCTGGGCCGGTCCGCGGCTCTGCTGAACGCTGCCGCGAGCAACTCGCCGCTCCTGCCGCCCGCCGCCACAACCATCTCATCCAGGGTGTCGTAGCCGACGGGAAGATCCGGGAAATTTCTCTCCAACGAACTCCACTCGCCGACGAGGTCACAGATCAGGTTCTCGATGGCGTCGCCGCCGGCAATCGGCGCCAGCGTCAGGGTGTACCGCTTGAGCAGCAGCACTATCTCCGCCCAGCGCAGTCGAACTCGGGCAGGCATGGTGTGCAGCAACGCATGAGCGTCTTTCAAGCGATCGTCGCGCGGCAACGTTTCCCACGTCTTGATGCCGCCGACGGCGGTCAGCCGCTCGACTAAATCTGGCCCGGCGTCTCCGGAAGCGACGAACTCGGCGACGTCGCGGCCAAGCGTCGGGTCGGCATTCTCGACCCAGGCGTCCAGCGCAGTGCGAACGGCGGCGCGCCACCGCTCGACCTGAGCATCACTGACCACGCGAACCACCGTAGTGCGCCGGTAACCGCTAATTCCGCGCCCGTGGGGGCCGACCGCTCCCCGCGGCGCCGGTTACCAGGGACGCGTAGCGCAGGTGACCGCGGTGGTGGCGTTCTGCGTCACCACCACCTGGCCGTCAACAGCGATCTGACACTTGATCTCCGCGATGTTGCCGGAGCTGCAGTCGGGCCACCGGCAGGAACCGCTGGCAGCGATGAACGCCCACTGCCCCGGGTTGGTCAGCGTCGCGTTGTAGACCAGGGGTTCTCCGCCGCTGAACGTCGTCGGCACGGTGGTCATGAACTGCGCCGAATTGGCGTCGAAGGCCGCCTGGTTCGGCGGATCGCTGGTGATGTAGCGCAGACTGCCGGTGAGATTGCCGGTGGTGACGATGGTGTAGGTGACCTGATGCCCCGTCGGGTCCGCATGTGATGCCGCAGGCGGGGTCGCGGCCACCACGGCCGCGCCGAGGAAGCCGGCTGCGACCGCGCTCGCCAGTTTTCGCACGTTCGTCATATCGGAAACGCTACCGGATTCGTTACCTGGGCTCGTTCCGTTGGTGTTCACCCGCTTGCGGTATGAAGCAGCCATGACCGACGACCCGCAACGCACCGGCGTCAGCCGGCGCGCGCTGCTGGGAACCGGGGCCGCGGCGGCGGTGCTCGGCGCCGGCGCGGGGGTGGGGGGTACTGCGCTGCTGCGGTCCCGCGGTCCCGGCGTCTGGTACCAGCCCGATCGCGTCGGCGCGCCTCCGGTGGGTGGGCTGCATCTGCAGTTCGGTCGCAACGCCGGGACGGAGGCGGTGGTCTCTTGGCACACCACCGACGCCGTGCGCAACCCCCGGGTGCTGCTGGGTACGCCGACGGGTGGGTTCGGCAGCGTGGTGGCGGCCGAGACACGGACCTACCGAGATGCCAAATCCAACAGAGATATTCGCGTCAATCACGCGCGCCTGTCCAACTTGACGCCCGACACCGACTACGTGTACGCCGCCGTGCACGACGGCGCCACCCCGGAACTGGGCACCCTGCGAACCGCCCCGTCCGGCCGAAAGGCATTGCGCTTCACCAGTTTCGGTGACCAGTCCACGCCGATGCTGGACACACTGGTCAACGGCACGTACACCAATGACCACATCGGGTCACCGGCGGCCGGCGACACCACTGCAGCAATCGAGCGGATGGCGCCGCTGTTCAATCTGGTCAACGGTGACCTGTGCTACGCCAACCTCGCCAGCGATCGGGTGCGCACCTGGTCGGACTGGTTCCAGAACAACACCCGGTCCGCGCGTTACCGACCGTGGATGCCGGCGGCGGGTAACCACGAGAACGAAAAGGGCAACGGCCCAATCGGTTACGGCGCCTTTCAGACGTTCTTCGCGGTGCCGGATTCGGGGGCCGGTGCCGAGTTCGCCGGCCTGTGGTACTCGTTCACCGCCGGCTCGGTGCGGGTCATCGCCCTGCAGAACGACGACGTAGCCCTGCAGGACGCCGGCAACTCCTACGTGCACGGGTACTCCGGCGGCGAGCAACGACGTTGGCTGGAAAAAGAACTCGCAGCGGCTCGGCGCGATCCCGACGTTGACTGGCTGGTCATCTGCATGCATCAGACGGCGATATCCACCGCCGAGGCCAACGGGGCGGATCTGGGGATCCGGCAGGACTGGCTGCCACTGTTCGACCAGTACCAGGTTGATCTGGTGCTGTGCGGCCACGAGCATCACTACGAACGCTCGCATCCACTGCGCGGCGCACTCGGCACCGACACCCGAACGCCCATCCCCGTCGACACCCGCACCGACGTGATCGACCCGACCCGCGGGACGGTGCACCTCGTCATCGGCGGGGGCGGCACCTCGAAGCCGACCAACGGCAAGTTCTTCGCGGACCTGAAATGCCGGGTGATCACCGGCGTCGGCGACACCGACCCGGAAAACGGTCACCGGACGCCGATATACGTGCTGGAGGACGCGCCCTGGTCGGCGTTCCGTGACCGCGACAATCCCTACGGCTTCTCGTCTTTCGATGTCGATCCTGGGCGGCCCGGGGGCAACACGTCGATCAAGGCGACGCACTACGCGGTGGCCGGGCCGTACGGCGCCGTGACCCCGATCGATCAGTTCACTTTGACCAAGCCGCGTCGCGATTGACTCAGAACAGCGTCGGCTGCAGGGGTTCCGGCGCGACGGCCGCTTCCATTGCCGGTGACGACGGTCGGTGGTCCCCGCCCAACCGGTGCCTGGCGACCAGCGGGCGGGCGCGTTCGCTCAGCATGGCGCGGTAGTCGGCCGGCAGATATGCGCCGCGGCGGTACAGCTCCCGGTACCTGCCGACTAGTTCCGGGTGGGTGCGGGCCAGCCACGACATGAACCAGGCGCGGACCGAGCCGCGCAGGTGCAGGCCGAAGACGGTCACGCTGGTTGCCCCGGCCGCGGCGATCAGACCCAGCAGCTCGTCGAGGTGCTCAGCGGAGTCGGTCAGGTGCGGCAACACCGGTGCCACCATGACGTGGCAGTCCAGGCCCGCGTCGCGAATTGCGGTGACAAGACCCAGCCGTGCCTGCGGCGTGGGCGTGCCCGGCTCGACCTCGCGATGCAACTGCGGGTCTCCCACCGCCAGCGACACCGCTACTGACAGCGGAACCCGTTGCGCCGCTTCGGTGATCAGCGGCAGATCCCGGCGCAACAGGGTGCCTTTGGTCAGGATCGACATCGGCGTGCCGGATTCGGCGAGCGCAGAGATGATGCCGGGCATCAGCGCGTAACGACCCTCGGCGCGCTGATAGGGGTCGGTGTTGGTGCCCAGCGCCACGGTGTGACGCCGCCACGACGGTCTTCGCAGTTCGCGGCGCAGCACCTCGGCCACATTGGTCTTCACCACGACCTGGGTGTCGAAATCGGCGCCGGAGTCGAAGTCCAGGTATTCGTGGGTGGGCCGGGCGAAGCAATAGCGGCAGGCATGCGAGCAGCCGCGGTACCCGTTGACGGTGTAGCTGAACGGCAGTGCTGTCGCGTCCGGCACTTTGTTCAGCGCCGACTTGCACAACACCTCGTGAAACGTCATGCCCTCGAACTGCGGCACCCGCACGCTGCGGACGAAGCCGATCCGCTGCAGCCCGGGCAGCGCGCCATCATCGACGGGTGTGCCGTTGACGGCTACCGTTTGGCCGGTCCAACGCATTGCCCTATTCGAACAATAGTTCGATGACAAGTCAAGGTGGACGACGTCTGCGGCTGTCAGGACAGCATCACAACAAGCCGACCAGGGATCCGCCGGAAAAATAGGGTCCCGCCGCTGGCGTCAGTGACGAATAACCGGCATTGACGATCGGCTGCAGCAATGAATTGAGGGAGCCGACGATGGGTTGCGGAACACCGAGCTGCGCGAGCGGCAACAGCATCGGAAGGATCGGCGCGGGCACCATGTAGGTGGTGATCGTGCCACCGGCCGGTGTCGTAACGCTGGACAGCTCCACGGTGTCCGCCAACGACACGAGCGATGTGGTGTTGTGCTGGTAGATCGTCCCGAACAGCGCGTTGACCACCGCTGGAATATTCCAGGGCCGATCGGGCGGGTTGCCGAAGGCGTCGTACTGACCAAAGACCACGCTGACGTCGTATTGGGTGTTCGGCAAGCTCTGCCTCGTGTAGTCGATCAGCGGCACATGCGTCCCGGTCGGTAGGTAGGTGCGAGCCAGGCCCAACTCGGGACTCGAGAACACGGTGAACTGCAGAGCATGAGCCGGTGGTGCGGTCGGGTCGGCCGCCAGATACGCCAGCTCGCTGTTTACGACGAGCGATCCCATCGACAAGCCGGCGATCTGTACCGGTGAACCGCCGGCCGTGGCCACCGCGTCGAGGATCTGACTGTGCAGTGCCAATCGGCCGATGGCAACGGCCACGTTTGCGCCCGGGGCATTCAGGCTGCCGCTGAAGATGCCGATGCTCGCGGGGTAATTGACCACCGAAGCGATGCTGTCCGGGAACCACCTCCCCCCGATCGCCCCGTTGAGCAGGTCGTAGCCCTGTAGCAGGGACGCCGAGATCGGGCCCGGCACACCGCCAGCAAGCAGCGGAAGTCCCAAAAACGGCAGCTCGAGAACGAAGCGCGGATTGTAAAGCGGTCCGGCACCGGGGACTGTCAAGCGCACGCCTGCCGCCGCGTTCGGCAGTTCGGCACCAGCACCGATCAGCGGGCTGCCCCACAGCTGTCCGACGTTGGCGATCTCGGTGCTCAGATACATCCGTGCCGACGCCGTCAGATTGTCCACCAGCTGCCCGTGGAATTGAGCTGCCTGGACCGAGACGGCCTGGAATTCCCGGCCATGTCGTTCGAACAACGCAGCGATCCGCGCTGACACCTCGTCGGCTGCCGCAGCTGCCAGCGACGTGGTGGACTGCGCGGCGCCCCTGCTCACCGCACTCAGCGCCGACTCCATCACGCCCAACTCCAGCGCGGCCGTCGCCAACAGCTCAGAGGCCGCGACGACGTACGACACCGGGGGCCTCCTCAACGCGAACGGAAAACAGCTAACGCTGTCGAACCCCCTCGATCAGCGGCTGTGAGTCTACTCACATACCCCGCAGCATCAGGTGGACCGACCCGAGGGCGCACCCGGCCTTTTCGAAGCGTGGCAGTGAATAACCGATGCCTCCATGCACTGTCATCACTAGAGCTCGGAGTCACGCAATCGCGAAAGCATGTCAGCGACAACCGAATCGATCGGCACGGAAACCTGCTCGCCGGAACCGAGATCCTTCACCCCTACGGTGCCGGCGTCCAGATCACGGTCGCCGGCCACCAACGCGAACCGTGCCCCCGAGCGATCCGCGGCCCGCATAGCGCCCTTGAGCCCCCGGGCGCCGTAGGCCAGATCGACGCGCACGCCGGCGGCCCGCAATTGCCCGGCCAGCACCGCCAGGCGCAGCTTGGCCGCGTCGCTCAGCGGCACCCCGAACACCTCGCAGCGCGCCGTCGACCCCACGCTTTTACCTTCGGCACGCAGCGCCAGTAACGTCCGGTCCACGCCGAGCCCGAAACCGATGCCGGACAGGTCCTGGCCGCCGAGTTGGCGCATCAGACCGTCGTATCGCCCACCACCGCCGATGCCGGACTGGGCGCCCAGTCCGTCGTGCACGAACTCGAAAGTGGTCTTGGTGTAGTAGTCCAGCCCGCGCACCATCCGCGGGTTGATGACATACGCCACACCGAGCGCGTCCAGATGCGACAGCACGGTGTCGAAGTGCTGCTTGGCGGCATCGGAGAGGTGGTCGAGCAACACCGGCGCCTGCGCCGTCATCGCCCGCACCTCGGGCCGCTTGTCATCAAGGACCCGCAGCGGATTGATCTCGGCGCGCCGCCGGGTGTCGTCGTCCAACGGCAAGCCCAACAGGAAATCCTGCAACAGTTCCCGATACTGCGGACGGCAACTGTCATCGCCGAGCGAGGTGATCTCCAGGCGGAACCCGGCCAGGCCCAGCGATCGGAATCCGGCGTCGGCCACAGCGATCACCTCGGCGTCCAGCGCGGGATCGTCGACACCGATCGCTTCGACACCGACCTGCTGCAACTGCCGGTACCGGCCGGCCTGCGGACGCTCGTAGCGGAAGAAGGGCCCGGCATAGGACAACTTGACCGGCAACCCGCCACGGTCCAGACCGTGCTCGATCACCGCTCGCACCACCCCGGCGGTGCCTTCGGGGCGCAGCGTCACCGAGCGGTTGCCGCGGTCGGCGAAGGTGTACATCTCCTTGGACACCACGTCGGTGGATTCGCCCACGCCGCGCGCAAACAGCGCGGTGTCCTCGAAGATGGGCAGCTCGATGTGGCCGTACCCGGCCCGCCGGGCCGACGCCAACAACCCGTCGCGCACGGCGACGAACTGCGACGATTCCGGCGGGAAATAGTCGGGAACGCCCTTCGGGGCCACGAAGTCGCTCACGAGCTCAGACCTTCGAGGAACGGGTTGAAACGACGCTCGGCGCCGATGGTGGTGCTGTTGCCATGCCCCGGAAGTACCACGGTTGCGTCGTCGAGCACCAACAGTTTATCGACGATGGAGCGCAGCAGGTCGCGGCCGCTGCCGCCGAACAGGTCGGTGCGCCCGACCGAACGTTCGAACAACGTGTCGCCGGTGAACACCAGATCTTTGTCGGCCAGCACCCGGAAGCACACCGAGCCGCGGGTGTGCCCGGGGGTGTGGTCGACGTTGACCGAGATGCCGCCGAGGTCGATCTTGTCACCGTCGCGGTCCAGTTCGACGACCTGCTTGGGCTCGCGGAAGAATGCGCCGGCGACCAGCTGCGCGGCGCGCGGTCCCAAGCCGTAGATCGGGTCGGAGAGCATGAATCGGTCCTCGGGATGGATGTAGGTGGGGCAGCCGAAGGTGTCCGACACCTTCTGGGCGGACCAGATGTGGTCGATGTGGCCGTGGGTGATCAGCACCGCGGCCGGGGTCAGCCGGTGCTGGTCCAGGATGCGCCGCAGCTGACCCATCGCCCGTTGCCCGGGGTCGACGATGATGGCGTCGGTACCTGGTCGCTCGGCCAGCACATAGCAATTGCACTGCAGCAACCCGGCGGGAAATCCGGTGATCAACACGGTGCCCAGTTTCCCATCCCGGACCACAGGCGACGAAAACGCCGTACCGCGCCATGGAATGATAGCGGCCGTGCCAACGAACAAACAGCGCCGTGAGACCGCCAAGCGCAAACTCGAACGGCAGCTCGAACGCCGCGCCAAGCAGGCTAAAAGACGCCGCATCATGCTGATCTCCGGTGCCGCGGCCACAGTGGTCGCCGTGGTGGCGGCGCTCGTCGTCTTCGTCTTCATGAAGGACGACCACAAAGCCACCCCGTCGGCGTCGTCCACGCCGAGCAGCAGCGCCGCACCGGGACCCCAGGGCAACCTGCCGCCGGTGGACGTCAGCGGCGCCGGGCCCATGCCGGAGTTCAAGCCGCCGGCCAATGTGGGCGCCAATTGTCAGTACCCGGCGTCGCCGGAGCCGGCCGCCAAGCCGGTGAAGCCGCCGCGCACCGGCAAGGTGCCCACCGAGCCGGCCGAGGTCAGCGCGAGCATGAGCACCAATCAGGGCAACATCGGCCTGATGCTGGCCAACAATAAATCGCCGTGCACGGTGAACAGTTTTGTCAGCCTGGCCAATCAGGACTTCTTCAAGGACACCAAGTGCCATCGGATGGTCGCATCTCCGGGGCTGTCGATCCTGCAGTGCGGCGACCCCAAAGCCGAGGGGACGGGCGGCCCGGGTTACGAGTTCGCCAACGAGTTCCCCAGCAACCAGTTCCAGCCCGGCGATCCGAAGCTGCAACAACCCGTCATCTATCCGCGGGGCACGCTGGCCATGGCCCACTCCAAACAGCCCAACAGCAACGGCAGCCAGTTCTTCCTGGTCTTCCGCGACTCCGCGCTGCCGCCCGACTACACCGTGTTCGGCACCATCCAGGCCGACGGCCTGGCCACCCTGGACAAGATCGCTGCCGGCGGTGTGGTGGGCATGGGCGACCAGACACGACCGGCCGTCGACGTGACCATCACCTCGCTACGAACGGATTAGTGATGCTTCAGGCAACGGCGGCCTTGAACGGCTAGGGTCCCCGAAGGCGGGCTCACCGGGGAGGAGCACTTGTGACCGAAAGTGCATTCGGTCGATACCAGTTGCAGGGACTGCTGGGTCGCGGCGGTATGGGGCAGGTCTACCGCGCCTACGACACCGAGACCGACCGGATCGTCGCGATCAAGGTGTTGCCGCCGCATCTGGTCGAGGACAAGGAGTTCCAGCACCGATTCCGCCGCGAGGCCCGCACCGCGGCCAGCCTGAACGATCCGCATGTGGTGCCCATCCACAGTTTCGGTGAGATCGACGGTCGCCTGTATGTGGATATGCGCCTGGTCGAGGGCCGGGATCTGGCCCAGTTCATCGTCGAAAACGGCGGCCGGCTGACCCCCGAACAGACGGTGGCGATCATCGAGCAGACCGCGGCAGCACTGGACAGCGCGCACCGGGCCGGGCTGGTGCATCGTGACGTCAAGCCGTCCAACATCCTGGTCGCCGCGGCCCGTGACTTCGTCTACCTGATCGACTTCGGGCTGGCCCGCGCCACCACCGACACCGCCCTCACCGGGACCGGGACCACGATGGGCACCCTGGCCTATCTTGCGCCGGAAAGATTCAGTGGCACAACCGATTCGCGGGCCGACGTGTACGCGCTCGGCTGTGTGCTCTACGAGTGCCTGACGGGTGCGCGACCGTACCCCGGCGAGTCGTTCGCAGAACAGATCTCGGGCCATCTGCACTCCCCTCCGCCGCGACCGACGGTCCTGGTGCCCGGTATTTCGCCGGCCTTCGACGCGGTGGTCGCGCGCGGGATGGCCAAAGACCCGCAAGACCGGTATCAGACCGTCACCGAGCTCGCCGACGCCGCGCGCGCGGCGTTGGGTGGGGCCGCGCTGCCCCTGCCCCCGCCGCCGCCGGCCGAGGTGCCCACCGGGCTGCGGCCGGTGGATTCCGAGGGCATCGCCGATCCACCGACCCCCGCCAAGGCGGGAAGCGGCCGTACGGTGCTGATCGCGACGGTCGCGGGTTCGGGATTGCTGCTGGTCCTGGTAGCCGCGTTGGTCGCGTTCTTCGCCGCGGACGACGGGCCCCCCACCGCTCCACCGTCCACCACGACGACGACGACGTTCAGCGAAACGAGCAGCAGCACTACGACGCCGGAGCCCGAGCCGAGCGACCCGACCGGTACGCCGTCGTCCGAATCGATTGAACCGACCTAGGACGCGGATGTCACCCGGTACACGTCGTAGACGCCCTCCACGTTGCGGACCACGTTCAACAGATGCCCCAGGTGCTTCGGGGCGCCCATCTCGAAGGTGAAGCGGCTGATCGCCACCCGGTCGCCGGAGGTGGTGACCGACGCCGACAGGATGTTCACCTTCTCGTCGGCCAGCACGCGGGTGACGTCGGAGAGCAGTCGGTGCCGGTCGAGCGCCTCGACCTGGATCGCGACCAGGAACACCGACGACGGCGACGGCGCCCACAAGACCTCGATGATGCGCTCGGCCTGCTGCTGCAGCGATGCGGCGTTGGTGCAGTCGGTGCGGTGCACGCTCACACCACCACCGCGGGTGACGAACCCCATGATCTGGTCGCCGGGCACCGGCGTGCAGCACTTGGCCAGCTTGGTCAGCACACCGGGCGCGCCGGGCACCGAGACCCCGACGTCCTCGGTGCTGCGCGGGCGCCGGGGCATTGTTGCCGGGGTCGACCGTTCGGCAACGTCGTCCTCGGCCTGGTCGATGCCGCCCAACTCGGCCAGCAACCGCTGCACCACATGCCGCGCCGAGACGTGCCCTTCGCCGATCGCAGCGTACATCGCGGACACGTCGGTGTAGTGCAGTTCGCGCGCCACCGACGCCATCGACTCACCATTGACCAAGCGCTGCAACGGAAGTCCGGCCCGACGCACCTCGCGGGCCATCGCCTCCTTGCCCGTCTCCAGCGCCTCCTCCCGGCGCTCCTTGGCGAACCACTGGCGAATCTTGGTCTTGGCGCGGGGCGACACCACGAACTGCTGCCAGTCCCGCGACGGACCGGCGTTGAGCGCCTTCGACGTGAAAACCTCGACGACTTCGCCGTTTTCCAGCTTGCGCTCCAGCGCCACCAGCCGGCCGTTGACCCGGGCGCCTATGCAGCGGTGGCCGACCTCGGTGTGCACGGCGTAGGCGAAGTCCACCGGCGTGGAGCCGGCGGGCAGGGTGAACACGTCGCCCTTGGGTGAGAACACGAAGATCTCTTGCACCGCAAGGTCGTAACGCAACGACTCCAGGAACTCCCCGGGGTCGGCGGCCTCCCGTTGCCAGTCGAGCAGCTGACGCATCCAGGCCATGTCGTCGATCTCGGCGGCGGCGTGCTGATGCGGAACACCGTTGCGGCCCTTGGTTTCCTTATAGCGCCAGTGCGCGGCGATACCGAATTCCGCGGTGCGGTGCATGTCGCTGGTGCGGATCTGCACCTCCAGCGGCTTACCCTCCGGGCCGACGACGGTGGTGTGCAGCGACTGGTACACCCCGTACCGGGGCTGGGCGATGTAGTCCTTGAACCGTCCCGCCATCGGCTGCCACAGTGAATGCACCACGCCCACAGCGGCATAACAGTCCCGGATCTCGTCACACAGGATACGGATGCCGACCAGGTCGTGGATGTCGTCGAAGTCGCGGCCCTTGACGATCATTTTCTGGTAGATCGACCAGTAGTGCTTGGGGCGGCCCTCCACCGTCGCCTTGATCTTGGAGGCACTCAGCGTGGTGGTGATCTCGGTGCGCACCTTGGCCAGGTAGGTGTCCCGGGACGGGGCGCGCCCGGCCACCAACCGGACGATCTCCTCGTACTTCTTGGGATGCAGAATCGCGAACGACAGATCTTCGAGCTCCCACTTGACACTGGCCATCCCCAGCCGATGCGCAAGGGGCGCAATGACTTCCAGCGTCTCGCGGGCTTTCCGGGCCTGCTTCTCCGGCGGCAGGAAACGCATGGTCCGCATGTTGTGCAACCGGTCGGCCACCTTGATCACCAGCACCCGCGGGTCGCGGGCCATCGCGGTGATCATCTTGCGGATCGTCTCGCCCTCAGCGGCGCTGCCCAGCACCACGCGGTCCAGCTTGGTCACGCCGTCGACGAGATGGCCCACCTCCTCACCGAATTCCTCGGACAACGCCTCGAGGGTGTAACCGGTGTCTTCGACGGTGTCGTGCAGCAGTGCGGCCACCAGGGTGGTGGTGTCCATGCCCAACTCGGCCAGAATGTTTGCCACGGCCAGCGGGTGGGTGATGTAGGGGTCGCCGGAGTGCCGCAACTGGCTGGCGTGCCGCTGGTCGGCCACCTCATAGGCGCGCTGCAGCAGCGAGAGGTCCGCCTTGGGATAGACCTCCCGGTGCACCGCAACGAGCGGCTCCAACACCGGGTTGATGGCGCTGCTGCGCGCGGTCATCCGGCGGGCCAGTCGCGCCCGCACCCGGCGGGACGCGCTGCTGCTGGACTTCAGCGGCTCGGCGGGAGGTGCCGGGACCGGCTCGGCGGGAGGTATCGGGAGCGGCTCGGTGGGCGGGCCGGACGGCGTTTCCGCAGCCGGGGTGACAGCCTGCAGCGTGCTCTGTTCGTCCGCCACGTTGGTCACTGGTCACCTCCGACCTAGAGGATATCGCGGGAAGTGGATTGTCAGGCGCGACTGAGGCTGTGCACCGGCAACGGCGCCACCGCCTCGCGACCACCGAGCCCGGGCAGTTCCACCACCACCGCCGCACCGGTCGGGTGGGCCCCGGCGCGCTGCAGCAGCCGTTGTGCGGCGCCGACGCTGCCACCGGTGGCCAACACGTCGTCGATGATCACAACGCGCAGACCGGCCAACTCGATTCCGTCCGCTGGAATCTCCACGGTGGCGGCGCCGTATTCGCGCTGGTAGTCCTCGCTGAGCACGGGCGGCGGCAATTTGCCGCCCTTGCGGATGGCCAGCACACCGGTGCGCAGCCGGGTGGCGACGGCGGCGGCCAGCAGAAAACCGCGGGAGTCGATGCCGGCCACCAGGTCCGCGCCGGCGGAAACTTCGGTCAGCGCCTCGGTGATCGCGGCCATCGCATCGGCGTTCGCGAAGACCGGGGTGAGGTCTTTGAACTGCACCCCGGGCTCGGGGAAGTCGGCGACCCTGCGGGTCAGACCGTCGATCAGAGCGGCGACGTCGGTCACGGCACCCGTAGTTTCACTGCACCAGAGCCCATCGGTCCATGTTCCAGCCCGCCCCCCACCGGGTCGGGTTCTTGCTGACGGCATACATCTTCTTGGACGTCAGCAGGGTCCGCTGCTGCCGGTACAGGGGCAACGTCGGCATGTCCGCCCACAACAGCGGCGCGCCCTCGCCCAGCAACCGGGCCCGTTCGGCCGGGTCGGCGGACACCGCCAGCGCGCCGATGATCCCGTCGACCTGCGGATTGGCGTAACCAGAGAGGTTGTTGCCGTTGCCGCCGTGCAAGGCGTAGGCGTCCATCGGCGAGGAACCCGTGGAGCCGCTGCCTGTGGCGCCGCCCGTGCCGGCCAGCAGCACGTCGATTTTCCCTTCCCGCAACGCCTGCGGGCCCGAAGTGTCCAGGGTCACGTTCGTCACGGTGATCCCGGCCGGCCCGCACGACGCGGCAATGGATCCGACGGTGGCCGCCAGGCGGGCGTTGGGGCCGCGGTAGCCGATCCGCACCGTCAGCGGCGTGCCGCGCAGCGCGTCGCGGGCGGCGTTGGGGTTGGCCTTGTTGAACGGGCCGGCTTCGCCCGCACCGTCCGCGGCGGACAGCGCGTCCTCGGTGGCCGGGGACAGGCGCGAGTTCGCGATCGGCACCGCGGCGTCGCGCGCGATCACGTCGCGGGGTGTACAGAACGCGAATGCCCGACGGAACGGGATCTGGGCCAGCGGACCCTGCGGGGCGAAGATCAGCTGTTGGATCCCCGCCGCGGGCGAGTCGGTGCGCTGATAATCGTCCGGGGTGGCCAGCGCTCCCGACGACCCGGCCGCCACGTCGACCACGTCCACCCGGCGGTTGTTGACCCGATCCTGGATGTCGCCGCCCTGTGGTCGCACGGTCACGCGCTTGGTGATCGCCTTGGCGCCCCACCAGCGGTCGTTGGCCACCAGCACCACTCCGCCGCCGTCCAGTACCGACTCGATCCGGTACGGACCGGACGACGGAAAACGTTTGAGATCGGCCCCGGGCTTGAGATCCCAGGTCGTATTCCACAGTCGCGCAACCTGTTCCACCACCGACACCTTGTTGGTCAACAGGGCCGTGGTGATGTCGGAACCCAACGTGTCGGACAGGATGTGCGACGGCATCATCGACGTCGCGGTGAACAGCTGCGTGTAGTCGACGACGCCGCGGTCCGGGATGAACGACACGCGGGCCTTCTTCTGGCCCGGCGTGCACTCGATATTGGCGATGTCGACGTAGCCGGCCTGGGTGGCCGCGTCGAACCCACCGAACCGCCCGGACTGGGCGGCCCAGGCCAGCACCAGGTCGTCGCAGGTCACCGGTTTGCCGTCGGAATAGACGGCGTTGTCGGCGATTTGGTAGTCGAGCACCAGCGGAGATCCGCCCACCACCGAGATGGTGCCGAAGTCGTGGTCGGCGACCACCTGCCCGTCGGGTCCGTGGTAGCCGAATCCGGTCAGGGTCCGCGCGAACGCCTGGGCCCCGGCCGATGCGGCGCCGACGGTGGTGTTGGTGTTATAGGTCGTCACCATGCCGTCGACCACGTACTCGATTTGGCCCGCTGCGCTGCCCGAGCATCCGGACAGGCCCGCCGCCGCCAGCACAGCGGCAACGCCGTTGACCAGCAGAGCTTTTCGCCAGCGACACCGGGTGGCCATGCGCCTACCGCTTGCCGACGTTTCGCTTGCCGGTGGGACGCCGGGTGCCGGTGGGACGCACCGGTCGCGCACCGGGGGCCGGTTTGTTGGCGGCCGGTGGGGTGTCAGTTTCTGATTTGGCGAGCGAGACCGCCTCGGTCTGCTCTGTCTCGTCGTCGCCGGGCTCGTCATCGGTCTTATCGACGGGGGGCTTCCCGCGAGATTTCTTGGCGCTGGACGCCTTTGCCGGGACGGCCACCCCGCGCCGCCGCAGCACCCGACGCGTGTGGGTCTGCACCAGTTCGGTGCGTTCGCGCAATGTGACCAGCAGCGGTGTGGCGAAGAAGATCGACGAATAGGTGCCGACGATGATGCCGATCAGCTGCACCAGCGCCAGGTCTTTGAGCGTGCCCACCCCCAGCAGCCACACCGCCACCACCATCAACGCAACAACGGGTAGCACCGAGATGAGGCTGGTGTTGATCGAGCGCATGAACGTCTGGTTGACCGCCAGGTTGGCCTGCTCGGCGAAAGTGCGCCGGGTGGTGTGCTGGAACCCGTGGGTGTTCTCCTCGACCTTGTCGAACACGATGACAGTGTCGTAGATCGAGAAGCCGAGGATGGTCAGCAGCCCGATCACCGTCGCCGGGGTGACCTCGAAACCCACCAGGGCATACACGCCGGCGGTGACCGTGATGTCGAAAACCATTGCCGCTAGTGCGGACAACGTCATGTACCGCTCGTAACGCACGGTGATGTAGACCGCAACCAGCGCCAGGAACACGGCCAGCGCCAGGATCGCCTTCTTGGTGATCTGACCACCCCAGGTCGAGGAGACCGCGGCGTCGCTGATCGCGCTCTTGTTGGGTTTGCCGTCGGCACCCGTGGGCTGCAACCCGTCGAACAGCGCGTTGCGCAGCTTTTCGGTCTGCTCGTTGGTGAGGTGCTCGGACCGGATCTGCACGGTGGCCGACGACCCCTTGCCGACGCTGACCACCGATTCCGGATCTTTGCCGATCGCCTTGGTGTATATGTCTTCGACCTGGGCGACCTGGATGGTGCCGGCGGCCCCGGCCGCGGGCAGTGACACCGTGGTGCCGCCCTTGAAGTCGATGCCGAACGCAAAGCCGCGGATGAGGATCGCCAGGACCGCGATCGCCATGATGGCGCCGCTGATCCCGTACCAGAGCCGGCGGCGTCCCACTACCTCGAAGGCGCCGGTACCGGTGTAGAGCCGGGACAGGAAGCTGTGCTTAGGGCCGCCGGCGGTGTCCGGTTGGGTGTCTGTGACAGCGACCGTGGTGGCCGTCGGTGATTCCGTGCTGTCGTCTTTGGCTGCGACGCTGGACTTTTCCTCGGTTGCGACCTTGGCAGGTGCTGTCGCCGCCGTCGTCGTGTCGGGTTTGGCCGCGGTCGACTTGGCGGCTTTGGCCGCGGTGGTCTTGCGCGCCGTGGGGCGGGCGGGCTTGGCGGCCGGCTTCGTGGCCGGCGTCGTCTTGGCCGCCTTCGCACTGTCGGTGGTGGCCGAGCGGTCCTCGGGGTCTTTGGCCATCGGTTATCCCCGTCCCGTATTGGTGTTGCTCGAGCGGGCACCTGCAGACGCGGTGCGGCGTTCGCGGGCGACCTGCTGCACAGCGCCCAAGCCGTTGTACGCCGGCTTGGCCAGCCGCGAAGACTTGGAGGCCAGGTACACCAGCGGCCAGGTCACCAGGAACACGACGGCGAGGTCGAGGATCGTGGTGAGGCCCAGGGTGAACGCGAAGCCCTTGACCTGGCCGATCGCCAGGGCGTAGAGCACGGCGGCAGCCAGGAAGGTGACCGCGTTGCCGGAAACGATGGTCTTGCGTGCCCGTGCCCAACCACGCGGAACCGCCGACCGGAAGGAACGGCCTTCGCGGATTTCGTCTTTGATCCGCTCGAAGAACACCACGAACGAGTCCGCCGTCGTACCGATACCGATGATTAGACCGGCGATACCGGCCAGGTCCAGGGTGTAGTTCATATATCGGCCGAGCAGCACCAGAATTGCGAAAACCATTGCGCCGGAAGCAATCAGCGACAACGCCGTGAGCAATCCCAGCACCCGGTAGTACAGCAGGGCATACACCAGCACCAGCAGCAGCCCGATCCCGCCGGCGATCAGACCGGCCCGCAGCGACGACAGACCCAGTGTCGCAGAGACAGTTTGGGCCTCTGAGGATTCGAAGGACAGCGGCAGCGAGCCGTACTTCAGCACGTTCGCAAGCTGTTTGGCGGTCGCCGAGCTGAAAGGTGGCTCGCCCCCGCTGATCTGGGTGCGTCCACCGGGGATCGGCTCCCTGATCCGCGGCGCGCTGACGACCTGCGAGTCCAGCGTGAAGGCTGTCTCGGTGCCGGTGTGGGCGGCGGTGAAGTCGGCCCAGACGCTGGTGGCGGGACCTTTGAACTGCAGATCGACCACCCAGCCGAGGCTGCGTTGGTCCTGGTTGAACGACGCGTCCTGGATCTGGTCGCCGCTGATGATCGACGGCGCCAGCAGGTAGGCCATCTTGTGGTCGGTCGAGCAGGTGACCAGTGGCAGGTTCGGGTCGTCGTTACCGGCCAGGATGTCCTCTTTGCCGCATCGGGTGGCCTGGAACTGCAGGGCGATCATCTGGATGTACTGACTGGTGCTCTGCCGCCACTTCTTCTCCTGCGCGATGCGCTCTGCGAGAGCCTGGCGCGGATCGGGGGGCGCAGGGGCTGCGGGCGGCGCCGGCTCCCCACTGGGCGCAGGCGACGGACCGGGCGCAGGCGCCGGGCTGGGGGCAGGCGACGGGCTCGGCGCCGGATCCTGCGGATAGGGCCGTGGTTGTCCGCGCGGGGGTGGCGCCGGGGTGCCGGACGCGGGAGCCGGGGCACCGGATGCCGGACCGCCCGGCGCCGGGGCCTGGGCACCCGGGGCAGGAGCCGGGGCACCCGGGGCCGGAGCCGGGGCACCCGGGGCCGGAGCCGTTCCACCGGGCGCCGGAGCACCGGGGGCCGGCTGCTCCTCGGCCGGCCTGGGCTCTTCGGGAATCGCCTGCGCCGGCCGGGTGTCGATCACCGGACGGATGTAGAGCCGGGCGGTCTGCCCTAGGTTGCGCGCCTCGTTGCCGTCGTTGCCGGGCACCGTGATGATCAGGTTGTCGCCGTCGACGACCACCTCACTGCCGGACACACCCAGGCCGTTGACGCGGGAGTTGATGATCTCGCGCGCCTGCGCCAGCGCTTCCGGGCTGGGACGCTTGCCGTCCGGGGTACGCGCCGTCAACGTCACCCGGGTGCCGCCCTGCAGATCGATGCCCAGTTTCGGCGCGGCCTTCTTGTCGCCGGTGAGGAACACCAACAGATAGACGCCGACGAGCATGAGCAGGAACACCGACAGGTAGCGGGCAGGCTGCACCGGCGCCGAAGACGATGCCACGTTCCTTCTCCTTGAAATCGGTACTTGCCCCGTGCGAGCTTCCGGAAAGACTACGTGCCGCGTTCAGACCAGCGTCACGGACGCGGCAGGTAGCCCCGGTCAGGAATCCTTGGCGACGTGCGTCTCGTCGTCGGCGTCCTCCGCGGCGGCGACGGCCGAGTCCTCGTCCGCGTCGTCGCCATCGGGCAGGATCTTGTCCCGGATGGCCAGCTTCATCCAGGTCGTCACCACCCCTGGCGATATCTCGAGTTCCACGTCGTCCTCGGTGATGCCGACGATGGTGCCTTCCAGCCCTGAGGTCGTGTGCACCCGGTCCCCCGGCCGCAGCGATTCGTGCAGGTCGATGGTCGCCTGCACGGCCCGCCGCTGGCGCCGCGAAGCCATGAACATGAAGCCGGCCATGATGATCAGGAACGGCGCGAACAACATCAAACTCTGCATCGAAAAGCCTGTCTCTCGTATCGGTAGTGTTCGAAAATCCCGCGAAAACTCGGGGACGGCGCCAGTCGGACCCGGCGCTCGATCACGTCGTCAACGGTCCAGTCTGCCATTCGGGAACGTCGCAAACCGACCCCACCACGGGTGGCGCAGCCCAACGGCCCGCCGGATGCGGGCCAGCAGTTAGGCTTTCATTCGCGACGTGACCGGCGCGCCGCGGAAGGAGCGGTCCGTGGCCAGCCTCGAGCAAAGCCGTCATCTGGTCACCGAAATCCCGGGTCCCGCGTCGCTGGAACTCAACAAACGCCGCACTGCCGCGGTTTCCCACGGCGTCGCGGTCACCCTGCCGGTATTCGTCGCCCGCGCCGGCGGCGGCATCATCGAGGACGTCGACGGCAACCGCCTGATCGACCTGGGTTCAGGCATCGCGGTGACCACGATCGGCAACTCGGCACCGGCCGTCGTCGAGGCGGTGCGCGGGCAGGTCGCCGAGTTCACCCACACGTGCTTCATGGTGACGCCGTACGAGGGGTATGTCGTCGTCGCCGAGGAACTGAACCGCATCACCCCCGGCGCCGGCGAAAAGCGCTCGGTGCTGTTCAACTCCGGGGCTGAAGCCGTCGAGAACGCGATCAAGGTTGCCCGGTCCCACACCCGCAAGCCTGCGGTGGTCGCGTTCGACCACGCGTACCACGGGCGCACCAATATGGCGATGGCGCTGACCGCCAAGTCCATGCCGTACAAGAGCGGGTTCGGCCCGTTCGCGCCGGAGATCTATCGCGCACCGATGTCCTACCCCTACCGGGACGGGCTGCTGGACAAGGAACTGGCCACCGATGGGGAGAAAGCGGCGGCCCGCGCGATCAGCGTGATGGACAAGCAGGTCGGGGCCAAGAACCTGGCCGCGGTCATCATCGAGCCCATTCAGGGCGAAGGCGGGTTCATCGTGCCCGCCGAGGGTTTTCTGCCGACGCTGTTGCGCTGGTGCCGGGAGAACGACGTCGTGTTCATCGCCGACGAAGTGCAGACCGGCTTCGCGCGTACCGGGGCGATGTTCGCCTGCGAACACGAGGACATCGAGCCCGACGTGATCGTCACTGCCAAAGGCATCGCCGACGGGCTGCCGCTGTCCGCGATCACCGGCCGCGCCGAGATCATGGACGCCTCGCACGGCGGCGGACTGGGCGGCACGTTCGGTGGCAACCCCGTCGCGTGCGCGGCGGCGCTGGCCACCATCGCGACCATCGAGTCCGACGGCCTCATCGAGCGGGCACGGGAGATCGAGCGGCTGGTCACCGAGCCGCTGCTGCGGTTGCAGGCCGGCGACGACCGGATCGGCGACGTGCGGGGCCGCGGCGCGATGATCGCCGTCGAGCTGGTGAAATCGGGCACCGCCGAGCCGGACCCCGAGCTGACCGCCCGGCTGGCCACCGCGGTCCACGCGGCCGGAGTCGTCGTACTGACCTGTGGAATGTACGGCAACATCATCCGGCTGCTGCCCCCATTGACCATCAGCGACGACCTACTGTCCGAAGGCATCGCGATCATCGGTGGCCTGCTGGCCGACATCTAGTTTCCGTCGGCTGCAGACCTCGAACGCGCGACGGCACCGGGGTGGAATACCACGCTGACACCGGTGTTGCAACTCACAGGCACTCCCCAGCCGGGGCCGTTGAGGAATAATGTTAGTTTTGCTAACGTTCTTATAGTCAGCGCAACGCAGCGCACATAGCCTTCAAAGCAAATTTTTCGTTCGAAGAGGATTGCCATGTCGACCATCACTGAAGAAGAGCAGCTCACCCGCCGTACCCAAGACCTCGTCGCCAACGATCCGCAATTCGCCGCCGCCCAGCCCGACCCAGCCGTCGCCGAGGCCTTGCAGCGCCCGGAGTTGCGGCTCCCGCACGTGCTGCAGACCGTCGTGCAGGGCTACGCTGCCCGGCCCGCATTGGGCCAGCGCGCTGTGGAGTTCATCGCCGACCCTGCGACCGGACGCACCACCCTCAAACTTCTCCCCCGCTTCGAGACGATCACCTATGGCGAACTCGGCGACCGCATGGCCGCGATCGGCAACGCCCTGGCCGCCGACGGCGTGCAGGCCGGTGACCGGGTCTGCGTGCTCGGTTTCACCAGCGTGGACTACACCAGCATCGACATGGCCTTGGGCAGCATGGGCGCCGTCTCGGTTCCGCTGCAGACCAGCGCCTCGATCGCGCAGCTGCAGCCGATCGTCACCGAGACCGAGCCCCGATTGCTCGCGGCGAGCATCAACCAGCTCACCGACGCCGTGCAGCTGATCCGCGCCGGGTTCACCCCCACCAAGCTGGTGGTGTTCGACTACCACCCCGAGGTCGACGACCAACGGGAGGCCCTCGATGGTGCCGTCGCAGCCCTGTCCGACTCCGGCGTGCCGGTCGAAACGCTGGCTGACGTGCTCGGACGTGGCGAAGCCCTACCGGGCGCCCCGGTAGCTGACGTGGCTGAGGATGCGCTGGCGCTGTTGATCTACACCTCCGGCAGCACCGGTGCACCCAAGGGTGCGATGTACCCGCAGCACAACGTCGCCAAGATGTTCCGCCGGTCGGCCAAGAACTGGTTCGGCCCCACCGCTGCGTCGATCACCCTCAATTTCATGCCGATGAGCCACGTCATGGGCCGCGGCATCCTCTACGGCACGCTCGGCAACGGCGGTACCGCGTACTTCGCCGCCAAAAGTGACCTGTCCACCCTGCTCGAAGACCTGGCCCTGGTGCGGCCTACGGAGCTCAACTTCGTGCCACGCATCTGGGAGACGCTGTACGGCGAATTCCTGCGCGAGGTCGACAACGGCGCCGACCCGGCCGAGGTGCTGGTCAGGCAGCGCCAGCAGCTGCTCGGCGGCCGGTTCATCTTCGCGATGACCGGCTCGGCGCCCACCTCCCCGGAGCTGAAGGCCTGGGTCGAGTCTCTGCTCGAAATGCACCTGCTGGACGGCTACGGCTCCACCGAGGCCGGCATGGTCCTGTTCGACGGCGAAGTGCAGCGTCCACCGGTGATCGACTACAAGTTGGCCGACGTGCCTGACCTGGGCTACTTCAACACCGACCGGCCTTATCCGCGCGGCGAGCTGCTACTCAAGACCGAGAACATGTTCCCCGGCTATTACAAACGGCCCGAGATCACCGCGAACGTGTTCGACGCAGACGGCTACTACCGCACCGGCGACGTCGTCGCCGAGGTCGGTCCCAACCGGGTGGTCTACGTCGACCGACGCAACAACGTGCTGAAACTGGCGCAGGGCGAGTTCGTCACCGTCGCCAAGTTGGAAGCGGTGTTCGGCAACAGCCCGCTGGTCCGGCAGATCTACGTCTACGGCAACAGCGCACACCCCTACCTGCTGGCGGTCGTGGTGCCCACCGAAGACGCGCTGGCGCGGTATTCCGTCGACGAGCTGAAGCCGCTGATCGCGGACTCATTGCAGACCGTGGCCCGCGACGCCGACCTGCAGTCCTACGAGGTGCCGCGCGACTTCATCGTCGAGACCGCGCCGTTCACCCTGGAGAACGGCCTGTTGACCGGCATCCGCAAGCTGGCCTGGCCAAAGCTCAAGGCGCACTACGGGGAGCGGTTGGAACAGCTGTATGCCGACCTGGCCGCCGGCCAAGCCAACGAGCTGAGCGAACTTCGCCGCACCGGCAAGGACGCCCCCGTGCTGGCCACCGTCACCCGGGCCGCCGTCGCCATGCTCGGGGCAGCCAGTTCCGAGGTGTCTCCCGAGGCGCACTTCACCGATCTCGGCGGCGACTCGTTGTCCGCGTTGACGTTCGGCAACCTGCTGAACGAGATCTTCGACGTCGACGTGCCGGTGGGCGTGATCGTCAGCCCGGCCAACGACCTGGCCGCTGTCGCCGCTTACATCGAAGCCGAGCAGGCCGGGTCCAAGCGGCCCACCTTCGCCTCGGTGCACGGGCGGGGCGCCACCGAGGTGCACGCCGCCGACCTGACCTTGGACAAGTTCATCGACGCCGCAACCCTGGCCGCCGCCCCGCAGCTGCCCGGACCGGCCACTGAGGTGCGCACCGTGCTGCTGACCGGCGCCACCGGCTTCCTGGGCCGCTACCTGGCGCTGGACTGGCTGGAACGGATGGACCTGGTCGACGGCAAAGTCATCGCCCTGGTACGGGCCAAGAGTGACGCGGACGCCCGTGAGCGCCTGGACCGGACGTTCGACAGCGGTGACCCCAAGCTGCTGGCGCACTACCGCAAGCTGGCGGCCGATCACCTCGAGGTGATCGCCGGCGACAAGGGCGAGGCCAACCTGGGTCTGGACGCTGCGACCTGGCAGCGGCTGGCAGACACCGTCGACCTCATCGTCGACCCCGCCGCCCTGGTCAACCACGTGCTCCCGTACAGCGAACTGTTCGGGCCCAACGCACTGGGCACCGCCGAGCTGATCCGGATCGCGTTGACCAGCAAGCAAAAGCCGTACACCTACGTCTCCACCATCGGAGTCGGCGACCAGATCACACCGGGCAAGTTCGTCGAGGACGCCGACGTCCGGGTGATGAGCGCGACACGCAAGATCAACGACAGCTACGCCAACGGCTACGGCAACAGCAAGTGGGCCGGTGAGGTGCTGCTACGCGAGGCGCACGACCTGTGCGGGTTGCCGGTAGCGGTATTCCGCTGCGACATGATCCTGGCTGACACCACCTACGCCGGTCAGCTGAACCTGCCGGACATGTTCACCCGGACCATCCTGAGTGTGGTGGCCTCCGGCATCGCGCCCAAGTCGTTCTACGAACTGGACGCCGACGGCAACCGTCAGCGCGCCCACTATGACGGGTTGCCGGTGGAGTTCATCGCCGACGCGATCTCGACGCTGGGTGCGCAGGTTCCCGAGATCGGGTTCCAGACCTACCACGTGATGAACCCGTACGACGACGGCATCGGCCTCGACGAGTTCATCGACTGGCTGGTGGACGCCGGGTATGCGATCGAGCGGATCGGCGACTACCAGCAGTGGCTGCGACGCTTCGAGACCTCGCTGCGGGGTCTGCCGGAACGGCAACGGCAGTACTCATTGCTGCCACTGCTGCACAATTACCAGCAGCCGGAGAAGCCGATCAACGGGTCGATGGCCCCGACGGACCGGTTCCGCGCGGCAGTGCAGGAAGCCAAGATCGGGCCGGACAAGGACATCCCGCATGTCACGCCGGCGGTCATCGAAAAGTACGCCAGCGATCTGCAGTTGCTCGGCTTGCTGTAGGTGGGGCGACGGTTGAGGCAGGTGTCCGGCTTGGTCAGCCGGGCACCTGCTTTTTCGGTGCTTTAGACGGAATGACGATGTTCAATTGAGCCCGTCGAACAGGCACCATTGGCCGCGCTGAGCGAGGACGCAAGGTTGCCCAGTTCCGCAGCGGCTGAGCTGGGTGCTTCGCAGTGATGACCACCAATGACATGAACGACGTCTCCCACGTCCGCGAGGGCACCGGCAGCACCACAGTCGCCGGCCCCTCGCCGTGGATCCGCAGCCTGTTAATCGGTTCAAAGATTAATCAATTGTCAGCCTCAATAGAGGCGGTAGCGACGCCGCTCTGAAATTTCACGTAGCGGTAAAAGTTAGCTGCCTAACGCGCGGCACTGACCATCGCTACCCCTGCGAAGCATCGCCGATGAACTGCACTGCAGCTCAGCGATTTCGCAATGAGGGTTCATTTTTCGTTTTCCGCTGCTGTCACAGTTCCCATGCGGCCTCGAGCCACCTATTCATCCCGTGTCACCGGGCGCATCGCGCTGGACCGGTAGTCGTTTTCCACTGAAAGACGTTGCACACCTTGCACACTCATCGCGGCGTTGCCGAGTACGGTGCCGCCGAGTGGTGGAACTTGCGCCTGGCGCGGACCTCCGCGCACTGAATTCAGTCACGTATCCGGATTCGTTGGCGTATGCGTAGTAACGGGCGCATGTAAATGCCCCGGCGCCGCCCCGACAACGGTATTGATGATCTGGTAAGGGGTAATGGCCACTCCGGCTGACAACGCAGCGCTTGATACCAGCGGACTGGTGGAAACCCCAATTTCAGCGGCGGCACCCCGGTCCCAGACGCCCAAGATGGCGCCGACCGAACTGGTCACAGCCCCGTCAGGCCCCTGCCAGTGCTCACTACTGGTGCGCGACCGGTGTGCGGTGCCGTCGGAACAACCCACGCTTGTGCCCTTCGGCGGGCACGTACTGGTCGCGCGGAGTGGTCAGCACATCCGTCTGCTGCGGGTCGCGATCCGGCTCGACCAAGCCGGTGTACTGCTGCTCGGACCGGGCCTCCACCGGCTGGGCCGACGGCACCGACTGAACCTCACGTGCTAACCGAACCACTAAGCGCGACAAGACCGCCCCACTGAGAAAAATGATCAACGCACCTAGCCCGGAGAAGTACGCGATCTGCACAGCAGCGCGCTTGGCATCCGACGCGCCGACCGGGTCTCCAACACTGCCGATCCGCAGAATCGGCGCGAAAGCGGTGCCAACCACGAACCAGGTGCCGCCGAGGGCGGCCAGCCATCCGCCCAGCATCGCGGGGCCGCGACTCCGGGCAGCGATCAACAACAGACCGCCAAGCGCGGTGGCCACGCCCGGCAGCACTTCCAGCCATAGACGTGCCGCGGTCCAGGCCTGTCCGGGGGTGTAGGCGAAGTCGAAATTGGGGCCGACGAACGGGATCAGCGCTCCCCAGACGCCCAGAATGACTAGGAGCAACCCAGTGACGGCGCCGCGCGAACGCGGAATGCGGCTTCGGGCGCGACGGTCCTCGACGGTTTTCATGGCATCTCCCTCGGTAGGTACCTGGGTGGGTACCCGGACGCCTAGTCGCTCAAGCGACAGGACCCGCTGCATCTGCGCGGCCCCAGGCTGTTCTCCTCCGTGGCCGCCATCCGACTAACCGCCGGTCGCGCAACAGCACCATCTCTGCTCTCTGCCACATACACAACGGACGCCATCGCGCTACATGTGAGACTGCGACCTTTTGGCAGACTCGAATGAAATTCAAATATTGCGGTCAGGTAGGTAAGGCAGGTCGTGCGGCCTCAATACGGGAAACCGCTGATTGTGCTGACTGTTGCAGCACAGGCTAACGCGTCGCTGGGTGGTTGAACCGTGGACGTTTCTTGGGATCGGCGAGTCGCGTTCACTATTAATTGGGGACTACTCGCCTACGCCCCGCTGCCACCACCGCGAAGTTTCGACCTCGAACCGGCGCCCACCCACATTGCGCGACGACCGCCCATTCAGCAGGCATGCCCCTGTCGTAACGCTCTGTCTGCCTTGAGAACCCGTTGCGTCGGCGCTGCGGCCTTGCGCCGTGGCGCGGTGATCACCCCGGTCCGTGCTGCGCCCAACTTAATTAATTCACCCACGTATTCTGATTTGTTCGTGTATTGAAAGACAACTGCAGCTAAGGCCAGTACATCGGCGTTCGGGACGTCATCCGAGTCCAACTCATTCGCCAGCACTGATGAACGACTCGTAACATGCCGCAAACGCTCAATACGACATTTCTTTCAATTTCTGGCATTGGCTGTGGTGAGGGTGTGTCGCGTGTAGCGTTTCTCGCGAATTCGCGTTGTGGTGTCTTTGGGAGAGGACCTGAATTGTCGTCGTTTGTGGTTGCTTCGGTTGAGGGTGTTTCTGTGGCGGCGGGTGAGTTGGGTCGTCTTGGGGAGGTGGTGCGGGCGGCGGCGTTGGCGGCGGGGCCGGCGACGGTGGGGGTGGCGCCGTTGGCCGGTGATGAGGTATCAGCGGCGGTGGCGCGGTTGTTCGGCACTTTCGGTGCGGAGTATCAGGCCCTCAGTGTGCAGGTGGGGGTGTTTCATGAGCGGTTCGTGGCGGCGTTGAGTGGTGCGGGGGCGGCCTATGGGGCTGCGGAGGTGGTGAATGTTTCGCCGTTGCAGGTGTTGGAGCAGGGTGTGTGGGGGGTGATCAATGCCCCGACGAACACGTTGCTGGGTCGGCCGTTGATCGGTGATGGGGCCAATGGGGCGGCGGGCACCGGCCAGGCGGGGGGCGATGGCGGGATTTTGTGGGGCAACGGTGGGGCCGGCGGCTCGGGTGCGGTGGGGCAGGCCGGTGGTCGGGGTGGTGATGCGGGTTTGTGGGGCAATGGTGGGGCCGGCGGTAGGGGCGGCACCGGGGTGGCGGGTGGGATCGGCGCCACCGGTGGTGCCGGCGGGTCCGGGGGTTGGTTGGCCGGGTTCGGCGGGGTCGGCGGGGTGGGCGGTAGCGGCGGAGATGGCTTTGGCGGTGTGGGCGGAGCGGGTGGCACCGGGGGTGCTGGTGGGGCTGGGCGGGCCCTGTTCGGTGGGGGTGCCGGTGATGGCGGTGCTGGCGGGATCGGCGGACAAGGCGGTACCGGTCAGACCGGGACCGCTGGTGGTGGTCTGAGCGCCGGTAAGGGCGGTCTGGGTTTTAACGGGGGCACCGGGGGTCTTGGTGGGGACGGCGGTTCGGCCTACGGGTTGTTCAGCGCTGGGGGGTCTGGCGGTGTCGGGGGGATCGGCGGGACCGGCGGCATGGGCGGTGAGGGCGGTAGCGGTCTCGGTTACCAGATCGAGGGCGGCACCGGCGGTACCGGCGGCACCGGTGGCGGTGCCGGGCTGGGCGGGGCCGCTGGATCGGGCGGAGTGTTCGGGACCCACGGTCATAGCGGCGGCGCGGGCAGCGGCGGGACCGGCGGTACCGGGGGCACCGGCGGGCGCGGCGATCTCGGGACCACCGGGCTCTCCTCGACTGTCCCCACCGCGGGCACCGCGGGTTGGCAGGGCGGGGCCGGAGGCCAGGGCGGTAACGGCGGCGCCGGGATCAACGGGGTCGGCGGCGGTAACGGCGGCACCGGCGGTATCGGCGGGGCCGGTGGTGATGGTGGTACGGGCGGCACCCACACCGGGACCACCACCAGCGGTGCCAGCGGGGGCGGCAAAGGCGCCGACGGCGGCCAGGGCGGTGCCGGCGGCGATGCCGGGGCCGGCGGCCAAGGTGTCCAGGGCGGCGCCGACGGCGCCCACGGCGGCGGCGGGCGGGGCGGTGCGGGCGGTGACGGCGGCCGCGGCGCCACCGGAGTCAACGGCAACGACGACCTCCTGGCCCCCTCCCCCGGTGCTCAGGGCGGCCAGGGCGGTGCCGGTGGTGGCGGCGGTGACGGCGGCAAAGGCATCGGCGGTGTCGGCGGCGGGCAGGCCGGTGACGGCGGTAGCGGCGGTCAAGGTGGTGGCGGCGGCCTCGGGGGTTCGAACACCGGCACCACCACCACCGGTGCCACTGGCGGCGGTATGGGTGGTCAGGGTGGTCAGGGCGGCACCGGCGGGGATGCCGGCGCGGCCGGCAAAACCGTCGACAACGGTTTGGCTGGCAGCAACGGCACCGGAGGCCAGGGCGGCCTG